>DATHUE010000220.1:0-2872 GCA_035462545.1 Solirubrobacterales bacterium
AAGACGAACCCGTCGGTCTGCCAGCGGCGCCCGGCCCGGGTCAGCAGGCGGCGCCACGAGTAGCGCCAGAGCAGCAGCGCGTAGCGGTGGTTGAGCATCCCGTTGCGGGCGAGGAAGCCGATCATCAGCGTGGCAACTCTATGGACCTATGCCTATGCTGGTCGCCCTTGACGGACACCGCCAAGACCGCACCCCTGGCCGAGCGCCTTCTTGCCGGCGACAAGCGCGCCCTGGCGCGCGCGATCACCCTGATCGAGTCCGACGACCCGGCCGGCTGGGAGCTGGTCCGCGAGGTCTACCCGCGTACCGGCAAGGCGCGGATCGTCGGCTTCACCGGCCCCCCCGGGGTTGGCAAGAGCACCCTGATCGGGGCCCTGACCGGCGAGCTGCGCAAGGCCGAGCGCAGCGTCGCGGTGCTCTCGATCGACCCTTCCAGCCCGTTCACCCGCGGCGCCCTGCTCGGCGACCGGATTCGGCTCACCGAGCACTTCCTCGACCCCGGCGTGTTCATCCGCTCGATGGCCTCGCGCGGCGCCCTCGGCGGTCTCTCGGAGGCCGCCCTGCAGGTGGCGCTGGTGATGGACGCGGCGGGCAAGGACGACGTCCTGATCGAGACCGTCGGCGTCGGCCAGGCCGAGATCGACATCGTCGACCACGCCGACACGATCGTGCTGGCGCTGATGCCCGGCTCGGGCGACTCGATCCAGGCGCTGAAGGCGGGGGTGATGGAGATCCCCGACGTGATCGTCGTCAACAAGGCCGACCACCCGATGACCGACACGATGGTGCGCGAGGTGCGCGGCGTCCTTGCGCTCTCCCACGACCCGGAGGGCTGGAAGGTCCCGATCCTGCGCACCGAGGCGACGCGCGGCGAGGGCGTCGAGGAGCTGGCGGACGCGATCGGCGAGCACCGTGCCTTCATCGAGGCGGCGGGGACCCTGGCCGAGCGCCGCGCCCGCAACCTGCGCAGCGAGGTGCTGGGCATCGCCACCTCGCGGATGCGCCGCCGGCTCGAGGCGACCGCCGCCGAGGACCCCCGCACCGCCGAGCTGCTCGAGCGGGTCGTGCGACGAGAACTCGATCCGGCCAGTGCCGCCGGCGAGCTGCTGGAGCGCCAGGCCGATGGCTGAGGCGGCGATGCCCTCGCTGGAGGAGGCACAGCGCTGGGTCGGCGCCGAGGTCAGGGAGATCGACGGCGCCGCGGTCGGCGAGGTCCGCGGCCTCTTCGTCGACCGGGGGACGGGGGTGCCCGTCTGGCTGATCGCCCGCCTCGGCCGCCGCCGCAACGCCCGCGTCGTCGCGGTGCCGCTGGCCAACTGCGCGGGCGCCGCCTTCGGCGTCTGGGTCGCGCAGGCGGGCGAGGCGCTGCAGGCAGCGCCGGTCGTCGACCCGACCCGCCCGCTGCGCCGCGAGCACGAGCTGACGATCTGTGCCCACTTCGGCATCGGCGAGCGGGTCGGCCGCGCGGCCGAGGTGGCTGGGCGCTCCGAGGGCGAGGTCACCGCGGAACCGCCGCCGTAGGGAGCGGGCTTGCGGCTCAGCAGCCGAGCTGGCGCGCGATCACCATCTGCTGCACCTCGTCCGTCCCCTCGCCGATCGTCAGGATCTTGGCGTCGCGGTAGAAGCGGCAGACGGGGTACTCCTCGATGTAGCCGTAACCGCCGTGGATCTGGACCGCCTCCTCGGTCGCGCGGACCGCGAGGCGGCCGGTGATCAGCTTCGCCTGGGCGGCGGTGAGGGTGAACGACTGGCCGGCGTCCTTCTCCAGCGCCGCTCGCCAGGTCAGCAGCCGGGCCGCCTCGATCTGGGCCGAGAGGTCGGCGATCTTGGCCTGGATCGACTGGAACTTGGAGATCGCCTGGCCGAACGCCTGGCGCTCCTTCGCGTAGGCGATCGCCTCGTCGAGCGCGCCCTGGGCGAGGCCGACCCCCATCGCGGCGACGCCGATCCGGCCGCCGTCGAGGATGTGGAGGAAGTTCTTGAAGCCGTCGCCGCGGCGGCCGAGCAGGCTCGACTCCGGCAGCCGGCAGTCCTCGAAGGAGAGCGGCCGGGTGTCGGAGGCGTTCCAGCCCATCTTGCGGTAGGCCTCGCCGATCTCGTAGCCGGGCGTGCCGGTGGGGACGATCAGGTTGGAGACCTCCTTGCGGCCGTCGGCGTCCCCGGTCACGGCCGTGATCGAGACGCAGCCGGAGATCTCGGTCCCGGCGTTGGTGATGAACTGCTTGGCGCCGTTGACGACCCACTCGCCGCCGTCGAGCCTGGCGCCGGTGCGGACGTTGCCGGCGTCGGAGCCGGCCTCCGGCTCGGTCAGGCCGAACGAGGCGAGGCGCTCGCCGCTGCAGAGCCGCGGCAGCCATTCCTGCTTCTGCTCGTCGCTGCCCCAGAGGTAGATCGGCATCGTCCCCAGCGAGGTGTGGGCGGCCATCGTGATGCAGACCGAGGAGTCGATCCGCGCCAGCTCTTCCACCGCCAGCACGTAGGAGAGCGTGTCGGCGCCGCCGCCCCCGTACTCCTGCGGGAACGGGATCCCCATCAACCCCAGCCCGCCGAGCTTGGCGACGATCTCGTAGGGGAAGGACTTGGTCCGGTCCAGCTCCTCCGCGACCGGCTTGACCTCCTGGAGCGCAAACTCGCGCACCGTGTCGCGGATCAATCTCTGCTCGTCGGAGAGCTCGAAGTTCATGCCCGGTCAGCCTATTCCGCTCCGTGGGGGCGGCGTGGGGAGGGTCCGAGAACGGAGCCTGTCTGCCCCGCCCGCAGGACCCTCCCCACGGCGACCTCCGCTAAAGCTGCAAAGACTTCACCTGCAGCAGCTCCTCGAGCCCATACCGCCCGTTCTCGCGGCCGTGGCCGGACTGGCCGTAGCCGCCGA
>DATHUE010000221.1:0-9680 GCA_035462545.1 Solirubrobacterales bacterium
ACCACTGGCGCAACGACTTCTGGAGCCACATGGATGCGATCCTCCACTATGGCCTGCTGCGTGAGCTGAAGCCGCGCCGAGTGATCGAGACCGGGTGCGGCTGGTCGAGCCTGCTGATGGCACGGGCCTTGGCCCGCAACGAGGAGGAAGGGGCGCCGCGAACGGTTGTCGACCAGGTCGAGCCCTACCCGCGCAAGGAGTTGCTGAGCGCCCTCCCCGATCACTGGACCCTGCATGAGACGATCCTCCAGCGGGCGCCTCTGGAGCTGTTCGAGTCGCTCCAGGAGGGCGATGTCTGCTTCTACGACGGCTCCCACGTCGCCCGCGCCGGCAGCGACGTCGTCTGGTTCTTCTTCGAGATCCTGCCGCGGCTCGCCCCCGGCGTGATCGCCCACGTTCACGATGTCTTCTGGCCCTCCGACTATCCCGACGATTGGATCTTCGAGCGGGGCCAGACCTGGAACGAGCAGTACGTGCTGCAGGCGTTCCTGATGTACAACCGCGAGTTCCAGCCGCTGCTCTGCAACAAAGCTGTGGTCACCGAGCACAGCTCGCGGCTCCAGGAGTTGCTTGCGGAGCTGCCGGTGGAGCACCATGGCGGCAGCATCTGGATGCGCCGCGCAAGCGGCTGATCCCGCCTAACTCCTCAATGGGCGCCCTCGCCGCGGATCACGGCCCGCGGCGTGCGCAGCAGGATCGCCAGGTCGCTGGTGATCGAGAGGTTGTCGAGGTAGTCGCGCTCGATCGCCAAGCGCTCCTCGAAGGTGAGGTCGCTGCGCCCGTAGACCTGCATTGGCCCGGTCAGTCCCGGCTTGATCGCCAGCCGCGCCCGCTGGCGATCGTCGTAGAGGGCGACGACGCTCTCCTCCTCCGGCCGCGGGCCGACCAGCGACATGTCGCCCCTTAGGACGTTGAGCAGCTGCGGCAGCTCGTCGACGCTGGTCCGCCGCAGCAGCCGGCCGACCCGGGTGACCCGCGGGTCGTCGCGGATCTTGAAGGCCGGCTCCTCGAGCTTCTCGAGGTCGACCAGCTCGCCCAGCCGCTGCTCGGCGTCGGCGACCATCGTCCGGAACTTCAGCATCGTGAACGGGGCACCGTCCTTGCCGGCGCGGCGCTGGCGAAAGAAGACGGGCCAGCCCGAGTCGATCAGGATCAGCAGCGAGGTCGCGAGCAGCAGCGGCGAGAGCACGACCAGCAGCAGGCCCGAGACGATCACGTCCACCGTCCGCTTCAGCGCCACGGTCGAGCGCGAGGGGTCGGAGAAACGGAAGTCGAGCACCGGCAGCTCGGCGAGGCGGTTGAGCTCGATGCCCGGGCCGAGCAGGCCGAAGTGCTGGGGCAGGAAGGTGAGGGCGAGCCCCTCCGCCTTGCACTCCTCGATCAGCCGCTCCGCCGCCACCTCGCTCATCTCCTGCTCGGTCACCACCACCCGCTCGACCCCCTGCTCGCGGGCAACCCGGGAGATGTCGCCGGGCGCGCCCAGCCGCGGCAGCTCGCTGGCCGCGTGCTCGTCGTTGGAGAGGTAGCCGGCCAGGGCGAGGCGGGCCTCGGGGTGGGTGGAGAGGCGGCGGGCGACGAGGTCGACCGCGGCGGCGGAGCCGATCGCCAGCCCGATCGAGGCTCCGGTCAAGCGGTGCCAGACGAAGCGCAGGATGCCGCGCAGGACGAAGCTGCCGCTGACCATGCCTACCCCGACCGCGATCGCGCTGGCGGGGGAGAGAGGGCCGACGGGGCTCAGCGCCAGCAAGGCGTCGAGGACGAGGGTGCCGAGGACGCTGGCCGAGATCAGCGAGGGCAGCTCGTCGAGGGTGCTGTGGCGGATCCGGCGGTGATCGTTGTCGTAGAGCCCGTGCAGTTTGACCACCAGGATCCAGGCGGGGCTGAAGAGGGTCGCCCAGAACAGGGTCGCGATGTCGGTGGTGGAGGTGGCGACGGTGACGACGCAGAGGGTGGCCAGCAGTGCTGCCCAGTCGCCGCTCGCCAGCAGTCGCCGCAGTACGGCGCCGCGGCGCCGCGAGGCGTCGGGCCCCGCCAGACCGAGGCGGTGTGCCGCTCCGAGCTCCGGGGCCCGCGGCGTCCCCTTGGGCTCGGGAGTCGACGCGCTCTCTCGGGCTTTCTGGCTCATCGGGCTCATTTCGCTTCCGGTTGCAGGAAGGGCGCCAGCGGGTTCAGCTCCCGCGCCCGTTCGAGGTCGGCTGCCGCGGCGCGCTCGTCCCCTGCTTCCTCTGCAACCCCGGCGCGCAGGTAATAGAGCTCCCAGTTGCGGTCTTCGCGCTCGATCGCCTCGCTCAGCAGGTCGGTGGCGCGGTCGAACTCCCCCTGCGCCTGGGCGATCAGGCCCAGTTCGCGGTATGGGGAGGCGGCCCAGGGCTCGATCGAGCGGGCGGTCTCCGCGTCGTCGACCGCGGCGGCGAAGTCCCGCGCTTCGGCTGCGTCGCGGGCCGCGCCCAGCTCGCGGTCGACCAGCAGGGGCCCGATCAGCGCCAGGGCGGTGATCCAGGCGGCGGCGAGGCCGGCGACGGCGAGGCCGAAGCGCCGCGGCTCCATCTTCGCCTCCTGCGTCGCCGCCAGCTGGCCGCAGCGGGCAGCGACGAGGGCACCGCCGGCGAGGAAGAAGACCCCGCCCAGCAGGGGGAATTCCCAGAGCCAGTCGATCGCCGCCCCGACCGCGAAGGCGAGCATCGCCGCCAGCAGCGCCGCATGGGTCTCGCGCCGCGGCCCCCCGGCCCCCCGCCAGGCCAGGAACCCGATCCAGAGCAGGACCCCGACCAAGCCGAGGACGAGGAGGCCGCCGACCAGGCCCAGCTCGCTGAAGGCTTCGAGGTAGAGCGAGTGGGCGGTGCTGTTGGGCTGATCGGTCGAGCGCAGCTCCTGCCAGGAGAACTCATAGGTGCCGGCGCCGTGGCCGGCGAGCGGCTTTTCGCCGAAGGAGTCGACCGCGACCGCCCAGAAGTCGCTGCGACCGGCGCCGGAGAGGTTGACGAACTGCCGGTCGGGGTCGGTGGGGAACTCGACGTCGGAGGCAGAGAACCGGTCCCAGGCGCTGCCGCCGACCGCGACCACCGTCGCCAGGCCCCCCAGCACCGCCACCAGCGCCACCCCGGCGAGGACGCGACGGTTGCGGGAACGCTCCAGGGCGCGCCCGGTCAACCGCCCCCGGCGGCGCTCGAGCGCCAGCAGGCCGGCGAACAGGAGTAGCGCCAGGGCAATCCCGGCCGCCAGGATCAGCAGCACTTCGTGGCCCTGGTCGACGGTGGCCGGCTCGTTGAGGTTGTTGCTGAGGCTGGCGCGCGCCTGCACCGCCAGCAGCGCCGGCAGGGCGCCGACGGCGCCGACCGCCAACGTGCCCAGCAACCAGAGCCGATCGTGCGAGAGGGCGATCAGGCAGCCGCAGGCGACCAGCAGCGCCAGCACGCCGCCGCGCGAGAAGGTGAAGTAGAGGGCGAGCAGGACCGCCGGCAGGCAGGCGACCGCGCCCCAGCGCAGGGCGGCGAAGCTGGAGCGGCGGCTGAGCCAGAGCAGCAGCGCCGTCGCGGTCGCGAAGGCGAGTCCGTTCGCGTTCCAGTAGCCGAGCGGATACCGCATCCTGGCCCCGGTTCCGACCGAGTTGGCGACCTCGATCAGGTCCGGCAGGAGGCGGACGGCGAGCCCGAGCAGGGCGACGAAGGCGAGCCCGATCGCGATCCCTTCGGCGAAACGTTTGCGGTTTTGGTCGGTTTGGGCGATCAGGAACGCGGCAAGGAAGATCCCGAGGTAGACCAGGACGCGGTCTGCCTCGATCACGCTGAGCTCGATCGACCCCGACCAGAGAGATGAGATTGCAGACCAAAGCGCAAAACCGCCGATCAGCCCACTCGTCCAGTAGAACGGGCGCGCAACATTTGCCCGTGAGGCGGCACCGAGCGCGAGCAGGGCAACCACTACCAGCCAGACCGCCAGTCCGGCGATGTGGCGTGGGGAAGTCTCAAAACCCCCTTCGTCCAGGGCTAAAGCAGCGATCAGCAGCGCCGGAGCGATCAACGCCGACGATTCCTCTAACCTTGCGCGCCATGTTCGGGAAGCGCCATCCCGCCCGTGGCTCGGGCCGAGTTGCCTTCGGGCTTCAGTTAGTGCTTGCTCTGCTGGCATTGGCTTTGTTTCCGGTTCTCGCTGTTGCTTCCGACAGCTCCGGCGTCATCTACGGTGAAGCACCGCCTCCGGTGCCGGGCAAGAAGAAGACGATCGGCGAAGACGAAACCCGCGCCGGCAGCTCGAAGACCGATTCTGGCGGCACGGCCGCGCCAGGCGGCTCCGGCGGCTCCGGTGGCGGGGGTGGGTCTGAAGCTGGCTCATCGGCGGGGACCAATCCAAGCACGGGCGGCAGCGGCGGCGCGGATCAGGCGAGCGGCGGCAAGCAGGGAACCGCACCCGGCGGTGGCTCAGTCGGCGGCGGCGAGGTCGTCACCACTCCGGCCGCCGCCGAGGAGAGCGACTCCTCTTCGCCGCTGGTCCCGATCCTGATCGCGATCGCGGCCCTGGCGGCGATCTCGATCGGCGCCTTCCTGATCAAGCAGCGCCGGCAGCGCGACGGGTCCGACGGGGCCGTCGCGCCCAAGGTCGGCTGACCCGATGTCGAGAGAGGGGAAGCAGATGAGAACTTCGCGTGCCTGCCTTGCGGTCGTGATCGCCCTGCTGGGGCTCGGTTGCTTCGCCCCGACCGCGATGGCGGTTCCCGGCAAGTTCTGGGGGATCGTCCCGCAGGCGACCCCGACCGACCAGCAGTTCCAGCGGCTTGCCCGCGGCGGCGTCGAAAGCATCCGCGTCCCGGTCGGGTGGGCCTCGGTGCAGACCGCGCGCGGTGCGACCCCCGACTGGTCCGGGCCCGACTCGATCATCGGTGCCGCCTCGAAAGCTGGCCTCGACGTGCTTCCCTTCGTCACCGGGGCGCCGGGGTGGGCGGTGCCGGAAGTGCCGGTGCCCGGCACCGGCGGCGTGCTCAAAGCCCCGCGCGGCCTGCCGGTCTCCGGCGCCGCCGCCGGCGCCTGGAAGGCGATCCTCACCGCCGCCGTCGATCGCTATGGGCCCGGCGGAACCTTCTGGTCGGCCAATCCCGGCATCCCGCCGCGCCCTGTCCGCGCCTGGCAGGTCTGGAACGAGCCCAACTTCAAGTACTTCGTCGCCCGGCCCAACCCGGTCCAGTACGGCAAGCTGGTGAAGCTCTCCTATGCGGCGATCAAAGCCGCTGACCCTGGCGCGCAGGTGATCCTCGCCGGCCTCTACTCGCGGCCGATCGAAGCGATCCGCAACTACAAGCCGCCGCGGGCCTACTTCGCCACCGAGTTCCTCGAGCGGATGTACGCGAAGGTGCCCGGCTTCAAGCGCAAGTTCAACGGCGTCGCCCTGCACCCGTACACCGGCAGTTACGCCGGCCTCAGACCCAACATCGAAGACCTGCGCGACGTCCTCCAGGCGCACGGGGATGCCGGCAAGGGCCTCTGGATCACCGAGCTCGGCTGGAGCTCGAAACCGCCGACGCCCGGCAACAGCTTCGCCAAAGGCGTCGCCGGCCAGGCCCGCGAACTGCGCAAGTCCTTTGGCCTGCTGAAGCGCAACCAGGCCAGATGGAAGCTCAAGCGCCTCTACTGGTTCTCGGTCGACGACCAGGAGGGCACCTGCAACTTCTGCGATGGCTCCGGCCTGTTCGCCAACCCCTTCAAGCCGAAGAAGGCCTGGTACGAATACGTGAAGTTCGCCGGCGGCCGCCCGAACTAACCCGCTGCGTAAGATCGGTGGGTTGACCACCGAGGCCAAGCAGAGCACCAAGTCTGACCCGCTGGCGCCTTTCAGTGCCGCGACGAGGCGCTGGTTCGAGGCCTCCTTCGAGGGGCCGACGCCGGCGCAGGTCGGCGGCTGGGAGGCGATCTCGGGCGGCGAGAACGCGCTGATCTGCGCCCCGACCGGCTCCGGCAAGACCCTCGCCAGCTTCCTCTGGGGGATCGACCGGCTGGCGCGGGAGCCTGCCCTTGGCGAGGGCGTGCGGCTGGTCTACGTCTCGCCCCTGAAAGCGCTCTCCTACGACATCGAGCGCAACCTGCGGGCGCCCCTGCGCGGGATCGGCGCCGACATCTCAGTCGGTCTGCGGACCGGCGACACGCCGCAGAAAGAGCGGCGGGCGATGGCGAAAAACCCGCCCGACATCCTGATCACCACGCCGGAGTCGCTGTATCTGATGCTCTCCTCGCAGGTGCGGGAGATCCTCGGCTCGGTCGAGGCGGTGATCGTCGACGAGATTCACGCGGTCGCTCAGTCGAAGCGGGGGGCGCATCTGGCCCTGACCCTCGAGCGGTTGGATGACCTGGCGAGGGCCTATTCGCCCCGGCCGGCGGGTCCTGTCACCGAGGATGACTCCCTCGCTCACCCGCGAGGGAGCTCACCCTCGGCGCCACCCGCCGGAGGAGCGGAGAGCGCTCGCCAGGGGATCCAGAGGATCGGGCTCTCCGCCACCCAGCGCCCCTTGGAGCGCATTGCCCAGTTCCTCGTGGGTCCCAAGCGCAAGTGCAGGATCGTCGACGCTGGGACTCGGAAGGACCTTGATCTGGAGATCGTCGTGCCGGTCGAGGACATGGCGGAGCCCGGCGCGCCTGCTTTCCCGAGTGAGGACGGGCCGCCGCCGACGGAAATCGAGCCCAGCGCTCACGTTCGCAGCATTTGGCCTGCGATCTACCCGAAGCTCCTGGAGCTGGTCGAAGCACACACGTCGACCATCATCTTTGTGAATAACAGGCGGGGGGCGGAGCGCCTGGCCAAACGCATCAACGAGCTGGCAAACGGAGAAGGCGAATCTGAGCTTCCGGCGACCGAGCACGCGGGTCATGGTGGAAGGCCATCGGGGGAGGACTCTGCCGAGCAACAGCGGGGAGGCTCGTCAGAGCCCTCCCCCGATGCCCCGCCAGCGGTGGCCGGCGACCCGGTCGAAATCGCCCGAGCCCACCACGGGTCCCTCTCGCACGAGGAGCGGACTCTCGTGGAGGAGATGCTCAAGTCGGGGGAGCTGCCCTGCCTCGTGGCCACCAGCTCCCTGGAGCTCGGCATTGACATGGGCGCTGTCGATCTGGTGATCCAGGTCGAGTCGCCGAAGTCGGTCAGCCGCGGGCTGCAGCGGGTCGGGCGGGCCGGGCACGGGCTGGGGGAGACCTCGAAAGGGCGGATCTTCCCGAAGTTCCGCGGCGACCTGCTCGAGTGCGCGGTGGTCGCCCGGCGGATGCGCGACGGCGCGATCGAGGAGACGGTGATCCCCCGCAACCCGCTCGACGTGCTCGCCCAGCACCTGGTCTCGATGGCGGCGCTGGACGAGTGGAACGTGGACGAGGTCGAGAAGCTGGTCACCGCCGCCGAGCCGTTCCGCGAGCTCTCCCGCGAGCAGCTCGAGAACGTGCTCGACATGCTCGACGGCCGCTATCCATCCGACCGCTTCGCCGAGCTGCGGCCGCGGATCGTCTGGGACCGCACCGAAGGCACGATCCACGGCCGCAAAGGCGCCCGCTCGCTGGTCGTCACCAACGCCGGCACGATCCCCGACCGCGGCCTTTACGGCGTCCACCTGCCGGATGGCCGCCGGGTCGGCGAGCTCGATGAGGAGATGGTCTACGAGGCGCGCGCCGGCCAGACCTTCCTGCTCGGCGCCACCACCTGGCGGATCGAGGAGATCACCCGCGACCGGGTGATCGTCACCCCGGCCCCCGGCGCCCCCGGCGCAGTCCCCTTCTGGAAGGGCGATGGAATCGGCCGTCCGGCCGAGCTCGGCAAGGCGATTGGCGCCTTCGCCCGCGAGGCGGTCTCGAAGGAGCCGGAGGATCTGGCAGGGGAATACGACCTCGACGAGCGCGCCGCCCGCAACCTCGTTGCCTACCTGCGCGAGCAGCAGGATGCGACCCGCGTCGTCCCCTCCGACGAGACGATCGTCGTCGAGCGCTTCCGCGACGAGATCGGCGACTGGCGGCTCTGCATCCTCTCTCCCTACGGCGGCCGCGTCCACTCCGCCTGGGGTCTAGCGCTAGCGGCCAAGATCCGCGAGGAGCGCGACCTCGAGGCGGACGCGATCTGGTCCGACGACGGGATCGTCATCCACCTTCCTGACGCCGACGAGGCGCCGCCCGCCGACCTTGTCCTGATCGACCCAGACGAGCTCGAGGACCTGGTCGTCCGTGAGCTCTCCGGCTCACCCCTGTTCGGCGCCCGCTTCCGCGAGAACGCCGCCCGCTCGCTGCTGATCCCGCGCGCCTACCCGGGCAAGCGCACCCCGCTATGGCAGCAGCGCCTCAAGTCCCAGAGCCTGCTCGAGGTCGCCCGCGACTTCCCCAGCTTCCCGGTCATCCTCGAGACCTACCGCGAGTGCCTGCAGGACGTGCTCGACCTGCCGGCGCTCGCCGACCTGCTGCGCAAGCTGCACGCGCGCCAGCTCAGCCTGGTCGAAGTCGAGACCCCGACCGCCTCGCCCTTCGCCTCCTCGCTGCTGTTCGATTACGTCGCGACGTACATGTACGAGGGGGACACGCCGAACGCCGAGCGGCGGGCGGCGGCGCTGGCCCTCGACCGCGACCTGCTGCGCGAGCTGCTCGGCCAGGAGGAGCTGCGCGAGCTGATCGACCCCGAGGCGCTGGAGGAGGTCGAGGCGCAGCTCCAGTACCGGACCGAGGCCGGCCGGGCCGGCGACCGCGACGCCCTGCAGCAGGTGCTGCGCACGCTCGGCGACCTCACCGCCGCCGAGTGCGAGGAGCGGGTCGAAGCGGGTTACTCGGCCGCCTCGATGCTGGAGAAGCTGGTCGCCGAGCGGCGGGCGGCGAAGGTGCGGATCGCCGGCGAAGAGCGCTTCATCGCCTCCGAGGACGCCGGCCTCTACCGTGACGCGCTCGGGGTGCCGCCGCCGCCCGGCCTGCCGGAGACCTTTCTCGAGGAGCACCCCGACGCGATGCGGGCGCTGGTCCGCCGCTACGCCCGCACCCACGGGCCGTTCCCGACCGTGCAGCTGGCCGAGCGCTACGGCGTCGACCCGATGCCGGCCCTGCGTGAGCTGGAGCGCGAAGGGGCGCTGGTCCGCGGCGAGCTGCTGCCGGGCGGCAGCGAACGCGAGTGGTGCGACTCCGAAGTCCTGCGCCGGGTCCGCCGCGCCAGCCTCGCCCGGCTGCGCAAGGAGGTCGAGGCGGCCGACCCGACGGACCTCGCCCGCTTCCTGCCGAGCTGGCAGAACGTCGACGCCTTCCGCCGCGCCGGTGCCGGCATCGACCGCCTGCGCGAGGCGCTGGTGCCGCTGCAGGGCGTGGCGGTGACGCCGAAAGTCTGGGAGTCCGACGTGCTGCCGCGCCGGCTCGGCGCCTACTCGCCGGCCTGGCTCGACGAGCTCTGCACCAGCGGCGAAGTGGTCTGGGTCGGGGCCGGGGCGCTGGGCCGCAGCAACGGCCGCGTCGCCCTCTACTTCCGCGAGGACGTGCGCCTGGCCGGGCCGCCCCCCGCCAACGCCAAGCTGGAGTCGCCCGAGGGCGAGATCCACGAGGCGATCCGCGACCGGCTCGCCGCCGGCCCCTCGTTCTGGCTCGACCTGATGGCCGATCTCGACCACCCGCCCGAGGAGCTGCACAACGCGCTCTGGGACATGGCCTGGTCCGGCGCGGTCACCAACGACGCCTTCGCGCCCCTGCGGGCGC
>DATHUE010000222.1:0-6503 GCA_035462545.1 Solirubrobacterales bacterium
AGCCCGCGCCGCCGCCGTCCCGCCCTCCCCCACATCTGCCGCAGGCTGGCGACGGTGCCGGGGAAGGTGACGCAGATCGCCGCGTCGAGCTCGCCGATGTCGATGCCGAGCTCCAGCGCGTCGGTCGCCACCACGGCGAGCAGCTCGCCCGCCGACAGCCGGGCCTCGATCTCGCGCCGCTGCTGCGGCGTGTAGCCGCCGCGGTAGGGCGCGATCCGCGCCGCCAGCTCGGGCTTGCCCCGCCGCTGCAGCGCCTCACCGGCGAAGCGCTGGATCAGCTCGATCCCGCGGCGGCTTTTGAGAAAGCAGATCGTCCTCACCCCGTTGGAGACCAGCTCGACCAGGAGCTCCGCCGCCTCGGAGAGCGGAGAGCGGCGCGTGCCGCTCGCCTTGTCGATCAGGGGCGGGTTCCACATCGCGATCTCGCGACCCGCCCCCGGCGCGCCGTCGTCGTCGATCAGCTCGAACGGCTCGCCGACCAGCCGCTCGGCCAGCTCGACCGGGTTGGCGATCGTCGCCGAGGCGAGCAGGAAGCGCGGCTCTGCCCCGTAGGCGCGCGCCACCCGGCGAAGCCGCCGCAGGACGTTGGCGACGTGGGAGCCGAAGACGCCGCGGTAGGTGTGAGCCTCGTCGACGACGACCCAGCCGAGGTTGGCGAGGAAGTCGCCCCAGTTCTTGTGGAGGGGGAGGAGGCCGACGGGGAGCATGTCGGGATTGGTGAGAACGAGGTTGTTGCGGCGGCGGATCGCCGGCCGCTCCTCCTTCGGCGTGTCGCCGTCGTAGATCGCCTCGCGCAGGTGCGGCGGCCGTAGCTGGGCCAGCTTGCGCGCCTGGTCCTGGGCCAGCGCCTTGGTCGGGTAGAGGTAGAGCGCCCGCCGCTTCTCGTCGCGGGCGATCCCGTCGAGCACCGGCAGGTTGAAGGCGAGGCTCTTGCCGGAGGCGGTGCCGCTGGTGACGACCAGGTCCGAGCGCGCCGCCGCCTTCAGCGCCGCCGCCTGGTGGGTGTAGAGGCGCTCGACCCCGGAGCGCCTCAGCGCCTCCGCGAGACCGGGAGCGAGCGATCGCGGCAGCGCCACGGTCTTCGCGGCGCGGTCGTCCTCCGAGGCCTCGGCGACGATCCGCCCGTCGCGCCGCGCCGGATCGATCGCGATGGACCACTCTGCACCGAGCAGACTCCGGGCCATCAGGCCACGCCCCGGATCTGACCGGCGACCCTGACCGCCTGCAGTGAGCTGCGGTCGTGGATGCGGAGCACGTCGGCGCCCTCGCGGACCGCCAGGGCGACCGCCGCCACCGTCCCCCACTCGCGCTCGCCGGGCGGCCAGCGCTTCTCCCAGGAGCCGGCGAGGACGGCGCCGATGAAGTCCTTGCGCGAGAGCGAGACGTAGAGCGGCAGCCCCAGCGCCCGCAGCTCGCCCAGCCGCCGCAGGATCTCCAGGTCCTGCTCGGGGCTGAGGTCGAAGTCGAGGCCCGGGTCGAGGGCGATCTGCTCCGCGGCCACCCCCAGCTCCCGCGCCATCTCCACCCGCGCCTCGAACCAGGCCCGCAGGTGGTCGACGACGTCGCCGTACTCGCGCCAGGGCCGGTCGGCCCGCGGCGGCCCCTCGATGTGCATCAGCACGTAGCCGCAGCCGCGCTCGGCGACCAGCCCGAACATCTCCTCCGAGCCGCCGGAGATGTCGTTGACGACGACCGCGCCGGCGTCAAGCGCCTGCCGCGCGACCTCGGGCGAGAAGGTGTCGGCGGAGACCGGGATCGTCGCCTGACTGGGTGGGCGGTCGACATTAGCCCCGCGTTTCAGGGGGTAAAGACGACCGCGCTCCACCAGCCCGGCAATTGCCGGCACCAGCGCCGCCGCCTCGGCCGCAGCCGGCACCGGCGGGCCGCTGCGTGCCGCCACCGCGCCGACGTCGAGCATCCCGAACCCGGCCTCGGCCAGCGCCAGCCCGTCCCGTATCGCCTGCTCGGGAGTGCCGCTGCGGGCGCCCTCGAACATCGAGTCGGCGGTGACGTTGACGATCCCCGCAGCCAGTGGCTGCGCCAAGTCGAGGGTCCTGTCGGCGAGCCGCCAAGCCACGCCGCTACGGTAGCGACCGCGCCGATGTCGCTCCGCTGCGTCTACACCGATCTCGACGGCACCCTGCTCGGCCCGGGCGGGGTCCTGTTCCGCGATGCCGACGGCGGCTTCTCGATGGCGCAGGCGCGGGCGCTGGAGGCCTGCGCCCGCGCCGATGTCGAGGTCGTGATCATGTCCGGCCGCCGCGAGCCCCAGGTCCACGAGGCAGCCCGGCTGATGGGCCAGCGCTCCTACATCTACGAGGCCGGCTGCGCCTTCGCGATCGACGGCGAGAAGACGCTCCTCACCGGCGACCTCGCCCCCAGCGAGGAGCACGGCAGCGTCTACGACCAGCTCGAGGCACGCGGCGTGCCCCAGGCCCTGTTCGAGCGCTTTCCGGAACACCTCGAGTACCACGACCCCTGGCACCACGGCCGCGTCCTCTCCCACCTGTTCCGCGGCAAGGTCGACGTCGCCGAGGCCAACCAGCTGCTCGCCGAGCGCGGCGAAGACGACCTGCGGCTGCTCGACAACGGCGCGATCGGCACCCCGATGGCGGCGATCGACGGTCCCACCCACGCCTACCACCTGGTCCCGAAGCTGGTCAGCAAGGCGAACGCCGTCACCGCCCACGCCCGCGCCCGCGGCTACGACCCCGCCGACTGCATCGCCGTCGGCGACTCGGTCGAGGACCTCGAGGTGGCCGCCGCCGTCGGGCGCTTCTTCGTCGTCGCCAACGGCCCCGAACGGGACCCCGGCCTGCGCGCCGCCCTCGCGGCCTGGGACAACGTCACCGTCACCGAGGGCCGGATGGGCGACGGCTTCTACGAGGCGGTCGTCTCGACGCTGATGCGCCGCTAGCATCGTCCCCCGAAACCAACTACGGAGGGCATCGTGTCGTCGGAGACCGCAACCGTCGCGGAGCAGGAGTACCTGGAGATCATGTTCTGGCTGGAGGAGGCCGGGCTGCCGATGACCGGTGCCAACATCGCCCGCGCGATGCAGCTCTCGCCGCCGACCGTGCACGAGATGGTCGGCCGTCTGATCGAGGACGGCTATGTCTCCCGCAAGCCCGACAAATCGCTCGACTTCACCGAGTCCGGGCGCGAGCACGCGACCCACATCGTCCAGCGCCACCGGATGATCGAGCGCTTCCTCACCGACGTCCTCGGCATCCCCTGGGACGAGGTCCACGAGGAGGCGGAGCGGATCGAGCACGCGATGTCGCCGGTGCTGGAGGAGCGGATGCGGGCGGCGATCGGCGACGCCACCACCTGCCCCCACGGCCACCCGATCGTCGAGGGCATCCGCGAGCGGGGTTCGCTGCTGGCCGACGTCGAGGTCGGCGCCAAGGTCGTCGTCCTGCGCTTCGAGAACGAGGCCGAGGAGCTGCTCCACTACCTCAAGGCCGCCGGCCTGGACCCGGGCCTCGAGGGCGAGGTCGAGTCCTCCGACGAGGAGTCGGTGACGATCGCTTCCGCCGACGGCAAGCACGTCGTCAGCCGCAGCGTCGCCGAGACCGTCTCCGTCCGCGCCGACCCGGCGCCGCCGCCGCGCGCGGCGATCCCGGAGCAGCTCGTGCTGTCTTCGGATCGCTACGGTCGATAGGCCGAGCGCCGGCCCGGCGCGTCTAGGACTTCGGCATCGCAACGGTGGCGATCGGATCCGATGTCGGCTGCTCGCTGCCGCCGGCCGGCTCGATCGTCACCATCACCGTTTCGACGCGGTATTCGGCAGCGTGGTGGTGCCTCAGGATCCTTCTCGGCGATCGTCCGGATCATTCCCAGCGGGGATTGATTATTTAGGGATACTTTCTGTAACCTAAGTGACATGGGTACTTCCTCGGTGTGCAAGCACTTTTCAACCCTCGCAATCCTCCTCGCCGGCGCCGTGCTGACCAGTTGCGGGGGCGAGGGCAACAGCGAGGGCGACGCCGTGGCCTCCGAGCCGGTCGTCAAGTCGGTCGCGATCGAAAACTCCACCTACAAGCCGGCCACGACCACGATCGAGCTCGGCGACAAGATCAAGTTCACCAACCGCGACGAGATCCCCCACTATGCGATCTCGAGAGTTCCCCTCACTTTCGAAACGATGCCGATGATGGAGAACGAGAGCTACGTTGTCGAGCCCTCGAAACGCGGCACTTTCACTTACTTCTGCTCCCTGAAGCCCAAGATGAAGGGCCGGGTAGTCGTCAACTAGGCGGACGCGATCCGGACCCGCTCCAGAGCGCGGGCGATGCGGGCGACCCCCTCGGGGATCGTCTCCGGCGGCACCGAGGCGAAGGAGAGGCGCAGGCTGTTGGCGCCACCCTCGATCATGAAGTCGGGGCCGGCGACGAAGGCGACGCCCTCGCCCTTGGCCTCGGCCAGCAGGGCGGTGGTGTCGGTGCCCTCGGCGAGGTCGAGCCAGAGGAAGTAGCCGCCCCCGGGGACGACGAACTCGGCCTCCGGGATCTGCTCGCGGAGCGCCGTCACCAGCGCGTCGCGGCGATCGCGCAGCGCCGCTTTCGCGACCTCGATGTTGCGGTCGAGGCCGCCCGAGCGGCAGAGCTCGAGCACGATCGACTCGGCCAGCATGTTCGGCGAGATGTAGGTCTCGTTGGCGCGCTTGGCGAGCTTGCCGATCTCCGCCGCCGGACCGGCCAGGTAGCCGACGCGGACACCGGGGCTGACGGTCTTCGAGAAGGAGGAGGCGTGGATCACGCGATCGGCCTTGTCCATCGAGAGCATCGTCGCCAGCGCCTCGCCCTCGAACGGCAGCTCGCGGTAGGGATCGTCCTCGAAAATCCAGAAGCCGTGCTCGGCGGCCAGCTCGACCAGTCGCACTCGCTTCTCGGCGGAGAGCGTGCAGCCGGCCGGGTTGTGGAAGTTGGGGATGACGTGGGCGAGCTTGATCGGGCCCTCGGCGAGCGCCGCTTCGAATGCCCCGAGGTCGAGCCCGTCGGCCTCCAGCGGCACCGGCACCAGCTCGACCCCGAGCCGCTGCAGCATCAGCAGCGTGCGGTCATAGGTCGGCTGCTCGACGACGACCCGGTCGCCGGGCCCGAGCAGGTGCTCGAACAGCATCGCCCCGGCCTCCAGCGAGCCGTTGGCGACCATCACCTGGCCGGCGTCGAGGTCGCCGTGCCGTTCCGCCAGCCACTGGCAGAGCCCCGGATGACCGATCCCGGTCCCGTATGAGAGCGCCTTTTCCCAGTCGTCGGACAGCGCCGCCGCAGCCGCCTCGCGGACCGCCTCGTGCGGGAGGATGTCGGCGCTGGGAGCGCCGCGCGCGAACGAAATCGTCTCGCCGGCCATTGCCTTCGACCCTAGCAATGCGCCGGCGCTAGGAGCCGCGCAGGGTCTCGACCGCGATCGCCGCGGTCTCGGTCGGGCTTTCGCCGACCCGCACGCCCTTCGCCTCCAGCGCTTCCTTCTTCGCCTGAGCGGTGCCGGAGGAGCCGGAGATGATCGCCCCGGCGTGGCCCATCTGCTTGCCGGGAGGAGCGGTGAAGCCGGCGATGTAGGCGACGACCGGCTTGCTGACCTCGGCGGCGATGAACTCGGCCGCCCGCTCCTCGGCGTCGCCGCCGATCTCGCCGACCATCACGATCAGCTCGGTCTCGGGGTCGGCCTCGTAGAGCTCGAGGATGTCGATGAAGTCGGAGCCGATGATCGGGTCGCCGCCGATCCCGACGATCGAGGAGTTGCCGGTCCCGGCCTGCTTCAGCTCGTTGCCGATCTGGTAGGTCAGGGTCCCCGACTTGGAGACGACCCCGATCGGGCCCGGGTCGAAGAACTGGGCGGGGATGATGCCGACGTTGGCCTTGCCGGGCGAGAGCGCGCCGGGGCAGTTCGGCCCGAGCAGCCGCACGCCGCGCTCCTTCGCCTTCCAGTAGAGGCCGAGCATGTCGAGCACCGGGATCCCCTCGGTGATCGCGATCACCGTCTCCACCCCGGACTCGATCGCCTCGTCGATCGCCGGCGCGGCGAAGCGGGCGGGGACGAAGATCATCGAAGTGTTGGCGCCGGCCTCGGTGACGGCCTCGGAAATCTTGTCGAAGACCGGCACGCCGTCGACGTCCTGGCCGCCCTTGCCGGGGGTGACGCCGGCGACCAGGTCGGTGCCGTAGTCGCGGTTGCGCAGCCCGTGGAAGGAGCCCTCGCGGCCGGTCAGGCCGGAGACGACCAGCTTCGTCTCACTGCCGACGATGATGCTCATGCGGCGCTCCCGGCCAGCTCGACGACGCGGCGGGCGGCGTCGAGCATCGTCGTCTCCTGGTGCAGGTTCGGCAGGTTCGCCTCGGCGAGGATCTTCAGGCCCTCCTCGCTGTTGGTGCCGTCGAGCCGCACCACCAGCGGCAGCTCCAGGCCGATCTGCTGGGAGGCGGTGACGATCCCCTTGGCGATCTCGTCGCAGCGGGTGATGCCGCCGAAGATGGTGAAGAGGATCGCGCTGACCTTCT
>DATHUE010000223.1:0-1920 GCA_035462545.1 Solirubrobacterales bacterium
CGTTGATCCAGGCCGGCGAGTACGAGGCGGCGGTTCCGGTCCTCGAAGAAGCGGTTGGCTCCTTTCCGGAAGGGACCAGCGACGTCGACTACGCCTATGCGCTCTTCAACCTCGGCAACGCCCTGCGCCTGAGCGGCCGGCCCGAGGAGGCGATCCCCGTCCTCGAGCTGCGCCTGGAGATCCCCAACCAGGAAGGCGAGGTGCGCAAGGAGCTGGAAGCGGCCCAGGCCGCAGCCGGTCAACCGGTCGCCCGGTAGCCGTTCGCCGGCACTCAGAGATCGCGGCGCTGAAAGGCTAGCGCCGCCAGCGCCAGCACTGCCGCGGACCAGGCGACCGCCCACAGCCAGATTGCCGCGCCGACGCTGCTGGCACCGCCGAACGGGCCGAGCTGGACGATCACGCCGGCGGCGCCGTCGATGTCGGAGGTCAGGGCGTGGAGGCCGTTCTGGTAGAGCGCCTCGAAGGGGACGATCCAGGAGACGATCGAGCTCGCCGTCCGCAGGCTGTCGACGTCGAGCGCGTCGCCGATCTGGCCGAGCAGGCCGGCGGCCAGTCCGGTGGCGAAGACCATGAAGATCGCGATGCCGTTGGCGGTGGTCCCGAGCAGCACCGAGCCGAGCAATGAGATCGCCACCACGGTGACGACTCCGAGCGCCAGCCCGGCTGCCGGAACGAGGAGCGACCCGGGCGTGAAGTCGCCGGCGAGGTTCGTGATCAGGGCGGCCGCGAGGAAGACGAGGACTACATACGGGACGCAGACGGCGGAGGCGGCGAGCTGCCGCCCGATCAGCAGCGTGGTTCGTCCCACCGGCCGCACGACCAGCGGCTGCAGCAGGCCGCGCTCGGCATCGCCGCGGACCGCGCCGAGCGTCAGGAAGACAGCCAGCACGACCCCGAGGAAGAGGGCGACGAACATCGCCAGGCCCAGCAGCGTCCCGCCCGCCAGCGCCCGCTCGTCGATCGGCACGGCGCCGGAGCCGGTTCGTTCGAGCGAGTCGAAGGCGTTGAAGGCGGCGAGGGCGTAGAGGCCGAGGAAGGCCGCGGTCAGCAGGGCGACGACGAGCAGCACGCGGCGCCGAACCGCCTCCCGCAGCGAATGGCCCGCAATCACGAACGCGTCGCTCACTTGTCGCGTCCCACCACGGCGGCGAGGTAGGCGTCCTCGAGGGTGCCGCTCACCTCGCGGACGCCGTAGACCTCGGCGCCCTCGGCCACCAGCTCGCGGACGATCCGCGGCACGTCCTCGCGCCGCGCGTCGGGCAGGCGGCGCACCCCCTCCGCGGTTTCGATCTCGACGCCGCCCGGCACGGTCAGGTCCTGCGGCCGCCCCTCGGTCACGACGCGGCCGGCGTCGATGATCACGACCCGGTCGCAGACGAGCTCGATCTCGCTGAGGAGGTGCGAGTTCAGCAGCACCCCGATGCCCCGCTCGCGGAGCCCGACGAGCAGGTCGCGGACCGTGCGCCGCCCGCCTGGGTCGAGGGCGCTGGTCGGCTCGTCGAGCAGGACCAGCCGGGGGTTGCCGATCAGCGCCTGGCCGATGCCCAGTCGCTGCTGCATGCCCTTGCTCATCGTCTCCACCCGGCGCCTTCCCTCGCCCTCCAGGCCGACCTGAGCCAGCAGCTTCTCGCGCTCCGCCGACCCGCCCTCGGAGCGGGCCAGGCGCTGGTGCAGGGCCAGCACCTCCTCTGCGGAGGCCCAGCCGGGGAAGCGGAACAGCTCGGCCAGGTAGCCGGTGGACGCCCGCGCCGCGCGGCTGCCGGCCGTCGCGCCGGCGACCTGCGCCTCCCCGGCCGTCGGCCGGACCAGGCCGCAGGCGATCTTCACCAGGGTCGACTTGCCCGCTCCGTTGGGGCCGAGCAGGCCGACCAGCTCGCCCGCCCCGACCTCGAGGTCGACGCCCTTGAGGATGGGCTTGTC
>DATHUE010000224.1:0-8924 GCA_035462545.1 Solirubrobacterales bacterium
CGCCTCGACCTCCTGGGCGACCTGGCGCAGGGCGACCTCGCGCAGTGCCAGCAGATTCTCCACGGTGAAGAAGTTGCGCAGCGCCGGCTCGATGCTCTCGCCGGGGTAGACCTTGCCCGCGCGCAAGCGCTCGATCAGCGCCTCGGGGGTGAGGTCGATCAGCACCACCTCGTCGGCCTCGCCGAGCACGGCGTCTGGGATCGTCTCCCGCACCCGCGTCCCGGTTAGCTCGGCGACCTGGTCATTCAGCGACTCCAAGTGCTGGACGTTGACGGTGGAGAAAACGTCGATGCCGGCGGCCAGCACGTCGCGCACGTCTTCGTAGCGCTTCTCATGCTCGGCGCCGGGCGCGTTGGTGTGGGCGAGCTCGTCAATCAGCGCCAGCTCGGGCGCCCGTGCCAGAAGCGCCGGCAGATCCATCTCCTCGAGCTCGGTGCTGCGGTAGGTGACGCGCCGCCGCGGAACCGTCTCCAGCCCGTCCGCCAGCGCCGAGGTCTCCGGTCGCTTGTGGGGCTCCATGTAGCCGATCGCCACGTCCCGGCCGGCCTCCTGCTCGGCGTGGCCCTCCTGAAGCATCCGGTAGGTCTTGCCGACCCCGGCCGCCATGCCGATGAAGACCTTGAGGCGGCCGGCCATCGGCTCATGCTCCGAACAGGTTGTGAATCACCAGGTCTAGGAGCTTGATCCCGATGAAAGGAACGATCAAGCCGCCGAGGCCGAAGATCAGCATGTTCCGGCGCAGCAGCGCCGTGGCGCCGATCGGCCGGTAGCGGACTCCGCGCAGGGCGAGCGGCACCAGCATCGGGATCACCAGGGCGTTGAAGACGATCGCCGAGAGGATCGCCGAGGTCGGCGTGCCCAGCTCCATGATGTTCAGGGCATCGAGCGGTCCGCGCTCGCCGGGGTTAGCGGCATAGGTGAAGGCGAAGATCGCCGGCAGGATCGCGAAGTACTTGGCTACGTCGTTGGCGATCGAGAAGGTGGTCAGCGCCCCGCGCGTGATCAGGAGCTGCTTGCCGATCTCCACGACCTCGATCAGCTTCGTCGGGTTGGAGTCGAGGGCGACCATGTTGCCCGCCTCGCGCGCCGCCTGGGTGCCGGTGTTCATCGCCACCCCTACCTCGGACTGAGCCAGCGCCGGGGCGTCGTTGGTGCCGTCGCCCGCCATCGCCACCATCCGGCCTTCCTCCTGGTGGCCGCGGATCAGCTCCAGCTTCTGCTCCGGCGTCGCTTCGGGCAGGAAGTCATCGACCCCAGCCTCCTCGGCGATCTTCGCTGCGGTGAGGCGGTTGTCGCCCGTGACCATGACCGTGCTGATCCCCATTCGCCGCAGCTCATCGAAGCGGGCACGCATCCCGTCCTTGACGATGTCCTTCAGGTAGACGACGCCGAGGACGTGGTTGTCGCGGCAGACCGCGAGCGGCGTGCCGCCGTCGCGGCCGATCAGGTCAAGCTGCTCCTGCAGCTCGGCGGGCGGGCGCCCGCCCTGCTCGGTGACGTAGCGAACGATCGCGTCGCCGGCCCCCTTGCGGTACTGGTTGCCGTTCACGTCCACCCCGCTCATCCGGGTTTCCGCAGAGAAGGGGATGAAGGTGGCGAGGTGGGCGTCCAGCTCCCGCTCACGGATGCCGTACTCGCTCTTGGCGAGGACGACGATCGAGCGCCCCTCCGGCGTCTCGTCGGCGAGCGAGGAGAGCTGCGCCGCTTCGGCCAGCTCGGCCTCCTCGATCCCCGGCATCGGGATGAACTGCGTCGCCTCGCGGTTGCCGAGCGTGATCGTGCCGGTCTTGTCGAGCAGCAGCACGTCCACGTCGCCCGATGCCTCGACCGCCCGCCCCGAGAGCGCGAGCACGTTGTGGCGGACGAGGCGGTCCATGCCGGCGATCCCGATCGCCGAGAGCAGCGCGCCGATCGTGGTCGGGATCAGCGCCACGAGCAGCGCGATCAGCGTCACGACCGAGGCGTCGGTGCCGGAGAACTCGGCGAAGGGGCGCAGGGCGACGACGACGGCGAGGAAAACCAGCGTGAGGCCGGCGAGCAGGATGTTCAGGGCGATCTCGTTCGGCGTCTTTCGCCGCTCCGCTCCCTCGACCAGGGCGATCATCCGGTCAAGGAAGCTCTGCCCCGGCTCCTGGGTGATCTCCACGACGATCCGGTCGGAGAGGACCCGCGTGCCGCCGGTCACGGCGGAGCGATCGCCGCCCGACTCGCGCACCACCGGCGCCGACTCGCCGGTGATCGCCGACTCATCGACGGAGGCGATGCCCTCGATCACCGTGCCGTCGCCGGGGATCGTCTCCCCGGCCTCGACCACGACCACGTCGCCGCGCCGCAACTCAGAGGCGGGCTTCTCACCGCCGTCACGGAGCCGCGCGACGGTCTCGGTTCGCATCGAGCGCAGGGCATCGGCCTGCGCCTTGCCGCGCCCCTCGGCGATCGCCTCGGCGAAGTTGGCGAAGGCGACGGTGAGCCACAGCCACACGCCGATCGAGAAGGCGAACCAGGCGGGCTCGCCTCCACCGCCGAGCGGCGGCCCCCCGAAGACCTGAATCAGCCAGCCGGCGGTGACGATCACGGCGCCGATCTCGACCACGAACATGACCGGGTTGTGGAACTGGTGGCGCGGGTCGAGCTTGCGCAGCGAGTCGAGGGCGGCGCGCATGATGATCGGCCGATCGAGCAGCGAACGCGGCTCGTTGCGAAGCGTCTCGTCGGTCATTTCGCGGCCCCCCCGTCGAGGGCAAGGTTGAGTTCGAGGACGTTCACGCCCGGCTCGCCGAACAGAGCGAGGAAGCGACCATCGGTGTGCTCGGAGACGAGGGCGAGGACCCGATCAAGGGGCAAGCTGCGGACCTCGGCGACGCGGCGCGCCTGGATGCGGGCGTTGGCCTCCGAGATATGCGGGTCCACACCCGAGGCCGAGGTCGTCACCGCGTCGGCCGGCACGTCAGCGGCAGCGAGGTCGGGGTCATAGCGACGCTCGCGCTTCAGGTAGGCGGCGAGCTGTTCGGCGAAGAAGTCAGAGAGTTCGCGGCTGTTGGGGCCGAGGTTGTTGAAGTAGGTGACGTTGCCGCTGTATTCGGTGGCGGACGGGCGACCCTGGAAGTAGCGCGGCAGCCCCTTGAAGTCCTGCCCGATCAGCTTCGAGCCGACGACCTCGCCATCGACCTCGATCTCGCTGCCGTTGGAGGTGCCGGGGAAGACCAGCTGCGCCACCCCGGTCGTCACCAGCGGATAGGCGATGCCGAGCAGCAGCGTCAGGAAGACGATCGCGCTCGTGGCGGTGACGAGGTCTCTGCGCAGGCCGTTCATCAGAAGAGCTGGTCGGTCAGTCCCTGGACAACCGGGCCGAGCAGGAATGCGGGGAAGAAGGTCAGCGCCGCGACGATCACGACGACGCCGATCAGCAAGACGACGAAGGTGGGCGAGTCGGCGCGGAAGGTGCCGGCGCCGGCCGGAGCGATCCGCTTGCCGGCCAGCGACCCCGCCACCGCGAGCGCCGCGATCATCGGCAGGAAGCGGGCCAGGATCATCACCACGCCGCCGAGCAGGGTGGCGAAGCTGAACGCTTCCGAGCCACCGTTGCCCGGCGCGTTCGGCTGGACGAAGCCGGTGTACCCGGCGAAGGCCGAGCCGTTGTTGTTCGCCTGCGACATATAGGCGTAAAGCGACTCCGAGAAGCCCTGCGGGCCGTGGTTGTAGATCGACTGAGTGCCGTCCGGGCTCGCCACCGCCCAGGCCGTCGCGAACAGCACCAGCAGCGGCGTCACCAGCACCCCAACGAGGACCAGCTTCACCTCCCGCGACTCGATCTTCTTGCCCAGGAACTCCGGCGTGCGGCCGACCATCAACCCGGCGATGAAGACGGTCAGCAGGACGAACAAGAGCATGTAGTAGAGGCCCGAACCGACCCCGCCAAAGACCACCTCGCCGGTTCCCATGTTCGCCAGCGGGACCAGCCCGCCGATCCCGGTCAGCGAGTCGAGGGAGGCGTTGACCGCGCCGCAGGAGGTCACCGTCGTCACCGCCGTCCACAGCGAGGATTGGGCGATCCCGAAACGCTGCTCCTTGCCCTCCATGTTGCCGCCGGTCGAGCCTTCGATCGAGGCGGTCGCGACCCCGGCGTGGTGCTGGGCCGGCGAGCCGTGCTGCTCGGCGACGTAGACGACGGCGACCGCGACGACGAACATCGCCATCATCGCCGCGTACAGCGCCCAGCCCTGGCGGCGGTTGCCGACCATGCGGCCGAAGGTGTAGGTGAGGCTGGCCGGGACGATCAGGATCAGCAGCAGCTCGGCCATGTTGGTGAGGCTGTTCGCGTTCTCGAACGGGTAGGCGCTGTTGACGTTGAAGAAGCCGCCGCCGTTGGTCCCGAGCTCCTTGATCGCCTCCTGAGAGGCGACCGGGCCGAGCGCCAGGGTCTGCGTGCCGCCGGCGATCGTGTTGAAGGTGGTCGAGCCGTCCAGCGTCTGGATCACGCCCTGGGAGACGAGGACCAGCGCCGCGATGAAGGAGATCGGCAGCAGCACGTAGAGGTTGATCCGAACGAGGTCACTCCAGAAGTTGCCGAGCGCCGATCCCGAGCGGGCGGCAAAGCCGCGGATCACGGCGGCGAGCACGGCGATCCCGACCGCTGCCGAGACGAAGTTCTGCACCGTCAGGCCGACCATCTGGACGAAGTAGGAGAGCGTCGTCTCGCCTCCGTAGTACTGCCAGTTCGTGTTGGTGACGAAGGAGGAGGCGGTGTTGAAGCTGAGATTCCAGGGGCCGGAGCCGAAGCCCTCCGGGTTCAGCGGCTGGATGCTCTGGGTGCGAAGGATCAGATAGAGCGCGAGCCAGGAGACCAGGCTGAAGACGACAATCGAGCGGGCGTATGCCTTCCAGTCCTGCCCTTCCCCCGGTCGTACTCGCAGCACCCGGTAGGCGAAGCGCTCGACCGGGCCGAGGACGGGCGAGAGGAAGACCCGATCGCCCCGGAAGACGGCGGCGATGTAGGAGCCGACCAGCGGCACGAGCGCCGTCAGCACGAGCAGGAAGACGACGATCTGCACCCAGCCCTGAGCCACTACAGCCGCTCTCCCCGGAACAGCGCGTAGCCGAGATAGCCGAAGACCGCGGCGGCGACGACCAGGCCGAATAGCTCAGCGGCGCTCATACGCGGTCGATAGCCCCGATCAGCGCGTAGATCGCGCCGAAGGCGGCGAGCGCCAGGGCGAGTGAGACGAGATCCATGCAGCGATCGTGGACCTCACCCCGTCAAGGCCGCATGAAGAAACACGGCCTCCGTATACAGATTTCGTAAAGGTCGCTTCTAGCCCGCGAAGCGGTAGCCGACGCCGGGATCGGTGCGGATATAGCGCGGGCCGTCCGGCGGCTCGATCTTGCTCCGCAGGTTGGCGACGTGGGCGCGCAGCACCTGAACGTCGTCTTCGTACTCGACCCCCCACACCTCGACCAAGAGGGCGCGGTGCGTCATTAGTCGGCCGCGATTCTGCGCGAGAACTCGCAGCAGCTCGAACTCGGTCGGGGTCAGGTGAACGGCCTCGCCATCGCGGCGAACCACGCGGGCCACAAGGTCGAGCTCCAGGCCGTCTGCTTCGATCACAGGCTCAGAGGCTTCGGGCCTGGCTCGCCTCAGCACCGCCTCGAGCCGCGCCACCAGCTCCGGCGGGCCGAAGGGCTTGGTCACGTAGTCGTCGGCGCCGGCCGCGAGCGCCCGCACCTTCGCCTCCTCCTCGCCGACCGCCGAGAGGACGATGATCGGCATCTCGCTCCACTCGCGCAATCGCTTCGTCACCTCGACCCCGTCGATGTCCGGCAGCATCAGGTCGAGGATCGCGGCGGCAGGCGGCTTCACCGCCGCGCGGTCCAGCGCTTCCTCGCCGGTGGATGCGGTGACTGCCTCATAGCCGGCGTCGCGCAGGATCACGCGCAGGGCGCGAAGGATCTGCTCCTCGTCGTCGCAGATCAGGACCCGCGTCGCGTTGTTCACGGCGCCGCTCCATCGTGCGGCGGCAGGGTGACGACGAAGCTGGTCCCCTGCCCCGGCAGAGACTCGACCGCGCTCTCGCCTCCGGTGGCCTCAGCGAACCCCTTGGCGATCGCCAGGCCGAGCCCGGACCCGGCGCCAGCGGCGTCGCCGTGCTGAAAGGGCTCGAAGATTCGCTCCCATTCGTTCTCGGGGATGCCCGGCCCCTGGTCAACCACGCGGACGACGATATTGCCGCCCACCACCCGCGAGCGAACCAAGACCGGCCGGCCGTTCCCGTAGCGGACCGCGTTCTCAAGCAGGTTCGCGAAGACACGCTCAAGCTGCGCGGCGTCGGCGTTGACCATCGGCAGCTTCGCGTCGAGCGCCAGCCGAATCGACTCCGACTTGCCCTGCCCCTGCCGCGCCGCCTCCAGCACCTCGGCGAGATCGACCGGCCCCCGGTGCGGCTCGGCCTTCCCGGCCTCCAGCCGGGAGAGGTCAAGCAGGTTCTCGACCAGGCGCGAGAGTCGCCTGCCCTCCCCGACGATCCCCCTGCTGAGCTCGGCGCGCTCGTCGGAGGTCAAGGTCTCCGAACCGAGAGCGGAGCCGCCCGCGATGATCGACGTGAGCGGGGTTCGCAGGTCATGGGAGATCGACCGCAGCAGCACGGTCTTGAGCTCGTCGCTTCGCCGCACCGCCTCGGCTTCCACCGCCTCGGCCTGCATCCGGTCCCGCTCCCTGGTCAGCGCCTCCAGCTCGGCAAGCGCGCGGTCGGCTTCCTCGCGGCGCCGCTCGGCCTCGACGGCGCGGGCACGAGCGAGGCCGGCGACCGTGCTGCTGACGATCGCTGCGATCACGAACGCGGCCAGCGCGACCCAGTTCTCCTCCTCGGCGATCGTGAAGCGATGCAGCGGCGGAATCTGGAAGAAGTTGAAAGCGGCGGCGCTGGCAACTGAGGCAACCAGCCCCAGCCGCAGCCCCCAAATGGTCGAGATCAGCAGGATCGCTGGCAAGTAGACGACTCCCAACGAGACGACCGGCGCCAGTGACTTGAGCGGATAGACCAGGAGCGTTCCGCCGGCAACGGCGATAAGCGTTACCCCAACTCCGAGCCAGACCGACGGCGGCTCGGCGCCCAAGGCCATGATCGAGAGCCGAGGTCGTCGCATCGCCTCTCAGCGTATGTCTTGGTGCCTCTGTTACTCAGCCGCTGGGGTCGCGCAGCTAATCGCGATCACCGAGCGAGACTTCAAACTGCCCGTGCCGGGTCACGCCCGGCTCCCAGGTGATGCCTTCCAGAAGCACGCATGGCGTTACCCCTAACCCGCCTGCGATTTTGACGAGCGTGTCCACGCGAGGCAGACGTTCTCCTCGCTCCAACAACCCGACCTCGGTTCGATGAAGGCCAGCGCGCATCGCCAGCTCTTCCTGCGAGACGTTGGCCCGTTCTCGGGCCTGGCGAAGGTTCTTCGCGACGTGATCTCTCACGGGCCCTCCCCTCCTCCGCCCTCCGGCGCTTCAACCTCGAACGTGACCTCGTAGCCGGCGTCGATCTCAAACTCGATCTCGCCCGGAATCCAGACCACCCCGGCGAGCAGGTCGTCGAGCGTGATCGAAAGCGATCCGGCCAGCCTCACGTAGGTATCGAGAAGCCCGCTGATCGTGCCGCTCTCGATTGACCCGATGTGCCCTGCGGTCACCATCGCGAGCTCGGAGAGCTTGTCCTGCGAGAAGCCGGAGCGCGTTCGCTGTAGGAACAGGTTGTCGGCGATCCGTGCCTTGGCTTCGTAGGTCAGCGCCCTGCCGCCTTTCTTCGACACGCTCATCGCTTCGCCCGCTTTCCTCGACCGGGGGCCGCCTTTCGGAGCGCGGCGACCTCTGCTGCAAACTCGGGGTCCTCAGGAACATCGAATGAGCCGGGCGTGATCTCGATCTCGGCCGGCGTCCAGAGGATGCCGGCCGCCAACTCGTTCGGCGACACCTTCAGCGCCCCGGCCAGGCGGATAAAGGTGTCGATCCGAGGGATCTTCTGCCCGAGCTCGATCGGCCCGACAGACGTGATGCCAGTCTCCGCGCGAAAGGCAAGCTCCCATTGGCTGATGTTCAGTCGTTTCCGGGAGTCCCGCAGATTGGCGCCGAAGCGCTCCCGCAGCGCGTCATTGGGCGGCATCGGCCGCCTGGGCTTCATCGGGCGCCCCGCTTTCCACTGACGGCGCCTTGCGATCCGTCGCCATAGGCGCCACCGACGAGAGCATGGGAGCCGGGGCGCCAGCGCAGGCCAGCGATCAGCTCGCACGGCGAAGCCTCAACCCCGCCCGACAGCTTGAGAAGGGTGTCGAGACGCGGAACCCGCAGCCCCAGCTCAAGTTGGCTGATTTCAGTGCGATGCACGTCGATCAAGCGACCGAGATCTTCCTGGCTGAGATAAGCCAGGCGGCGGCGAAGCCAGAGCTGGCGACCGAAGCGCTCGGCAAGGAGCGAGGAGCCCATCTACGCCTTCTCCCATCGGCTGCCGACCTTGATTTCAAAGCACCCCGGCGGCACGTCTGAGTCATAGAGACGACCCCGATCGACCTTCCAAGACATCCCAGCCAGAAGGTCGCATGGCTCGATTTCGACACCAGCCGCGACCTGGACGATCGTGTTCAGCCGAGGCACCCGCAGACCCCGCTCCAAGAGGCTGATCTCCGTGCGATGCAGGCCCGACCGCTCGGCGGTCTCTGCCTGGGAGAGGTCCGACCGGCGACGCATCGAGACGAGGTTCTTGCCGAAGCGCCGGCCGAGACGGGCGATCTCCGGGCCATCTGCCTGCCTGCCGGTCATGGACGGCCCCCTGGGATCAGCAGCTCGTCGTGGTCGGGCGGCGGCCCTGGATGGATCAGCATGGCGACGATGGCGCTGCGCCTGCTGCTTCGCCCACCCGAACTCACCCACCTCTCGCTGAGCTGACCCG
>DATHUE010000225.1:0-11834 GCA_035462545.1 Solirubrobacterales bacterium
TCTGGTCGACCTGGTCGACACCCTGCTTCCGGTCGGCGGTCTCTCGCCTCTGCCCAGCAACTTGCTGGACAGCTACACCTGCGACGCGATCTAGCGCCCAAGTCCATCTGCCAAGGACGACCCGCGCGCCGGGGGCGCGCGGGTCGTCGTCGTTGTGAGGCCAGGTTCTTAGACTCCGCGGGGTGATCGACTCCCACACCCACCTCTTCCTCTGCGAGCGCCCCGAGGACGAGGTCGTGGCGGCGGCCCGCGAGGCGGGCGTGACCCGGATGCTCACCGTCGGCATGGACGAGCGCACCAACCCGGTGGCGATCGCCTCCGCCGAGCGCCACGACGGCGTCTTCGCCAGCGTCGGCCGGCACCCGAACGAGGCGAGCGGTTTCGACGAGGCGGCGGCGGCCGAGATCGTCCGCCTCGCCGGCCACGAGAAGGTGCGGGCGGTCGGCGAGACCGGGCTCGACTTCTACCGCGACACCGCGACCCCGGACGAGCAGCGCCACGCCTTTGCGGTCCAGGTCGAGATCGCCGTCGAGCTGGGCCTGCCGATCGTGATCCACGCCCGCGACCGCGAGGGCGAGAGCGCCGCCACCGAGGAGATCTTCGCCACCCTCGACGCGCGGGCGCCGGGCCACCCGGTGATCCTGCACTGCTTCATGGCCTGGGAGAAGGTCGCCGACGCGGCCGAGCGCGGCTGGTACTGCTCGTTCGCCGGCAACGTCACCTACCCGCGTTCGCGGGAGCTGCGGTTCGCGGCCGCCAAGGTCCCTGACGACCGGCTTCTGGTCGAGACCGACGCTCCCTACCTGGCGCCGCAGGAGATGCGCGGCAAGCGCAACGAGCCCGCCTTCGTGGTGGCGACCGCGCGCGCGGTCGCGGCCGAGCGCGGTGTCACCTACGAGCAGCTCGAGCGCACGGTCGAGGCCAACGCCAAGTCCCTGTTCGGCTGGTAGGCGGCGGCGGCTGGCATGGTCCGGCTCGGGCAGAACTTCCTCGCCGATCCCAACCTGCTCGAGGCGATCGTCCGCGACGCCGAACTGGCGCCCGCCGACGTGGTGCTCGAGGTTGGAGCGGGGGAAGGGGTGCTGAGCGAGCGCCTGGCGGCGGTCGCGGCGCACCTGCACTCGGTCGAGATCGATCGCGGCCTGGAAGGCGCGCTGGCGGCCCTGGCGGCGCGGCCCAACGTCAGCCTGCACTGGGGAGATGCGATGAAGACGGACCTGGCGGCGTTTGCGCCGGCGCCGACGGCGATGGTCGCCAACCTGCCCTACTCGGTGGCGACGCCGCTGATCCTGCGCACGATCGAGCAGCTGCCGGGGCTGCGGAGCTGGACCGTGATGGTGCAGCGGGAGATCGCCGAGCGGCTGCGGGCGGCGCCGGGCAGCCGCCTTTACGGCGGGCCCTCCGGCCAGGTTCAGCTCGCCTGCAAGGTCGAGCTGCTGCGCACCGTCGACCCCGCCGTCTTCAAGCCGCGGCCACGGGTCGAGTCGGCGATCCTGCGCCTGCGCCGGACTGGGCCGGGGGCCGATCCGGCGACCCGGGAGCTGGTCCGCGCCGCCTTCGCCCACCGTCGCAAGGCGCTGCCGCGCTCGCTCGAGCACTCCCGGCCCGGCCTGCTGGCACCGGCTCGCGCCGCCCTGGCCGAGCTCGGCCTGGCGGAGGATGCGCGGGCGGAGGCGCTCGCGCCGGCCGATTTCGCCGCCCTTTCCGCCAAGCTCCAGTCAGACTCCTGATCGCGACCGCCCCGCCGCCTCCCCGATGCTGCTCCACGCCCCCGCCAAGCTGAACCTCTGCCTCTACCTCGGAAGGGTCCGTGAGGACGGCCTGCACGAGCTCTGCTCGCTGTTCGAGCCGCTGGCCCTGGCCGACCTCTTGACGGTCGAGGAGGCGGAGCGCGACGAGGTGGTCTGTCCCGGAGTAGAAGGCGAGAACCTCGCCGCCCGTGCCCTGGTCGGCCTGCGCGAGCGCGGCTGGCAGCGGCCGCCGCTGCGGGTCGAGATCGAGAAGCGGGTCCCGGTGGCCGCCGGGCTCGGCGGCGGCAGCGGCGACGCCGCGGCGGTCCTCCGGCTCGCCGCCGGCGAGCTCGGCGACCTCGAGGCGCTGGCAGCCGAGCTCGGCGCCGACGTGCCCTCGCAGCTGCGACCGGCGCTGGCCCTAGTCGGCGGTGCCGGCGAGCGGGTCGAGCCGCTGCCGCAGCCGCCCCCGCACGCGGCGCTGCTGCTGCCCGACGGCGGCGGCCTGCGCACCGCCGAGGTCTTCGCCGAGGCGGACCGGCTCGGGCTCGGGCGCGCGCCCGAGGAGCTGGCGGCGGTCGCCGCCGAGCTGCGCCGGGTGGCGGGGGCCGGCACCTCGCCGCTCGCCTACCCGGAGCTGCTCGTCAACGACCTCGAGCCGGCGGCGCGCTCGCTGCGGCCGACGATCGGCGATTCGCTTTCGCAGCTGCGCGAGGCCGGCGCCCCGGTCGCGATCCTCAGCGGCTCCGGCCCGACCGCGGTCGGGCTGTTCGCCGACCTCGCCGCGGCCCGCGCCGCCGCCGCCGACCTCGACCGCGACGACGCGATCGTCTGCGAGGCGGGGGTCGCGACGTGAAGCTGCCGGGCGAGGAGGGGGGGAGTCGCAGGAAACTGCTGCTGGTACCGCTGGCGATCGCGGTCGCCACCGGCTACTACTTCATCAGCCAGGAGCTCGGCCACCTCGACCTGCAGGGGCTGCTCGAGGACATCTCCGAAGCGCTCGGCGCCTGGACCTACCTGCTCGTCGGGTTCTTCGCCTTCGCCGAGACCGGGGCCTTCGTCGGCCTCGTCGTTCCGGGCGAGACGACGATGCTGCTCGGCGGCGCCGTCGCCGGGCAGGGAGTGATCGACGTCTACCTGCTGATCGCGATCGCCTGGTTCGCCGCCTGGCTCGGCGACACCACCAGCTTCTTCGTCGGCCGCCGGCTCGGCCGCGGGTTCGTGCTCCGCCACGGGCCCCGGGTCGGGATCAGCCAGGAGCGCTTCGAGAAGGTCGAGGACTACTTCTCCCGCCACGGCGGCAAGACGATCTTCATCGGCCGCTGGATCAGCCTGGTCCGCGCCCTGGCGCCCTTCATCGCCGGCAGCTCCGGGATGGGCTACCGCGGCTTCGTCCCCTACAGCATCCTCGGCACCGGGCTCTGGGCCAGCGTCCACATCCTCGTCGGCTACTTCTTCTCGCGCAGCATCGAGACCGCCGCCGAGTACGCCGGCACCGGCTTCTTCCTGCTGGCGACGCTGATCGTCGTCGTCGTCGTCGCGGTCAGCCTGTATCGCTTCCTGAAGGTGGCGGAGAACCGTCGCGAGGTGGTGCTGTGGATGGAAGGCCACCTCGCCACCCGCTGGATGGTCGCGCTCGCCCACCGCTTCCAGCCGCAGCTGCGGTTCCTCTGGGCGCGGGTGACGCCGGGCGGCAGCTTCGGGCTCGAGTTCACCTCGCTGATGGCGACGCTGGCCGTCTCCCTCTTCGTACTGGTCGCCTACGCGTCGCTGGTCGGCCGCGACCCGGGGCCGACGCCGGGTGACCTGACCGCGCTCGAACTCGCCGGAGACCTGCGGTTCGGCTGGCTCACCGACGTCTCCAAGGTCGTCACCTTCCTCGGCTCCGGTGTCTTCGTGTGGAGCCTGACGGCGGTCTGCGCGGCGCTGCTGATCGCCCGCCGTCGCTGGGCCGAGTGCGCCGTGCTGCTCAGCGGGATGACGCTCTCGACGATCGGCTTCCACGAGGTCAAGGACCTCACCGACCGGCCGCGCCCCGACGGTGGGCTGGTCGAGACGGGAGGCTCCTCCTTCCCCAGCGGCCACGCCACCCACTCGGTGCTCTACGTCTGGATCGCGGTGACGATCGTGCTGCGGTTGCGGCCGGGGATGGCGCGAGCGGCGGGCGTCGTCGCGGCCGGGATCGGGCTCACCGTCCTGGTCGGACTCTCCCGCGTCTACCTCAACGTCCACTACCTCAGCGACGTCAGCGCCGGCTGGGCTCTCGGCGCCGCCTGCTTCTCCTTCTGCGCGGCCGTCGCCCTCGTCGTCACGCAGTTGCGACAGAATCCGCCGGAATGACCCTCCTCTTCGCCCTCGAGAAGATCGGCAACCAGTACCTGCTCTACGGCGTCGCCGCGGCGATCGTCCTCGCCGCGTTCGTCACCCTGATCCTCGTCCCCGCGGTCAGCTCCTACGGGCGGATCTGGGAGAAGGCGGCGGCCGGCTTCGTCTCCCTGTTCGTGCTGGCGGCGCTGGTCGTGATCGGCGTGCTCGCCGGTTTGGTGATCGTCTACTACTACAACGAGATCGCCGACTTCGTCTAGCGGGTCCCATAATGAGGCGATGCAGGCGGCCTCAAAAGACTCGAAAACTGCTGCAAACCCCAGCGATCCAGGCCTGCTCGACGCGCTTTCGGAGGCGGTCGAGTCGGGCGCCGGCCTGCCGGCGGTGGCGCGGGCCGCGGCTCGCCTGCTCGATGCCAGCGTCGCCCTGATCGACCGCTCCAGCGCCGTCCTCGCCGTCGCCGGGGCCGCGCCCGACCAGGAGCAGAAGCTGCTCTCCGGCGGCGAGGGGGTCGTCAAAGTCGAGCTGCGGGTCGCCGATACCGCCGTCGGCGAGCTGCGCTACCGGGCGAAGAGGACCCCCGACCCGACGATCGCGCGGATGGTGACGACGCTGCTGGCCCTGGAGCTGGAGCGCTCGCGCTCGCCCGAGTGGGAGAGCGAGGAGGTGGCGGGCGCCTTCGTCACCGCTGTGCTCGCCCGCGAGGTGACCGACCGCGGCGACATCGTCGCCCGGGCCGCCGAGCTCGGCGCCGACCTCGAGCCGGGGGCGGGGGTGCTGATCCTGCGCGCCGCCCCGCGCGCCGCCCAGAGCGGCGAGTGGCGCCAGCGCGTCCTCACCCTGGCGATGCGCGCCCTGCGTTCGCTGGCACCCGGCGCTTTGGCCGGGGCCGGTGGCGGCGAGTCGGCCGCCGAGGTGGCGGTGATCGTCCCCGCCGGCGACGACGAGCGCTTGGAGCGGGCCGCCGCCGGACTCGGGCGCGAGCTCGAGGACGGCCTCGCCGGCTTTCACCTGACGATCGGCCGCAGCCGCCGCTGCGCCGACCCGGTCGACCTCTACCGGGCCGGCAGCGAGGCGCGTCTGGCGGTCAACGTCGGCGAGGCCGAAGGCGACTCGCTGCTCGCCTTCGAGGACACCGGCGCCTACCGGCTGCTGCTGCCGGCGATGAGCGAGGACCCCCGCGAGCTGGAACGCTTCTACGCGGAGACGGTCGAGCCCATCTGCAGCTACGACGAGCAGTACGAGACCGAGCTGGTCGCCACCGTCGAGGCCTACCTCGACAACGACGGCAACGTCGCCGCCACCGCCAAACAGCTCTTCACCCACCGCCACACGGTCCGCTACCGGCTCGAGCGCGTGCGCGAGCTCTGCGGCCACGACGTCTCCGCCACCGAGGGCCGCGAGAAGCTCGGCCTCGGCCTCAAGGCGATGCGCGTCCTCGGCATCGCCTCCCCCCGCGGCCCGGCGATGGAGCCCGGCGCCAAGGGCGGCAAGGTGAAGGTGCCAAGGTCGACGGAGGAGTAGCGGTCTCGGTTTAAGCTTTTGAAGCCCCTTGGGGAGTGGTGTAGTCAGGTAAGCACTTCGCACTTTGAATGCGACGGCCTCGGTTCGATTCCGGGCTCCCCAGTGAAGTTTTCTGTCTGCGCCACATGCGATGCTGACGTTTATGCCAGGCAGGCGTTTGAGCTACACGGAGGCAGAGGCCCGAAAGGCGATTGCGGGCTCTTTCTCATGGGCCGCCAGCCTGCGCGCGTTGGGGCTGTGCTCGACCGGTGGTGCATGGCGGGTGCTTCGGAAACACGCCGAGGCGTGGGGGATCTCGACGGCGCACTTCGATCCGGTCAGGGCCCGCTCGCGGAACCCCCGACTGCGGGCGAAGCCGTTGGAGGAGGTGTTGGTGGAGGGATCTACCTATCCCCGGAAGGACGTCAAGAGACGACTTTTCGACGAAGGTCTCAAGACCAGGCGATGCGAGATGTGTGGGCAGGGAGAGATCTGGAGAGGAAGACCCATGTCTTTGATCCTCGACCACATCAACGGCATTCGTGACGATCACCGCCTGGAGAACCTGCGCGTCGTTTGCCCCAACTGCGCGGCGACTCTCGATACGCACTGTGGACGCAAGAGGCGCATCTCTCGGGACCCGAGGTCGTGTCGGCGGTGCAGCCGGGAGTTCGTGCCGCGCGGCCCACACCAGCGATATTGCTCGCGGGCGTGTGGAACTCGCTGGGATCGGAGCCATCTGCGTGGACCGAGGCCGCAAGCGCGCAAAGCCGAGCGGCCGCCCTACGAGAAGCTCCTGGCCGAGATCGAGGCGACGAGCTACTGCGCGGTCGGGCGCAAGTACGGAGTCTCCGACAACGCCGTGCGCAAGTGGGTGCGCTTCTACGAGCGGCAGCGCGAGCGGCAGGCGAGTGCCGGCTGAGTCGCTGGCTGCTTGATCGCGTCCGGGTCGGCGCTTAGGTTTTGCGGCATGGAGCTAGGAGGAGCGTCGCTGGACCCCGAGGTGCGCCGGGCGCTGTCGCAGAGCTGGAAGGCGCTGATGACGGTCGGCGTGCTGGCGATCTTCGTCGGCTGCGTGGCGATCCTGGTGCCGGCGGTGGCGTCGGTCGGGACCGCGATCTTCATCGGCTGGATCCTCTTGATCGCCGGCGCCTTCCTGGTCGCAGCGGCCTTCTCGGCGCACTCGATCGGGACCGTGGTGCTGCGGCTGCTGTGGGCGCTGCTGACCGTGCTGGTCGGTCTCTGGCTGATCGTCGAACCGCACAACGGCACCCTCACCCTGACCCTGGTGCTCGGCATCTACTTCCTCTTCATGGGCCTGACCCGGGTCGCCGTCGCCTTCGCCGGCCGCGGCCAGCCGAACGCCGGCCTGGTCGGGCTGAGCGGTTTCTGCAGCCTCGTGATCGGGGTCCTCGTCCTCGCCAAGTTCCCCAGCTCGGCCGACTGGGCGATCGGGCTCCTGGTCGGGATCGACCTGATCTTCGCCGGCTGGACCCTTACCTCGGTCGCGCTTTTCGGTCGGGATCTTTCGCGCGCCACCTGACCTGACGGCACCGGGGCACCGCTAATACGATCCGGGGGTGAGTTCGCCTCTCGTCCTTGTCATGGCGGCCGGTGCGGGCACGCGTATGCGCTCGTCCTTGCCGAAGATGCTGCATCCCGTCTGTGGGCGGGAGATGGTCGCCTGGCCGATCCTTGCTGCGAGGGAGGCGGGCGCAGGCCGCGTCGCCGCGATCGTCTCGCCTGGCCACGACATCTCGGCGGCGCTGCCGGAGGGCGTCGAGACCGTGGTCCAGCCCGAGCCCGACGGCACCGGCGGTGCGATCCGGGCGGCCCTGCCGCTGATCGAGCAAAGCGAGACGGTCCTGATCCTCTCCGGTGACGTGCCGCTGATCGGCACCGAGACGATCGCCGGCCTGCTCGAGGCCCACGCCGCCTCGCCGGCGGCGGCAACGATGCTGACGATCGAGCTCGACGACCCGGGCGCCTACGGCCGCGTCGTCCGCACCGAGACGGGCGAGGTCGAGCGGGTGGTCGAGGCGAAAGCCGCCGGCGACGCCAGCTCCGAGCAGCTGGCGATCCGCGAGATCAACGCCGGCACCTACGTCTTCGACGCGGCGCCGCTGGCCGCCGCCCTCGCCGGCCTCGCCAACGACAACGCCCAGGGCGAGTACTACCTGCCCGACGTCTTCGGTGCGCTGCGCGGGGCCGGCCATGCCGTCGCCGCCCACCTCGCCGACGACCCGGCGGTGACGATGGGGGTCAACGACCGCGCCGACCTGGCCGCCGTCGAGGCCGAGGCGCGCCACCGCATCCTCACCGCCCACATGCTCGCCGGCATCACCGTCGTCGACCCCGCCTCGACCTGGATCGACGCCGGGGTCGAGATCGCCCCCGATGCCCGGATCGAGCCCGGCACCAGCCTCCGCGGCACCACCTCGATCGGCGCCGGCGCCGTCGTCGGCCCGCTCAGCACCCTGCTCGACGCCGAGGTCGGCGAGGGCGCCACCGTCCTGCACTCCTACCTGCTCGAGTGCGAGGTCGGCGACGGCTGCTCGGTCGGCCCCTTCGCCTACCTGCGCCCCGGCACCGTGCTTGCCGCCGGCGCCAAGGCCGGCACCTTCGTCGAGATCAAGAACTCGGCGGTCGGCGAGGGCGCCAAGGTGCCGCACCTCTCCTCCGTCGGCGACGCCGACGTCGGGCCCGGCGCCAACCTCGGCGCCGGCACGATCACCGCCAACTACGACGGTTTCCGCAAGCACCGGACGACGATCGGCCGCGATGCCCGCCTCGGCGTTGACACGATGCTGATCGCGCCGGTAGAAGTCGGCGACTCCGCCTACACTGGCGCCGGTGCAGTGGTCAAGGACGACGTCCCCGAGGGGGCGCTCGCGGTGAGCGAGAACGAGCAGCGCAACATCGACGGATACGCGGATCGCAAGGCCGCGGAGATGCGAGAGGAAGGGACGCCGTGAGCATGATCGAGGAGCGCCCGCAGGTGCCGAGCGCGATCCAGCACGACTACTCGAAGCGGATGATGGTCTTCGGCGGTCGCAGCTCGATGGACCTCGCCGCCAAGGTCGCCGGCAAGCTCGACCTCGACCTCGGCCAGGTGACGCTGAAGACCTTCGCCAACGGCGAGGTCTACTGCCGCTACGAGGAGTCGATCCGCGGCGCCGACGTCTTCATCGTCCAGTCGACCTGCGCCAACGAGCAGACCGAGATGACGCCGAACGACTCCCTGATCGAGCTGCTGACGATGATCGACGCCGCCCAGGGGGCCTCCGCCCACCGGATCATCGCCGTGATGCCCTGGTACGGCTACGCCCGCCAGGACAAGAAGTCGGCGCCGCGCGAGCCGATCTCGGCCCGGATCGTCGCCAAGTGCCTGGAGGGCGTCGGCACCGACCGCGTCCTGACGATGGACCTCCACGCCGGCCAGGTGCAGGGCTTCTTCCACATCCCGGTCGACCACATGACGGCGATGCCGATGCTGACCCAGTGGTTCGCCGACCAGTACCCGGCCGAGGAGCTGGTGATCGTCTCGCCGGACGCCGGCCGGGTGAAGACCGCGCGCAACTTCGCCCGCCGGATCGGCACGCACTGGGCGGTGATGGAGAAGGAGCGCCCAGCCCAGCAGGTGGCCGAGATCGGCTACGTGGTCGGCGAGGTCAAGGGCAAGACCGCGGTCCTGGTCGACGACATGATCGACACCGCCGGCACCCTCTGCGCCGCCGCCCAGACCGTGCTCGACGAGGGCGCGGCGCGGGTGATCTCCTGCGCCACCCACGGCGTCTTCTCGGGCCCCGCCTACGAGCGGCTCGCCTACGAGAACTCGGGGATCGAGAAGATCGTCGTCTCCGACACGATCCCGCTGCGCCCCGGCGCGCCCGACAACATCAAGGTGCTCTCCACCGCCAGCACCTTCGCCGACTCGATCCGCCGCATCTTCACCGACGACTCGGTCTCCGAGATCTTCGCCGGCGAGAACCAGCTCTTCTAGCGGCGCGCCGTGACCGGGGAGGCGCCTTCGAAGTTGCGCCTGGTCGGCCACAAGGGCGCCGATCTGATCGCGCCGGGGAACACGATCGAGAGCTTCCGGGCGGCGGTCGAGGCCGGAGTCGACACGATCGAGTTCGACGTGCTCTGGCTGCCGGACGCGCACCTGCCGATGGAGGAGCGGGCGCCGCTGGTCGTCGCCCACGACTGGGAGGACGCGGCGCGGCGGACGCCGCTGCAGCTGACCGAGGCGCTCGACGCCTTCCTCGAGCCGCCCTTGGACGAGGTCGAGATCGACCTCGACATCAAACTGCCGGGCCGCGAGGAGGAGCTGGTCGAGGCGCTGCGCGAGCGCGACCTGCTGGGGCGGGCGATGGTCTCGACGATGGAGCTCTACTCGCTCGGCCGCATCCTCGAGCTGGAGCCGGGGCTGCGGCGCGGCTGGACCTACCCGAAGGTGAGCCGCGACTGGTCGAAGAAGCGCTGGGCGAAGGGCCCGATGGTCGCGGCGCTGGTCGGGATGCGCCATCGCCTGCCCGGCCTGGCGGCGCAGAAGCTGCCGCAGATGGGGGTCGAGGCGATGTGGGTCTACCACCCGCTGGTGACCCCGCGCCTGGCCCGCATCTGCAAGCTGGCCGGAGCCGAGCTGATCGCCTGGACCGTGGACGACCTTCCCCGGATGCGCAAGCTCCAGGCGATGGGCGTCGACGGCCTCTGCTCCAACGACCCGCGCCTGTTCGCCGAGCTGGACTCGCCTGGCGTGGTTCGGCGCTCGCGAGATTGACCACCCTCAGGGGTCGTCAATCTCGCGAGCCCTGCGACGCGGCCCGGTGCCGGCTCAGACCGTCCCCGGCGTCGCCGTCGGCGGCGCGTTGCGGCCGCCCTTCTTGGGCTTCACCGCCGACTCCAGCTCCGCGGGCGTGAAGCCGCCGACCGCCTCGCCCTCGAGCGCGTAGCGGTACAGGGCGACGCCGAAGATGCCGCTGAGCGCCTTCGAGATCAGCATCGCGATCGCCACCACCAGGACGCCGATCACGACCAGGAGGGCACCGAGGAAGGAGGACGAGGACCAGAGCAGGACGCCGGCGACGATCAGCAGCGCCGCTGGCAGCAGGCCGAGGAGGAAGATCGCGCCGCCGATCGCGATGTTGCCGGTGATCTGCTGACCCCATTTCTGGCGGAAGATCGCGCCGGAGCGCTTCAAAGTCTCGAGCGCGCCGGTGCCCTCGATCGCGATCACCGGCACCGCCATGAAGGTGACCAGCGCCCAGGCCATCCCGACCAGGCGGGCGGCGACGTTGCCGAGGGCGCCGCCCTGGTTCTCCAGTACGCCCATCAATACGCTGATCGCGGTCGAGAGCGCCGCCCAGCCGCAGATCTGGCTGAAGCGGGAGCGGGCCACGGCGAGGCCGTCGGCAACGGTCGCCCGCTGGCCGGAGAAGATCAGGTTGGCGGCGGCGGCGAGGCCGACGCTGAAGTAGACGCCGACCACGGAAAGCACGTAGACGCCGATCACCAGCAGCGGAATCGCGCCGGCGAGCATGTCGTCGTCGAGCAGATAGAGGCCCGGCCCGAGGAAGAGGATCGCCAGGGGGATCGTCGCGACGGCGCCGTAGAGCGGGAAGCGGATCAGCTCCCGGTGCTCGTTCAGCAGCGCCCAGCTCTTCTTGGTCAGCCCCCAGCCTCGTTTGATCCTGCTCATCGCCTCTCCTCCGGTCGTCCCGTTCGCGTTCGGTACAGCATCTCTTGCCTAGAGCGTTTCGGCCAGGCCGGGCGTGCGCTTGAGCCCGCGCTCCTCGAAATAGGCCCACTCCTGTTCGCCCAGCTCGGTCGCCGGCGGGTCGGCGTAGACCCACTCGCGGGCGATCCGGTGCCAGTTGCGCTTCGCCCGCAGCTGGCCCAGCACGGCGACGACGCCGATCTCCATCCGCCGCCCCATCAGCTCGTCGGCCGGAATCGACTCGCGCCGCATCAGGTCGTAGTACTCCGAGCGCGGGTCGTGGGTCGACTCGATGATCTTCATCACCCGTTTCGGGTTGATCTCGATCTCGCGGTCTTCGACGTACCAGCCGCCGACCGCCCCCATGTGGTCCATCAGCCGTTCGGCGTCGAGCTTCGAGGGGTTCTTGATGAAGCCGAGGTCGTGCAGGGCGTGGCGGAAGGCCTCGGGATCGTCGCGCGAGGCTGCGTCGAAGGCGCGCTGCTCGAGCAGGATCTGCTCGCGGTCGAGCTTCTTCGTCATCCCGAAGTCGAGGAAGGCGACACGGCCGTCGTTCA
>DATHUE010000226.1:0-14788 GCA_035462545.1 Solirubrobacterales bacterium
GACCCCGAGGCCGTGCCGGGCCATCGTGTCGAACTCCATCCCGGCGAAGCCGAAGGCGCCGTCGCCGAGCAGCAGGCAGACCTGCCGGTCCGGGTGCGCGACCTTGGCGCCGATCGCCTGCCCCGGGCCCGCCCCGAGGCACCCGAACGGCCCCGGGTCCATCCAGCAGCCCGGCTCGTAGGTCTCGACGAAGCGACCGGCGTAGGAGACGAAGTCGCCGCCGTCGCCGACGACGATCGCGTCGCGGTCCAGAACCTCCCCCAGCTCCTTATAGATGCGAACCGGGTGCAGCGGCGAGCGCGAGTCGTTCAGCTCCGCCTGCTCGGCGGCCCGCTTCTCGGCCTCGACCGCGCGCAGCTGCTCCAGCCAGGCCTCGTTGCGCCGCCCCTCCCCCGCCGCCTCGCGGATCGCCGCCAGGCTGGCGGCGACGTCACCGACCAGGTCGACCGCGGGCGTGCGGTTGGCGGTCAGGGCGTTGGGCGCGACGTCGAGGCGGACGATCTTCGTCTCCTCGCCGAAGCTGCCGCCGAAACCGAGCCGGAAGTCCATCGGCACCCCGACGACCAGCGCCACGTCGGCGCCCTGCAGGGCGGTGCCGCGGGCGCGGCTGAAGGCGAGCTCGTGATCGGCGGGCAGGCAGCCGCGACCGAGCCCGTTGAGGAAGACGGGGATCCCGAGCGCCTCCGCCAGCGCCCGCAGCTCACCCTCGCCGTGGCCCCAGTAGAGGCCGGTGCCGGCCATGACCGCCGGCCGCTCCGCCGCGGCCAGCAGCGCCGCCGCCTCCTCGACCCCCTCTGCCGGCTCGGCCGCGCCGGGGCCGGGCGCCGCCGGCACCTCCAGCTCCGCCTCGGTGAAGACGACGTCGAGCGGATAGTCGACGAAGGTCGGGCCGCTGGGCGCCGTCGCGGCGAGGTCGAGCGCGGCCGCGGTCACCGCGGCGATCCGCCCCGGCTCCTTTACGGTCTCCGCGGACTTGACCAGGGGCGAGACGAACGGCAGGTGGTCGATCTCCTGCAGCGAGCCCGAGCCCCAGCGCAGCTCCGGCGCCCGGCCGCCGAGCACGCAGAGCGGCGAGCCGTTGGCCTGGGCGCCGGCGATCGCGCTGAGCCCGTTGGTGACGCCCGGCCCGGCCGTCAGCGCCGCCACCCCGAGGCCGCGGGTCGCCTTTGCCAGCCCCTCGGCGGCAAACGCAGCGGTCTGCTCGTGGCGCACGTCGACGAGCTCGATCCCGGCCGCTTTGCAGCCGTCGTAGACCGAGAAGAGATGGCCGCCGGAGAGGGTGAAGAGCTGCCCCACCCCCCGCGACTTCAGCGTCTCGGCGACGATCCGCCCTCCGTGAGCCTCCATGCACGCGAGCCTATAGATGCCGGCTACCATCGCCAGGCCCGGATGGCGAAACCGGTAAACGCGGCGCCCTTAAAAGGCGCTGCCCCGAAAGGGGCTTGCGGGTTCGAGCCCCGCTCCGGGCATTCCACGCCAGGCCGGGAGCCGGAGCGGGTGTAAAGCGGCAATAAAAGTTGGGCGACCGCAACTGCGTCGCTGGTACCGTGTCTACTAGGCATAGGAACCACGCCTTCCCTGGAGGAGAGCTTGGAGGCATCCGCCCTAACCCACGCCAGTCAACGCGGTCTTCTCGCCCGCCGCTCGCCGCTCCTGAAGCTGCAGGGGGACGCGAAGCTGATCGCCATGGTCCGCGCCGGCAACGCCAGCGCCTTCGAGACGATCGTCGACCGCTACCAGGGCCGCCTGCTCGGCTTCTGTCGCCAGATGCTCGGCTCCACCGAGGACGCCGAGGATGTCCTGCAGGAGGTCTTCGTCAACGCCCACCGGGCGATGCTCGGCGACGACCGCGAGATCAACCTGCGGCCGTGGCTGTACCGGATCGCCCGCAACCGCTGCCTCAACCATCTGCGCAAACCGACCGCCGACGCGCAGGAATCGATGGACTTCGTGCCGGTCGTCGACGCCGCCTCGACCGCCGAGCGGGTCCACAACCGCGAGGAGTTCCGCCAGATCCTCGGCGACGTCAACAAGCTTCCCGAGACCCAGCGCGCGGCCCTGCTGCTGCGCGAGATGGACGCGATGTCCTACGAGGAGATCGCCCAGGCGATGGACACCAGCGTCCCCTCCGTCAAGTCGCTGCTGGTCCGCGCCCGGATCTCGCTGACCGAGGCAAGCCAGGCGCGGCAGCTGACCTGCGGTGAGGTGCGGCTGGAGCTGGCCGAGGCGGCCGAGGGGCTGCGCAAGGTCTCCGGCCCGGTCCGCCGCCACGTCCGCGACTGCGAGGAGTGCGCCGACTTCCGCTCCCAGATCCGCAACAGCAGCAAGGCGCTGGCGGCGCTGGTCCCGGTCGGACCGCTGGTGGCGCTGAAAGGCTTCATCGCCGCCAAGCTCGGGCTCGGCGGCGCCGGTGCTGGTGCCGGCGCCACTGCCGGTGGCGGTGGCGCGGCCGGAGCGGCCGCGGGTGCCGGCACCGCAGGCGCGGTCGGCGGCATGGGCGCCGCGGCACTGGGCGGCGGCGGCGCAGCAGCCGGCGGCCTCGGCGCGATGGGCGGCGCGATCGGCACCAAGGCGGTCGCCGGCGTCGTCACCGCGGCGGTGATCACCGCCGGAGCCGCGGTCGAGGTCAAGCAGAACAACTCCGCGCCGGTGACCCCGCTGGCGGTTCCCGCCAAGAACAGCGGGCCGCACCAGATCCCGGCGGTCGCCCAGGCGCACTCCGCCGAGCCGAAGGTCCGCGCCGTAGCGGCGCCGCCCGTGCCGCCGGTCGAAGCGGCGCCGGCGGAAGCGCCTCCCGCTCAGCCTCCAGCGGAGGAGCCGGCCGCCACTGCCACCGAGCCAGCACCGACCCCGCCGCTACCGGCAGAGGAGCCGGCCGCCAGCGGCGAAGGAGCGGGCCAGTCGCTCGCCGGCAGCGAAACGCCTGAAGCGGGCGCGGGTCTCACCGGGGCGGCAGCCTCGGCCGGTTCCACCGCGGGCGCGCACGGCGCCGGCAGCACCGTCGTCGTCACCGTCGGCGGCGGCCCGCCGCCGGCCGCGCCGCCGGCACCCAGCCCGGCCCCCGCTCCCGAATCAGCTCCCGCGCCCCCGCCGCCCCCGGCGGAAATGCAGCCCCCCGCCGCGGCGCCGCCGGCTGAAGTGCCAGCCGGCAGCGGCTCCGCAGCAGCCCCGGTGGAATCGGAAGCGCCGGCTGAAGCGCCGGCAGAACCCTCCGCCTGAGCGCCCCGGCCGACCGCAGCAGCCCCCTCAGACGCTGTGCGTCTCGCCCGGCCTCAGCACGACCACCTTCGAAGCGGTCTGCGCCTCGACGTCGGCCTTGAACGCCTCGGGGTCGGTCTCGATCGGCGGGAAGGTGTCGTAGTGCATCGGGATCACCGTCCTGGCGCCGACGAACTCGGCGGCGACCACGGCGTCGCGGCGGTCCATCGTGTAGTGGCCGCCGATCGGCAGCAGGGCGACGTCGATGTCGCTGCGCCGGGCGATCAGCTTCATGTCGCTGAACAGGCAGGTGTCGCCGGCGTGGTAGACGGTGGTCTCGCCGATCTTGATCACCAGCCCGGCCGCGGGACCGATCGCGATCCCGTGCTCGGCGCTGAACGGCGACTCTTCGGAGCCGGGGATCGTGTTCGTATGCCAGGCCGGGACGAGGCTGATGTAGCCCCAGTCGAACTCGACCGTGCCGCCGAAGTTGGGATCGCTGAGCGCCTCGATGCCCTGCCCCTTGAGCCATTCCGCCAGCTCGACGATCGCCACGCAGTGGGCGCCGGTGCGCTTGGCGACGCCGACGGCGTCGGCGACGTGATCGGCGTGGCCGTGGCTGAGGGCGATGTGGGTCGGCTCGACTTCCTCGGCGGTGTGGACGGCAATCGGGTTGTGGGGCTTCAGGAACGGGTCGACCAGCACCGTCACCTCGCCCTCGCGCAGCTCGAAGCAGGACTGTCCGTGGAACTTGATCTCCATCAGCTCTCTCCCTCCGGGGGGTTGGTCATCTCCTCGTGCAGTGCCCAGCCGACCGCGACGCCAACCATCATCCCCATCCTCGCCTCCTCGGCGAGCAGGGCGCGGACCGCGGCGATCCGCTCCTCGGGATCGGGGACGGTGGCGGCGCGCATGGTCTCGGCCTCGTGCGGCTCGCCGAACCAGCCGCCCTCGGCGAGAGCGGCTCCCAGCACCCGCTGCAGCTGCGGCGCCGCACTCGCCACCACCCGCTCGGCCTCGGTGAACCGCTCCGGGTCGAGCAGCCGCTCGATTGCCGCCTCCAGCTGGCGCTCGTCGGGCACCCGCTCAGCCTAGTCCGAGGAGCGCATCGCCGCGGCCGCGAGCCCGGCGAGGACGCCGACGGCGCCGCCGACCAGGCCGGCGAAGAAGTTCGCGGTCGGGGCGAAGACCGGCAGCGCCAGCAGCACCGCGGCGGCGACCAGCACCCCGATCGCGTCGTAGTCGACCTCGATCGAGCGCTGCGATTCGGCGCGGCGCAGGGCAAACCAGGCGCCGAGCGCGCCGAGCGCGATCCCGTTGCCGCCGGCGATCACGGTCAGGTCGCTCTCGATCCCGCTCGCCGCCACCATCCCCAGCGCGCCGCAGGCGAGCAGCAGCACCGCGGTGGGGAGGCTGCCGAGCCGCCGCTCCAGGCCGGTGCCGAAGATCGCCAGCGCCAGGCCGACCGCGAACAGGTAGCCGACGTCGACGTAGGCGAAGGGGGCGGTGAAGACCCGCCACCACTCGTCCTCGAAGGGCACGATCAGGCCGCCGAAGGTGGCGAGCGGGTCGCCGCTCGCCTTCTGCACCAGCAGCAGCAGGGCCGAGCCGAGGATGATCGCCAGGGTCGCGTAGGGCCGTTGGTCGCCGACGGCGAAATCGGGGGTGCGCAGGCGCCTGCGGGCGCGTTTCTTCTGCCGCCGCGACGGCTTCGGCTCGAGCGCGTCGCCGCGGCGCTCCAGCTTCGGCGCCCGCTTGCGCAGGCGCGCCCCGCAGTAGGGGCACTCGGTCACGTAGGGGCTGACTTCGGCGCCGCAGTTCTTGCAGATGACGCTCAGCTCAGTCTCACTCATGACCAGTCGAGAATAGCCCCCTTCTCCCGGGCCCCGCAGAGGCCGCCGGTGGCATACTGCGACGAGAACCCGTCTCCGAGGAGGAATTTACGTGGAGTTGAAGAGCCTGACCGAGCAGAAATCGCTGCTCGCGACCCTGCCACCGGGCAAACGGGCCCGCCTGCACCGGCTGCTGTTCGAGTTCGGCCCCGGTAACGGCACCCTGATGCTGCTGCCGATCGACCAGGGGATCGAGCACGGCCCGCGCGACTTCTTCCCCAACCCGGCCTCGAAGGACCCCGACTACCAGTTCCGGCTCGCCGCCGAGGGCGGCTACTCGGCGCTCGCCTGCCAGATCGGGATGGCGGAGAAGTACTACCCCGACTACGCCGGCCGGGTGCCGCTGATCCTCAAGGTCAACGGCAAGACCGACATCCCCTCCTCCGCCAAGGCCTTCTCGAGCTGCAACGCCAGCGTCGAGGACGCGGTGCGGCTCGGCGCCGACGCGATCGGCTACACGCTCTACGTCGGTTCCCCCCGCCAGGACGAGGACCTCGCCCAGCTGCGCCAGGTCCGCCAGGACTGCGATCGCTTCGGGATGCCGCTGGTGATCTGGTCCTACCCGCGCGGCGAAGCGGTCGACGCCAAGGGCGGCCCGAACTCGTTCTACGCGATCGACTACGCGGCCCGGCTGGCGATGGAGATGGGCGCCGACGTGGTCAAGCTCAACATGCCGAAGGTCGACTCGAAGAAGGACAAGGACGCGCAGGCGCCCTACAACGAGATGGAGGTCGACCAGGCCGAGGCGATCCGCCAGTGCGTGGAATCGGCCGGTCGCGCCCTCGTCGTCCTCTCCGGCGGCTCGAGGACCGACGACGAGACCGTCCTCACCAACACCCGCGACGTGATGCACGCCGGCGGCTCCGGAGTGATCTTCGGCCGCAACGTCTGGCAGCGCGAGTGGAACGAGGCCCTCGCGATCGTCGAGCAGATCAAGGAGATGCTGCAGGCGAACGTGCGGCGCACTCCCTAGTCAAGGGGGGAGAGTTTCGGCCGCTCCCGCCTTAGGCGAGGGTGGACCAGCGCAGTCGACTCGGAGGCCGCGCCGGCAGCATCGTGCTGCTGGTCGCGGCCTTTGTCGTTCTGCTGCGGCCCTGGGAGGCCGACAGGGACCCAGAGGGCGGGCCGCCAAGCGCCGCGGCGCGGGTGCTGCGCGTCGTCGACGGGGACACGCTGGAAGTGCGGATCGGGAGCAAGGTCGAGGACGTGCGGCTGATCGGGGTCGACACGCCGGAGACGGTCGATCCGGAGGAGCCGGTGCAGTGCTTCGGGCCGCGGGCCTCGCGCTTCGGCAAGCGCCTGGTCGGCGGCCGCCGGGTGCGGCTGGTCTTCGGCGCCGAGCGCCGCGACGCCTACGGGCGCCTGCTAGCCCACGCGTACATCGGTCACAGGTGGCTCAACGCGATGCTGCTGCGGCGGGGGCTGGCGCGAGTGCTCTCGATCCCGCCCAACACGCGCCACAGAGCGCTTTTCGAGCGCCTCGAGCTGGGGGCGGCGCGGGCCGGGCGCGGGCTCTGGAGCGCCTGCCCGCCTTGAAGCGTTTCTTGCAGCTTTGCTACGGTCCCCCGCGGCCTTCCGGGCCACTTCCCTATGCGAATGCGTCAAAGCATCTCCCAGTTCGAGACGGCCTTCGAGCAGGAGACCACCCTCGAGCGCCACCGGCGCGAGCAGCTGCGCAGGCGCGCGGCCAATCGCTCGCGGGCGCGGCGCATCGACCGCACCGAGCAGGAGAGCAAGGTTCGCTTCAGCGTTCTCGCCGTCTGCCTGACGGTGACGGTGATCGTCGTCGTCGTCGCGATGTTCGAGGCACTCGCCTTCCTGATGGCGTAGCGCTCCACCTCGCTGCCAACGAACCTCTCGGTTGAATAGACTCGCGCGCCGATGCCAAGACGCTCTCTGAAGCCCCAACTGAACCAGATCCGCGCCTGGGTGCGCCAAGGCCGCACCGACGCCTGGATCGCCCACCAACTCGAGATCAGCGCCAGCGAGCTGCGCGAGTTCCGCGAACAGCACGACCTCTCGCCCGACGACGAGGACAACAGCAACGAAATCGATCTCCGCGACGAGATCGAAGCTGAGATCGAAGCCGCCACCGCCGAGCAGGAGAAGGCCGAAGCGGAGGAGAAGGCGCGCAAGGACGCTGAGCCTGAGCCCGAGGACAGCGACGACGAGGACTCAGATTCCGAGGGCGACGAGGAGGGTGGCGAGTCCCGCCCCCGTCCCCGCCGTCGGCGTCGCGGCCGCCGCGGTGGCCGTGGCCGGCGCAAAGCGCTGGAGGCGACCTTCGACCACGGCGAAACCGACGGCTATGGCCTCTGGCTCGACCCGGCGGTCAAGGACAACCCGGTCTACGCCGAGCACTGGGCCGGCAAGCGCGAGGTTCTGGTCTCGATCGATGCCGACCAGATCGTGATCCGCCGCCCTGCAGAGTCGTCGCCTGAAGACGACGAAGAGGAACCGCAGGCCGTCCGACCAAGCAGAGAAAGGACGCAGGGAGCGACGCGTGCTCCGCACGTGAGCGACCGAGGACGCCGCTATGCGCCGGTCAGACGGCCTGCGGCGAAGTCCGTAGCTCCGCGCAGGTATAGCCAGAAGGCGGCGTCGGCCAGCGACTGGGCGTCCGGCTGGACACCGGGAGCGACGTCGATCGCGACCTGCTGGCACCAGTCGGTGCCCTCGCCGTAGAGGTCGGCCAGTTCGGCGGCGCCGAAGGTCGGGCCGATCCGCCGCCGCAGCTCGTCGCGGATCGCCTCGATCACCCGGTCGGCCAGCCGGCGCGCCCGCGGATCGTCGAGCTCCTGCAGCTCGCGCCAGCCCTGCTCCCACTGGAAGAGCGCGTTCTCGAGCGGGTAGCCCATCGCGACCGAGGTTAGCTCGCGGGCGTGTCCGGCACCTCGCGCAGGGGCGCGTTGGCCGGACCGCAGGCGGCGGGCTCGAGCTCGCCCTCCACCCGCCAGAGGGTGACGCCGTCGCGGCCGCGGAGAACCGGCGCGATGGCCTCGGAACCGCGCAGCCAGCGCGCCTCGGGCGAGACGATCGGGTCGCCGACGGCGAGGAAGTTGAGGAACGGCGAGGTGACCAGGTAGTCGAGCCCGGCGGCGTCGACGGCGGCGCGGAATGCGCGGCAGGTGGGGATCGCGTTGAAAGCCCCGTGCGGCCCCCGCTCTCCCAGGTAGACGACGCGATTGGAGAGATCGGTGCCGTAGAAGCCGTAGCCGGCGAACTGGGCGGTGGTGCCGGCCAATCCGATCCGCAGGTCCTCGCGGTCGCGAGCCCAGCGGTAGGCCTGGTTGAGACCCATTTCCGGGATCCCTTCGCCGGCGGCCTCGTTGCGGAACCGCTCCTCCAGGTAGTGGCGCTGCAACGGATAGCCGATCGCGACCAGGGTGAGGGTCAGGGCCGCGAGGCCGCCGAGGAGGAGACCGCGCCCAGCGCCGCGACTGCGCGCCCAGAGCAGCGCCGCCGGGACCACCACCAGGAGCAGCGCCAGAGCGATCGCGAAGACCCGGCCCGGGTCGCGCACCACGGCGTCGGCACGATTGGTCGCGACGAGGACGAGCAGCAACGCCGCCATCAACCCCCACTGCCAGCGCGGCGCCCCGAACGGGCGCGCCAGCGGCAGCAAGACGATCCCGGCCAGCAGGGCGGGGATCGCGTAGCGGATGTTGATCCCGAACCCGGTCGGCGCCCCCTCGGCGCCGGCGGCGCTGAGCGGCGTGAAGACGTAGGCGACGATCCCGAACAGGGCGACGATCCCGGCCCAGCGCCGGACCCGGTCGCCGCGGGCGACCGCCCAGATCGCCCCGAGCACCGCGAGGCCGAGCACCAGCGGCCAGAGCGAGCCGAAGGCGGTGTCGAGGCCAGGGGCGAAGTAGTCGCGCCAGACGGCGGTCTCGGTGGCGTAGTGGGCGACGCTGAAGTCGGGCCGGCCGGTCTGCAGCCGCTCGGGGTGCGGCAGCGAGAGCGGCCCGAGGCTCTCGACCTGGGGGATCGGGTTGCCGGCGACGACCAGGTTGCGCAGGTACCAGAAGCCACCGGCCGCGAACGCCGCCGCGAACCACCAGCCCGCCGCCGCGCAGCGCCGCCCTGCCGGCGCCAGCACGACCACGGCAAGGGTCAGTGCCGCCGCCATCGCCAGAGTCGTCTGCTTGGTGCCGACGGCGAGGCCGACGGCGAGGCCGGCCACCGCCAGCGGCCAGCCGGGCACCAACGCGTGGTTCCTTTTGGACCCGTCCGGTCCGGAAGGAACCACGCCGGCATGGGGGCGACGGTGCCACGCCTCGACCAGGATCGCGACCGCCGCCAGCAGCAGCGCTGCCGCCATCAGGTCGTTCTTGGCGGCGCCGGGCTCGCGCACGACCAGGGTGTGGCACTCGAGCAGGATCGCCGCGGCGACGACGGTCAGGTGGCCGCGGCCGTAGGGGCGGCCGATGCACCAGGCGGCGAGGAAGGCGACCGCCAGCCAGCCGAAGTTGAGGAACAGCGAGAGGGTGTCGCGGCCGCTGAGCAGGATCCCGACCCCATGCAGGAGCTCGGAGCCCTGCGGGTAGAACCAGTTGGTGAAGACGGTGTCGGCGTAGTGCATCCCCGTCACCGAGTGGCTCTTCGCCATCTCCACCGCGAAGGGCATGTGGTACCAGAGCGAGTCGAAGTTGAAGATGCCGGCGTCTAGCGCGCGCTTGGTGGTCAGGCCCCAGTGGGCGAAGACCAGGGCGATCACGGCCGTCATGACCAGGAGCGCCAACGTTCCCGGGCCGGCGGGTCCTGTCGGTGCGGCATCCCCCACGGTGCTCGGATGCTTCGCATCCTCCGCGCCGCGGGGGACCCCCACCCCACCGCCACCCGCCGGCAGGAAGGTCAGTGCTACAGCTACAAGGGCCGAAAGCCCCATCAAAGATCCCGCGTAGAGCAAGTCGACGAGCCCGAGCAGCTCCGCCTGCCAGGTCACTAGGGACACTGCGATGACTGACTCGACGAGACGGGCCGGGGACCCCTGCCAATCCGGCAACAGCTTGGACCTCAGGACGTAGGCACTCCAGCCCAGAGCGCCGGCCACCACGGCCAGCTGGAGGACGCTCAGGAGGTAGGCGGGGGCGCTAACCATCGGGGCCCCCTGTGATGGAGAGGCTCAGCCGTCGAGGCCGCGGATCACGATCGGGGTCTCGCCTTCGGCGACCATGCCCTGGGCGCGGCCCTGGCGGTTGACCACGATCGGGTCGTCCGCCGACTGGACGCGGTGGTGCAGGCGCCTGTTTTCGTCCAGCAACTCGTGCCGCTTCGCCTTCGCCTCGGTCGTCGCCGTGTAGGCGTTGATGAAGTCGATCGCCGGGTTCAGATAGGAGTAGAGCACCGCGGCAAGGACGACCGTCAGCGCGATCCGGCCGACCCGGTCCCAGCGGATCCGGCTGGCGCCGCTGCGGGCGGCAGGTCTGCGCCTCGTGGCTGGGCGTCGCCTGGCGGCTTGAGCGCTTGCGGCCACACCCGGTCCTTTGCGGCGCGGAGTGAAAGTCCTGCTTATTGAACGTGAGCGTGCGGCTGGGGGCGGGCGTGGCCAAGCAGCTCAAGGACGCAGGGCGGGCGATGTAGGGAGCGCACAGTTGGTGCGTGACCGAAACGCCCGCCCGAGGACGCCGAGATGCGCCGTGCCACGCACGTCATCCAGCCGTGCGCGTGAACGCCGCCAGACCCGGGAACTGAGCCGCAGACCCCAGCTCCTCCTCGATCCGCAGGAGGCGGTTGTACTTGGCGACGCGGTCCGAGCGCGACGGGGCGCCGGTCTTGATCTGGCCGGCGCCGGTGGCCACCGCGAGGTCGGCGATCGTCGTGTCCTCGGTCTCGCCGGAGCGGTGGGAGATCACCGCGGTGTAGCCGGCGTCGCGAGCGACCCGAATCGCCTCCAGGGTCTCGGTCAGGGTGCCGATCTGGTTGACCTTGACGAGGATCGAGTTGCCGACGCCGAGCTCGATTCCGCGGCGCAGGCGCTCCGGGTTGGTGACGAAGAGGTCGTCGCCGACCAGCTGCACCCGCTCCCCCACCTTCTCGGTCAGGAGCTTCCAACCGTCCCAGTCCTCCTCGTCCATCCCGTCCTCGATCGAGACGATCGGGTAGCGGTCGCAGGCGTCGGCCCAGTAGGCGGCCATCTCCTCGGAGGAGAGCGAGCGGCCCTCGTGCTCGAGCACGTAGGAGCCGCCCTCGTAGACCTCGCTGGTCGCCGGGTCGAGAGCGATGAAGACGTCGGCGCCGGGCTCGTACCCAGCCGCCTCGACCCCGGCCAGACCCGCCTGCAGCGCCGCCTCGTTGGACTCGAGGTTCGGTGCGAAGCCGCCCTCGTCACCGACCGCGGTGGCGAGACCCTTGGCGGCGAGGCTCTTCTTCAGGGCGTGGAAGACCTCGGCCCCGACCCGCAGGCACTCGGAGAAGCTGGCGGCGCCGGCGGGCACGACCATGAACTCCTGGAAATCGACCGAGTTGTCGGCGTGGGCACCGCCGTTCAGCACGTTCATCATCGGCACCGGCAGCAGCCGCGGCTCGCCGCCGCCGTAGAGCTCCGCGAGGTAGCGGTAGAGCGGCTGCTGGGAGTCGACCGCCGCCGCCTTCGCGGCCGCCAGCGAGACGCCGAGGATCGCGTTGGCGCCGAGCCGGCCCTTGTTCGGGGTGCCGTCGAGCTCGATCATCGTCCGGTCCAGGGCCCCCTGCTCGGCGGCCCGGGCACCTCTGAGCGCCGCGGCGATCTCGTCGTTGACGTTGGCGACCGCGCGGGTCACCCCCTTGCCGGCCCAGGCGTCGCCGCCGTCGCGCAGCTCGACCGCCTCGAACTCGCCCGTCGAGGCCCCCGAGGGGACGGCGGCGAGCCCGCGCGCCCCGGACTCCAGCACGACCTCGACCTCGACCGTCGGGTTGCCGCGCGAGTCGACGATCTGCCGCGCGTGGATAGAGGCGATAGCGCTCACGGGCGCGCGAGTCTAGTTATTCGACGGGTATTTCGGTCCCCGGGGGGAGACCTTCGAGACCCGCCGCGGCCCCGGCTTCTTCTTCTTTCAGACCCACGGGGCGGGGGCGCTGCGGGAGTCGTTCGCCCTGCGGCGTCAGAATCGAGACGCTGCCGGGCCGAGCCGGCTGAGTCGCCAGCACCGGGGCGGGGCAGTCTTTCGGCACGCCGCCTTTCGGATCCTCTTCGTAACAGGCCGGTGGGGCGCTTTCCGGCCGGCCGGAGCTCTGGTCGTTGGAGCACCTTTCGATCACGAAGCCGTCGGCGCAGAAGGTCTCCGCGGTCCACCTGCTCTGGTAGGAGCTGACGAATTCGCCGAAGCTTTCCTGCTGTGCTTCCTGGGTCAGCTGGGTGCTGATCTGCGATTTGACTTCTTTCAGCGGCTGGACTTTCTCCGGCGTCGTTTTCTCGACCTGGAAGACGTAGCCCGCGCCCGTTTCGGGGGCTTTGATCGGCCCTTCGACCTGCAGCACCTCAGCCGCGAAGATCGCCTCTTCGACGTTTTCCGGGAAGCGCCCGCTTTCGGCCGTCACCCCGGCCTGCAACCCGCCGGTGGTTTTCGTGAACGGGTCTTCGCTGAATTTTTTCGCCACGACTTTCCAGTTTTTCGGCGAGTCGTCTTTGTCCAGCGCCGCTTTCGCTGCTGCCAGTTTTTTCTCGTCTTTGTTGACGATCGCGCGGACGTCGCGCGAAGCCGGCTGCGTGAACTGGGTCGACTTGGCTTCGTCGTAGTACTCCTCGACCTGGTCTTCGCCGACCGTTGGCGCTTCGCCGGTCAGCTGCTGCTGGATCTGGGTGCTGAGGATCTGCAAGCGCACCCGCTTGTCGACGTCCTCGGCCGTGTATTTCGATTCCTCGAGGAATTTCTGGAAAGCGGCCTCGGTTTTGAAGTTCTGTTTTTTGATCTGCTCGAGTTCGGTCGCGATCTGTTTGTCGGTGACCTCGATGCCCATTTCTTCGGCCTGGCCCTGGATCCAGACGGAGTCGATCAGTTCGCCGAGCGCGGCGTCCTTCACTTCCTCATATTTTTTGTCGCCAGGTTTCGGCGGCGCTTTGAGGCCGGCTTCGGCTGCCGCCGGCACCAGCGCCCGCTCGAATTCCTCCTTGCTGATGTGGCCGATCTCCTCCGGCACACCCTCGACCACGGCGACGTCGTCGGCGGGGATGCTGGGATCGCCGATGCCCTCGGCGATGGCGAAGATCGCGAAGAGCAGGACGAAGAGCGCGCCAAAGACGACCAGCGCCAGTCGCTGCAGGCCGGCGGACTTGTTCCTCTGCCCCTGATTCGCTCCCACGGAGCCGTCAGCATAGACAAATCTCAGGCTGCGGCGCCCTCGGCCGAGCGGCGCGCCTCGCGCAGGCCGTCGGCCAGGGCCAGCACCGCCGCCAGCCGCTCCTCGGCATCGCCGCCGACCCGCAGCGCGGCGGTCTGCTCGCGCCACTCGTAAACGGCACCCTCGACCTGCTCGGTGAGGACTCCGGCCTGGGTCGAGTCCAACTCGACCCCGGTGACGCTGAGGCGGCCGCCGCGGAACTCGACGCTGCGGGCGCCGGCGAGGCCGAGCTCGATCCGCGCCCGTTGCAGCTTCAGGAGGTTCTCGGCCGACGGCGGCAGCGGCCCGAAACGGTCGCTGAGCTCATCGCGGATCGCCCGCAGCTCGCCCGGCGCCCGGGCGGCGACGATCCGGCGGTGGACGTCGATCTTCGCCGCCTCGAAGGGGACGTAGGCGGCCGGCAGGTAGGCGTCGACCGGGACGTCGAGGCGGACCGGCTCCGGCGCCTCCTCCCCGGCCTCGCCCTCGCCGCCGCCGGCCTCGGCCACGGCCTCGTCGATCATCTGGCAGTAGAGCTCGAAGCCGACCGCGGCGACGTGGCCGGACTGCTCGTCGCCGAGCAGGTTGCCGGCGCCGCGGATGTCGAGGTCGCGCATCGCGATCCGGAAGCCGGAGCCGAGCTCGGTGTGGTCGGCGAGGGTCGAGAGCCGGGCCGCCGCCTCCTCGCTCAGCGCCTCGGCCGAGGGGTAGAGCAGGTAGGCGAAGGCGCGCTCGCGAGAGCGGCCGACGCGGCCGCGGATCTGGTAGGCCTGGGAGAGCCCGAGCTGGTCGGCGCGCTCGACGATCAGGGTGTTGGCGGTGGGGATGTCGAGCCCGGACTCGATGATCGTCGTCGTCACCAGCACGTCGGCCTCGCCGCGCAGGAAGGTGAGCATGGTCGCCTCGAGCTGGCCCTCGTCCATCTGCCCGTGCGCTTCCAGGCAGCGGGCGCCCGGGACCAGGGCCCGCAGCCGCTCGGTCGTCTCCGGCAGCGAGTCGATCCGGTTGTGGAGGACGAAGGCCTGGCCCTGGCGCTCGATCTCGCGCTGGACCGCCTTGCGGACGAGATCCTCGTCGTAGGGGCCGACGTAGGTGCGGACCGGGCGCCGGCCCTCGGGCGGGGTCTCGATCACGGAGATGTCCCGCAGCCCGGCGAGGCTCATCTGCAGGGTGCGGGGGATCGGCGTCGCCGAGAGCGCCAGCACGTCGACCTTCAGCTTCAGCTGCCGCAGCAGCTCCTTCTGCTTGACCCCGAAGCGCTGCTCCTCGTCGACGATCACCAGCCCGAGGTCCTTGGCGCGGACGTCGCGCGAGAGCAGCCGGTGAGTGCCGACCAACACGTCGATCTTCCCCTCGGAGAATTCCCCGAGCGCGCGGTTCACCTCGGCGGTCGTCCG
>DATHUE010000227.1:0-21987 GCA_035462545.1 Solirubrobacterales bacterium
AGGTCGTCGGCCCAGACGACGCGCTTGGGGCGCGCCAGCTTGCCGATCCGCTGCGCGACGTGCTCCCGGATCTCGCCGACCAGCTCGTCGGTCCCCTCGAGGCCGCCCTCCAGGGTGACGAAGGCGCAGATCGACTGGCCGGTGTCCTCGTCGGCCTGGCCGATCACCGCCGCCTCGGCGACGTCGGGGTGGGCGACGATCGCCGACTCGACCTCGGCGGTCGAGAGCCGGTGGCCGGAGACGTTGACGACGTCGTCGATCCGGCCGATCACCCAGAAGTAGCCGTCGGAGTCGCGGCGGGCGGCGTCGCCGACCAGGTAGCGCTACTTGCCGAAGCGCGCGAAGTAGGTCTCGATGAAGCGGTCGTCCTCCTTGTAGAGGCCGCGCAGCATCGAGGGCCACGGCCGCTCCAACACCAGCAGACCCTGCCCTTCGGAGATCGGCTTGCCCTCGGACTCGTCGACCACCTGCGCCTCCACGCCGGGGAACGGCGTCGTCGCCGAGCCCGGCTTGGTCGCGGTGATCCCCGGCAGCGGCGAGATCATGATCGCGCCGGTCTCCGTCTGCCACCAGGTGTCGACGATCGGGCAGCGGTCGCCGCCGATCACCTTGCGGTACCAGAGCCAGGCCTTGGGGTTGATCGGCTCGCCGACCGAGCCCAGCAGCCGCAGCGAGGAGAGGTCGAACTCGGCGGGGATGTCCGCGCCCCACTTGATGAAGGTGCGGATCGCGGTCGGCGCCGCGTAAAGGATCGTCGCGCCGTAGCGCTCGACCAGCTCCCACCAGACGCCCTTGTGGGGGTAGTCGGGCGCCCCCTCCCACATCACGCTGGTGGCGCCGTTGGCGAGCGGCCCGTAGACGATGTAGGAGTGGCCAGTGACCCAGCCGACGTCGGCCGCGCACCAGTAGACGTCCTCCTCCGGCTTCAGGTCGAAGACGTAGCGGTGGGTCGTGGCGACCCCGGCGAGGTATCCGCCGGTGGTGTGGAGGATTCCCTTCGGCTTCGCCGTCGAGCCCGAGGTGTAGAGGATGAACAGCGGGTGCTCGGCCTCCATCGGCTCGGCCGGGCACACGGGATCGGCAGCGGCGAGAACCTCGTCGTAGAAGACGTCGCGCCCCTCGCGCATCGGGCACTCGATCCCGGTGTGGCGGACGACGACGATCTTCTCCAGCGACTCCAGGCCGCCGAGGTGCTCGTCGACCGCCGGCTTGATCGGCGCCGTCTTGCCCTTGCGGCGGGCGCCGTCGACGGTGATCAGCGCCTTCGCCCGGGAGAACTCCATCCGCTCCCGCACCGACTCGGCCGAGAAGCCGCCGAAGACGACGTTGTGGGGGGCGCCGAGGCGGGCGCAGGCGAGCATCGCCACCACCACCTCGGGGATCATCGGCAGGTAGATCCCGACCACGTCGCCCTTCTCGACGCCGAGATCGCGCAGGGCGTTGGCGAGGCGCTGGACGTCGCGGTGCAGGTCGGCGTAGGTGACGTCGCGCTCCTCGCCCTCCTCGCCGCGCCAGTGGTAGGCGACGCGGTCGCCGTTGCCGGCCTCGACGTGGCGGTCGAGGCAGTTGGCGGAAGCGTTCAGCCGGCCGTCCTCGAACCACTTGTAGAAGGGCGGGTCGGCGTCGTTCAGGCCCTTGCTCGGCGGCTGGGCCCAGTCGAGCAGCTCGGTCGCCTGCCGCAGCCACCAGCCCTCGGGGTCGGCGGCGGCCTGCTCGTAGATCGCCGGATCGCTCCACAGCGCCCGCTCGCGAAACGCGGCCGGCGGCTCGAACCGCTCGACCGCGAGCATCTCCTCCAGTTCCCGCTCAAGGCCCATTGACGCAACGCTACCGCCCCGCGGGGCACGGGTCCAAGGGTCAGTAACCGGGCGGGTGGCGTTCGATGAAGCCTTCGTAGGTGCTAACCGGCGATGGGTGCCAGCGGGGGCCGGCGCCGCCGGAGGTGTCGAAGGCGAGGCCGGCGATCGTCATCCAGGCGTGGCCGGCGTTGGCGTAGACGGTGATCCACTTGCCCGGCCCCGGTTCGCCCCAGGTCGAGAGACCGGTCGAGTCGAGCGGGCTGTCGAGGAGGCCGCCGCCGTTGAGGGCGAAGCTGACCGCGCCGGAGCAGTCGTAGCCAGGGGATTCGAAGGAGCCGTGGCCGCCGCCCCAGATATAGGGCGTGGTCGCGATCGAGTTGGCGGCCGAGATCGCCGCCTTGACCGCCTCCGGCGCCGAAGCAGGGGCCGCCGCTTCGCTTTCGGAGATGAACTCGGCCATCTGGCCGGGGGTGAGGGGCGCCGGTGCGGCCGGGGCGGGCGAGCCGGCGCTCGCCATCTGCGAGGAGATCGAGGCGAGGTTGCTGCTCAGCGCGTCTTCCTGGGATTCCAGCTCCTCCAGCGCTTGGCGGCGCTCGGCCTGGGCCGCCTTCAGGTCGGCGAAGCGCGCCCCCGCCTCGGCGGCGGCTGCCGCGGCTTCGCGCTCGGCGGCGGCGATCGAGTCGCGCGCCTGCTCGATCTCGGCGCGGGTCTCGGCCAGCCGCGCGACGGCGCCCTGGACTTCGTCGCGCAGCTCCTTCACCCGGGCGACGACGGCGTCGTCGTAGTCCTGGATGCGGTTCAGGTATTCGGTCTGCGAGGCGAGTTCGGACCAGCTGCTCGCCTCCAGCACCGCGCCCAGCATGTCGGGATCGCCGGTCTCGTAGATCGCCACCAGTCGCTGGCTGAGGACGGCCAGCGCCCGGCCCAGCTGCGCCCGCACCTCCTCGAGGTGCTCCTGTTCTTTGCGCAGGGCGGCGGTGGCGCGGTCGAGCTCGGCCTGCTTCGCCGCCAGTTCCTCCTCCAGGGCCGCCTGGCGCTGGCGCAGCTCGGAGACTTCGCCGATCAGCGCGTCGATCGCCGCGTTCTGTTCGGCCAGGGTCGCGGCCACCGATTCCTGGCTGTCGCGGACGCCTTCCAGCTTCTCCTGAGTGCGGTCGTATTTGTCCTGCAGGGTGGCGCTGGCGTTGCTCGTCGCCAGCGCGCAGACCCCCGCCAACAGCAGGGCCGCGAGGAAGAGCGTCCAGCGGTTGCCGGCGCTCGGGTGAGTGTGGTTGGAGGGCGCGCGCATCGAGGATCGGCCATGCCCCAAGAGGAACCTGGCGGAGCGGGCAGGCTAGCGGAGAGGACCTAGAAGTATGAGGAGTTGCTAATAACCTGCAAGTTCCCTTGCAAATTGCGCTTTTCCAAGGAAAGCGCGAAAGCGCGTCGACGGGCCGACCTGCACCTCGTGGTGCGAATCGACCCGTCGACTGCCAGTCAGGCGAGCAGCTTGGCCTTGGCCTTGTCGAACTCCTCGGCCGAGAGGGCGCCCTTTTCCTTCAGCTCGTTGAGCTTGTGCAGTTCATCGGCGGGCGAGGCGTGCGCCTGCTCGCGGATGTAGGCGTCCATGTGCTGTTTCGCCTCCGCCTGAGCCTTGATCGTGCGGTCGCGCATGCCGTTGCCGCGGGCAATCAGGTAGATCAGCGCCGCCAGGAAGGGGATGAAGACGAGGAAGAAGACCCACGCCGCCTTCGCCCAACCGGACAGTTCGTGATCGCGGAAGAGGTCGCTGAGGATCGTGATCAGGATCCAGATCCAAATCACGAAGAAAAACACCTGGGCGACGACCAGGAGCAGTTCGCCAAAGGAGATGTCTGCGAGCGGTAACACGACTTCCTTTCATCGGGGGGTTGCGCCTCAGAGGCGCTGCGCGAAGAGCGTAACCGCGACCGAGGTCGCGAGGTTGAGGCTGGAGACGCCGGGGCGCATCGGGATCGCCAGGCGGGCGTCGGCCCGCTCCAGCAGCCCGTTGCTGAGTCCGTGCCGCTCGGTGCCGAAGGCCAGCAGCGCTCGCGGCGGCAGCTCCGTCGGCCGCACCGTCTCCCCCTCCGGGTCGACCGCGATCAGCGGCCGATCGCTCTCGGGCAGCTCCTCGATCCCGGTCACAGGCAGGGCGAAGTGCAGGCCGGCGGCCCCGCGCAGCGCCGCCGGGTGCCAGGGGTCGTGTTCGCCGGTGCTGAGCAGCGCCGCGGCGGCGCCGGCCGCGGCGACCCGGACGCAGGCGCCGATGTTGCCCATGTTGCTCGGCCGCTCGAGCAGGATCGCCGGCGCCGGGTCGGGGTCGGCGAGGACGGCGGCGACGTCGACGGCCGGCCGGCGGGCGATCGCCACCACCCCGGTCCGAGGCGGCAGCGGCACCAGTCGCGCCAGCGTCTCGGCGTCGATCGGCTCGGCGATCCCGGCCAGGCGGCCCTCCAGGTCGGGCGCCAGCTCGGCCGCCAGCCGCTCCAGCGAGTCGGGCTCGACCGCGACCGCCTCGAGCAGCTCCGCTTCGAAGCGCAGAGCGTGCTTCAGCGCGTGGAAGCCCTCCACGACCGCCAGCCCGCGGTCGCGGCGGGCGGCGCGAAAGCGCTGGATCAGCTCGTCTCCCACACGGGGATCATGACTCGGCGGCGACGAGCCGGTCCCGGCCCTCCTCCTTTGCCCGGTACAACGCCTCGTCGGCGCGGCCGATCAGGTCGGCGGCGCTCTCGCGCAGGTCCCAGCAGGCAAGCCCGGCGGAGCAGGTCTGCTCGCCCGGCGTCGCCGTCCGCAGCCGTTCGACGATCTCGCCGGCCTCTCCCATCGAGACGTCCGGCAGCAGGACCAGGAACTCCTCGCCGCCGAAGCGGACGATCGTGTCCTCTCCCCGCAGCTGCTGGTCCCAGGCGACCGCGCATTCGCGCAGCAGAGCGTCGCCGCGCAGGTGGCCGTGGGTGTCGTTGTAGGCCTTGAAGCGGTCGAGGTCGATCACCGCCAGGCAGAGCGAGGAGCCGCGGCGGCGCGCCCGGGAGAACTCGGTCGGCAGCCGTTCGTCGAGCGCGCGCCGGTTGGGCAGCCCGGTGAGGGTGTCGGTGACGGCCAGCGCCTCGACCTCCGCCAGCAGCGCCTCGCGCTCCTCGGCAACGCGTTTGAACTCGGTGACGTCGGCGGCGCGGGCGTAGATCAGCGACTCGTCCGCGGCCAGGGTGGCGCTCCAGTGCAGCCAGTGGACGCTGCCGTCCTTGGCCAGGTAGCGATTCTCGAAGCCGACCCGCCCGGCACCGCTGAACAGGTCGGCAGCCTCTGTTTCGGTCCGCTCGCGATCGTCCGGGTGGACGCGCTCGATGAACGGGCGGGAGCGCAGTTCCTCGGGGGTGAAACCGAGGTTGCGCTGCCAGGCCGAGTTGAGCTCGACGAAATAGCCGTCCGTGTTGGACGTGCAGAGCATGTCCTGGGAGAGGTCGAAGAAGCGGCGCGCCCGCAGATCGGCCCGCTGGCGCCGTGCGACCAGGGCGCTGGTCAGAAGGACCACCACCGAGAGCGAGATCGCGGTGAAGAGCCAGCGGGTCAACGGCGAGTACCCCGAGGTGCTGTCGACCAGGGCCAAGGTGACCGCGTTCACCGCCAGCAGCCAGCCGAGGTGGGCGAGCGCGACCCGGCGGGTGAAGTAGTAGCCGGCGATCAGCATCGCCCAGACGTAGAGCGACCCGTACTGGCCGGCGGCGACGCCGCTCTGGTAGGTCAGCAGGCCCGCGGCCGCGGCGGAGGTGGCGAGGGCGACGTGAGTGAGGGCGATGGGTATGCGGTGCGAGAGGACGAAGCAGGCCAGGCCGGCGGCGAACATCGCGGTGGCGATTGCCAGCAGAGCAGGCTCGTTGACTTCGCTCGGGTGCGGCAGCAGCAGCGACAGCTCGACCAGGCCGGCCCCGCCGATCAGGACCGCGCCGACGGCGCGCGCCTCCGATCGCCCCCGCTCCCGCAGCGCCCCCTGACTCTGGCTCCAAGGCAACATGCGAGTACACAATCGGCAGCCAGGGGGCGACCTTTAGCTGGATTCCTCAGTTCGGCCGGACAGTGATTTTTCCCTGCATCGACGGATCGATCGCGCACATGAAGTGCACTACTCGGGACTCTTCGCCGAGCGGAATGGCGAGGGGCTGTTCGACGCTCGAGCCCCGGCGGTAGCCGCTGAACCAGGAGTCGCCGCGGCGGCCGACGCCACCGGGCGTGTCCCACCCCGGCGCTCCCGCCTCGGCCAGGTTCCGGGCCGGCGGCCCGTTGCCCCGCACCCCGTGCCAGTCGGCGATCGCCCGGCAGATCCGGTCGGGGGCGAAGCAGGCGCGCAGGGCGCCGGGCCGACGCGGCAGGGCGCCGGGCGCGACCAGCGAGAAGGTATGCGGGCCGCTGCGGGCCGGGTCGGTCCGGTTGACGACCCGCAGAACAGCGCCCGCTTCGACCGCCCGCGGCGCCTGGAAGCGAGGCTCGCCCGCGACCGTCGCGATCCGGACCGTGGCGGCCGGCTGCTGCGGTGGCGGGGGCGGCGGGGATTCGAGCACGCTCGGCCAGGGTAGCCTCTCCCCCGTGCCGACCTTCCTCCACACCTGTTACCGAATCGGGGACATCGACCGCTCCGTCTCCTTCTACGAGAAGCTCGGCTTCGAGGAGGTCCGACGGATGCCGATCGGCGACGAGGCGATCAACGTCTTCATGGGCATGCCCGGCGAGGATCCGCGCCTGGAGCTGACCTACAACCACGGCGTCGACTCCTACGACCATGGCAGCGGCTACAACCACATCGCGATCGGCGTCGACGACCTCGACGGCACCCTCGCCCGCCTCGCCGAGGACGGGATCGAGCCGGAGAAGCCGCCCTACCGCCCCGGCGGCCGCACCGAGGGCCACCGCATCTGCTTCGTCCGCGACCCCGACGGCTACCGGATCGAGATCATCGGCGAGTAGCGCCGGGTGCTCCTATTTGCTCGGGCTGGCGATGCCGCCGCCGACGGCGGGCGGGGCAGCGGGCGCCGGCGCGGGTGCTGGCGCCGGGGCCGGTTCCGGAGTGGGGGCCGGGGCGGGCTCCTCGCCTTCGTCCTCTTTCGGCTCCTTCTCCTCGCCTTCGTCTTCGCTCGTCGTTTCTTCTTCTTCGTAACCGAAGCTCGCTTCCGAGGACGAGGAGGTGTGGTCGCTCTCGAGGCCGGACAGCTCCGGCAGGTTTTCCGGCGCTTCGAATTCGGGGCATTCCTCCCCTTCGTGCGCGGCTTCCATGAAGCTGCGCCAGATCGGGCCCGCGGTGGTGCCGCCGTAGCCGGTGTATTCGCGGGTCTGGGGGTGGCCGACCCAGACCGCGGTCGAGAAGGCTGGCGTGTAGCCGACGAACCAGGCGTCGGACTCTTCCTCGGAGGTGCCGGTCTTGCCGGCGGCGGTGCAGGCGAAGCCGGTGTAGCCGGCGCCGGTGCCGGAGGTGATCACGCCCTCGAGCACGCGGGTGACTTCGTATGCCTGGCCGGGGGTGAGGACGCGGTCGCCGTCGTCGGGGCTGGTTTCGTCGACCTTGCCGTCGGGGAACTCGACCCGGTCGATCGCGGTCGGGGCATGGTGGATGCCGCCGTTGGCGAGGGTCGCGTAGGCGTCTGCCATTTCCAGCGGGGTGACGCCTTCGGAGAGGCCGCCGATGCCCTCCGCCGGCACTGAGAGCAGGTCCTCTTCGATCCCCATTTCCTGGGCCGTCTTGGTCACGTTCTCGGGTCCGACGTCGAGGTCGAGCTGGGCGAAGACGACGTTGACCGAGTGCCAGGTGGCGCTGGCCAGCGACATCACCCCCACCCCGCCCTCGGAGTTGTTGACCTCCCAGGTGCCGCCGCCGGGGATCGGCAGGGTCATCGGCGAGGTGCCGTTGTAGTAAGTGCTGTCGGGGTCGATCCCCTGTTTGATCGCCTCGGTGAGGACGAAGGTCTTGAACGAGGAGCCGGGCTGGCGTTTCGCCTGCCAGGCGTAGTTGAACTGGCTTTCGGTCTCGTACCCCTTGGTCGAGGCGAGGGCGACGATCTCGCCGTTCTCCGGGTTGACCGAGGCCAGTCCGGCCGCCGGGCCGCCTTCCGGATAGCAGACGGAGCAGGCGTCGACCGCTTCCTGGGCCCGCTGCTGCAGCTCCGGATCGATCGTCGTGTAGGCCTTGAGGCCGCCGTTGCGAACGGTGTTGATCCCGTATTTCTCGATCAGCTGCTGCTGCACGAGGTCGAACAGGAACGGGTCGCGAATCACCCGGTACTTGTGGCCGGGGTTGGTGCCGAGCCCGCTCTGCAGGGCGCGGCGGTACTCGGCCGGCGTGATGTACCCATGGTCCTCCATCGCCTTGAGGACTTCGTCGCGCCGCTGCTTCGCCGCCTTCGGGTCGAGGAACGGGTTGTATTCGGAGGGCGCCTGCGGCAGGCCGGCGATCAGCGCCGACTCGGTCAGGTTCAGGTCCTTCGCCGGTTTCCCGAAGTAGGTCTGCGCCGCCGCCTCGGCCCCAACCGCGGTCTGCCCTTCGACCGTGCCGTAGGGGGCCGTGTTGAGGTAGCTGGTGAGGATCCACTGCTTGCTGTGGGCGTCCTCCATTTCTTCGGCGAGGTGGGTTTCCCGCAGCTTTCGCTTGAAGGTGTCTTCCGGGTTCTGGATGTAGAGGTTGCGGACCAGCTGCTGGGTGATCGTCGAGGCACCCTGGATCGCCTCGCCGGCCAGCAGGTCCTTCCAGGCGGCGCGGACCACGGCGCTGTAGTCGATCGCGCCGTGCTCGTAGAAGTTCTGGTCCTCGATCGCGATCGTCGCCTCCTTGAGCGTGTCCGGCAGTTGCTCCCAGGAGACCGGCTGACGGATGTTGCTGGAGCGGATGAACCCGATCAGGCTGCCGTCGGCGGCGTAGATCGCCGAGGAGCGGCCCTTCTGGACCGGCTTCAGGGTCTCCAGCGGCGGCGTCGACTCGTAGATGTCGACGGCCCAGGCGAGGGCGAAGCCGCCGGCGACGGCAAGCACGGCGCCGACGATCCCGAACGGGATCATCAGCTTCGCCTTCCAGCCGGTGTGGTGCGGGCGCCGTCGCCGTCGCCGCTCGCGCGTCGTCATCGCAGGCGATTGTAGAGACGGCGCGGCTCCGCCCCTTTCGGCTTGCCAGAGCCGCAAGCGGCGTTGCCTCCCCAGTTGGTAGGCTCGCGCGGTCCGAGCGGGGCGGGGAGAGAGGGAGAGCCATGAAACTGGTCATAGGAATCGTGCGCCCGGAGAAGGCGAACGACGTTTTGGAGGCCCTGTACAGGGCCGATGTGAGCGGCCTGTCGATGAGTCGCGTGCAGGGGCACGGCGGCGAGCTCGACCGGGTCGAGACCTACCGCGGCACCACCGTGCAGATGGGCCTCTCGGAGAAGATCCGGGTCGAGATCGCGGTCTCCGACGACTTCGTCCAGCCCACGATCGACGCCCTCTGCGAAGGCGGCTCGACCGGCCAGGTCGGCGACGGCAAGATCTTCGTCGTGCCGTTGGAGCGGGCGGTGCGGATCCGCACCGGCGAGACCGACGTCGGCGCCGTCACCCCGGTGGAGAAGCGATGATGGCCGCCATCGACACCGGCGATACCGCTTGGATGCTGACCTCGACCGCGCTCGTCCTGCTGATGACGGTCGGGCTCGGAGTCTTCTACGCCGGGCTGGTGCGCGCCAAGAACAGCCTCAACACCTTCATGATGTGCATCTCGGCGATGGCGATCGCCGGCGTGACCTGGGCGCTGATCGGGTACTCGCTCGCCTTCGACGGCGAAGGCGCGATCATCGGCGGGCTCGGCCACTTCGCCCTCGACGGGGTCGGGTTCGAGCCGCGCGGTGAAGGGACGGTTCCCCACCTCGTCTTCATGGCCTTCCAGGGAACCTTCTGCATCATCACCGTGGCGCTGGTCTCCGGTGCCGTGGTCGAGCGGATGCGGTTCGGCGCCTGGATGGTGTTCGCGACCCTCTGGTCGGTGCTGGTCTACGCCGTGCTCGCCCACTGGGCCTTCGGCGGCGGCTGGCTGGCCGAGAAGGGCGCCCTCGACTTCGCCGGCGGCATCCCGGTGGAGATGGGGTCCGGCTTCGCCGCGCTGGCGGCGGCGCTGGTCGTCGGAGCGCGCAAAGACTACGGGCGTCAGGCGCTCCTCCCCCACAACGCGGTCTACGTCCTGATCGGCGCCGGCCTGCTGTGGTTCGGCTGGTTCGGCTTCAACGGCGGCAGCGGCATCGGCACCGGCAACCAGAGCGTGCTGGCCTTCGTCAACACGCTGCTGACCCCGGCCTGCGCCCTGCTCACCTGGTTCGTCCTCGACCTGGTTCGTGGCCGCCGGGTGACCGCGATCGGCGCCGCCACGGCGATCATCGTCGGCTGCGTCCTGATCACCCCGGCGGGCGGCTTCATCAGCCCCGGCTGGGCAATGGTGCTCGGTTTCCTCGGCGCCCTGCCCTGCTACTTCGCGATCCAGTGGCGCCCCCGTACGCGTGTCGACGAGACGCTCGACGTCCTCGCCGCCCACGGCCTCGCCGGCTTCACCGGGATCCTCTTCCTCGGCCTGGTCGCCCAGGCCGGCTGGAACGGTGTCGCCGACGGCCTCGTCTACGGCGACGCCGGCCAGTTCTGGTCGCAGGCGCTGGCCGCGGCGGTGACTCCCGCCTACGCCTTCGGCGCCACCTTCGTCCTGCTGAAGCTGGTCAGCGCGGTGATGCCGCTGCGGGCGAGCGAGCACGACGAGGCAGTCGGCATGGACGTCGTTTTCCACGGCGAGGAGGCCTACGTCACCGGCGAGGGCGCGATCCTGGTCATGCCCGAGACCGAGCGCGAGAAAAAGCTGGTCGCCGACCCCGGCTGAGCCCCGCCGCGCCGTAGGCTGTGAAGCCGATGGCAAGCGAGTTCATCCAGGTCCTGACCACCGCCGGCTCCGAGCAGGAGGCGGAGCGGATCGCTGCCGAGCTGGTCGAGCGCCGGCTCGCCGCCTGCGTGCAGACGGTCGGCCCGGTCGCCAGCCGATACCGCTGGCAGGGCCAGGTCGAGGCCGCGGCCGAGTGGCAGTGCCTGGCCAAGACCGAGGCCTCGCTCTACCCGCGGGTCGAGGCGGCGATCCGCGAGCTGCACTCCTACGAGGAGCCGGAGATCGTCGCCACCGCGATCATCGCCGGCAGCCGCGGCTATCTGTCCTGGATCGACGACAACGTCGACTGACGAGCCGCCGAGTGGACATTTACCGTCGCCATAGCCACGGTAAATGTCCACTCGGCTAGGCGCGCAGCTTGTAGCCCTGCCGGAACAGCCGCAGGTTGACGAGGAACAGGGCGGCGGTGGCCGCCGTCAGTGCCAGCAGCGAAAGGGCGACGCTGACTTCGGTGTAGCCGACGAAGCCGTAGCGGACCAGGTTGATCATGTAGTAGATCGGGTTGAAGTGGGTCAGCGTCTCGTACGGCTGCGGCAGCAGTTCGGCCGAATAGAAGACGCCGCCGAGGAAGATCAGCGGCGTGAGGACGAAGGTCTGGGCGAAGGCGACGTCGTCGAACTGCTCCGCCCGCACCCCGATCAGCACCCCGAGCTGGGAGAAGAAGAACCCGACCAGGAACAGCGAGGGGACGAGGACGAGGATGTGGTCGACCGGCAGGTCGACCAGCAGCGAGGCGGCGGCGAAGGTCAGCAGGGCGACGATCAGGCCGCGCATGAAGCCGCCGAGCGAGAAGGCGAGCAGCAGCTCCAGCGGCGAGGCCGGCGAGGAGAGCTGGTCCTGGATCGCCCCCTGGAACTTCTGCTGCAGGATCGAGGAGGAGTTGTTGGCGAAGGCGTTGATCGACCAGGCCATCATGATCAGGCCGGGGATCACGAAGACGACGTAGTCGATCCCGTGCAGGTCTCCGACCCGGGAGCCGAGTGCCGCCCCGAAGACGGAGATGTAGAGGAAGGTTTCCAGCAGCGGCGCGCCGATCGTCTGCTTCTTGATCTTCATGAAGCGGTTGACCTCACGCCGCCAGAGGGTCGCGAAGCGGATCTGGGCCGGACTCGGGTTCACTCGGCGCTGACCTCGACGTGGGAGCGAGACAGCTCCTTGCGCCCGACCAGAGCCAGGTAGGCGTCCTCGAGGCTGGTGACCCCGTATTCGGCGGCGAGCTCGGCGCTGGTCCCCTCGCCGACGATCTGGCCCTCGTTGATGAAGGCGATCCGGTCGCAGAGCTGCTCCGCCTCCTCCAGGTAGTGCGTGGTCAGGAGGATCGTCGTCCCCTCCTGGTTGATCCGCTGCACGTAGTGCCAGAGCTCGAGCCGCAGCTCGACGTCGACGCCGGCGGTCGGCTCGTCGAGGATCAGCAGCCGCGGCCGGTGCATCATCGCCCGGGCCAGGATCAGCCGCCGTTTCATCCCGCCGGAGAGGGTGCGGGTCCGTTCGTCGCGCTTCTCGGTCAGCGAGAAGGTCTCCAGTAGTTCCTCGGTCCGCTCGCGCCGCTCCCGCTTCGGCATCCCGAAGTAGCCGGCGTGGTAGTCGAGGGTCTCGGCGACGGTCAGGAACCAGTCGAGGTTCGGCTCCTGCGGCGCCAGCCCGACTGCCTTGCGCGCCTCGCCGTAGTCGCCGGTGGCGTCGTGGCCGAAGACGTGGATCGAGCCGCCGCTCGGCTGCGCCAGTCCGGTCGTGCAGTGGATCAGGGTCGACTTGCCGGCGCCGTTGGGCCCGAGCAACCCGAACAGCTCCCCCGGCTCGATCTCCAGCGAGACCCCGCGCAGCGCCTCCACCCCGGTCGGGTAGCGCTTCTCCAGCCTCTCTATGTGCAGCGCCTTCTCGCTCAAAGCCGGCTAACCGTATTCGACCGGGGATGCGGGCCCGGAGGCCAGTCCCGAACCCGCTTCGGAAGCTATTTACGGTGCGCGCGGACGATCCGGAAGCCGCGCACGGCAGGCGAGGGGTCGGCGACGCCGTCGAGAACCGCGCGCACCGCGAAGCGATAGCGCCCCGGACCGCGGCGGTAGGCCCGCGGCGACTGGCAAGGGGCGAAGACCGCCTTCGAGGCTTTGGCGGTCGGCTTGCGCGGCAGTCGCTTCAGCCGGCATTCGAAGCCGACGCCGAGGTTCGGGGACTGGAAGCGGAACTTGACCTTGCGGCGCTTGCCACCGATCCGCAGCCTGCCCTTGGGGCCGGCTTTGATCGTCGTCTCGGGGACAATTGCCGCGGTCGGCGGCGGCGTCACCACCGGCGGCTCTACCTCGACACCGCTCACGCGGCCGATTTTGTTCGTCATCGTCAGCGTCACCCAAAGCGTGTTCCCGGGCCCTGCGGCGACCTGCCGCGGTCCCGAGCCTTTCGCGAAGCCCGTCAAGTCGCTGAGCTGGCCGGTCGGAGTGAGCCTGGTCAGACCGTCTGAGATGAACTCTGCCGACCAGTAGGCCCCATCGGGGCCGAGAGCTATCCCGAAGGGATCCGTGCCTTCCGCGGACAGCACCAGCGGCGCCATGGCGGGCGAAAGGAGTCCGATTTCCTTTGGCGGAGTTACCGGCTGCGTAAAGGCCACCTGTCCGCTTGGGTCGGCGGCTACCCCCTGCGCCTGTCCGCTGAGTTTGAATTCGCTCAGAATCCCGGTAACGGTCGAGAAGAGGACGCGACTGCTGCCAGCGTCGGCGACGACCAGGAAACTGGTCGAATCGATGTCCTTAGGGTCCAGCCCTGGGACCGCAAAAGGAGTCGGTTCGGCAGGTTTTGCGAGCGTCACGCGAAGCAGCAGGTTTTGCGTCGCGACCCAGAGCTGGGCGTCCGGGCCGACGGTGATCGGCGAGTTGCCGGTGATCGTCGCGATTTCGAACGGAGCTTTACTGCCGACCGGGTCTGCCGCGCTAAACCGCGTCAGGCCGCCGGGTCTCGTGACCCAGAGGTTGCCATCGGGACCGGTGACGATGCCGGAGGCGCCAGCCACTGCTAGGTCGTATTCGGTGATCTCGCCCGCGGGGGTGATCTTCGCCACGTCTTTTTCGGGTCCTTGCAACGTCACCCACATGTTGCCGTCGGGACCCCGGGCCAGCTTGTTGTTGGTGTCGATTTTTCCGACGAGCGGGAATTCGCCGCTGACCGCGGGCGCGGCGGCGGCCGGCCCAGCCAGGACTAGCGTTACCAGGAGGGCGGCGGGAAATCCGAGCGCGGGAATGCGGCGAGCCACGGCGCCAGTCTAACCCCGCCCCGCCGGCGTCTCTGACCTTCCCTGCCATATCTGGCGGCTTAAGTCAGACACCCCCGATATAAGTGCTGGATGAGCGGACCGCTTCTCGCCGTCGACACGCCCTCGATGCTGTTCCGCGCCTTCTACGCGCTGCCGAAGACGATCGTCGGCCCCGACGGGCGCCCCGTCAACGCGCTGCTCGGCGCCGCCAACATGATCGTCCGCGAGGTCGAAGCCCACGATCCGCGCGCCGTCGTCCTCTGTTTCGGACCCGACGCCGCCTCTTACAGGACCGAGCTCTACCCGGCCTACCACGCCGAGCGCGAGGCGGCGATGCCGGATGAGCTCTCGCCCCAGTTCGAGGCCTGCCGCAGCTTCTTCGCGGCCTTCGGCTGGACGGTCGAAGGGCACGACTCGCTCGAGGCCGACGACCTGCTCGGCACCTACGCCAAGCGCGAGGCCGGCGGCGGCGGCCGAGCGCTGCTCCTGACCGGTGACCGCGACATGTACCAGTGCGCGGCCGAGCGGGTCAGCGTGCTCTACGTTCGCACCGGCGGCAAAGGCGCGGAACCGGTGACGCCGTCGGGCGTGCGCGAGCGCTACGGCATCGACCCCGGCCAGGTCCCGGACTTCATCGCCCTGCGCGGCGACCCCTCCGACGGCCTGCCCGGCGCCAAGGGCGTCGGGCCGAAAACGGCAGCGGAATTGCTGCGCGAGCACGGCAGCCTCGAGGCGCTGCTCGAGGCGGCGATCCGGATCCAGAAGCCGAAACTGCGCGCCGCCCTGATCGAGGGTCGCGAGGAGCTGCTCGCCTTCAAGGACATCGCCACGCTCCGCGACGCCGGGGTCGAGCCGCCGCCGGACCGGCCCACCGACTGGACCGGAGCGGCGGCGGCCGCCCGCGAGCACGGCATGAACCGGCTCGCGGAGCGGCTCGAGCAGAACCTCGCCTAGTAGGACCTATTCGCCGCCAGGCAGGCGGTAGGCGACGATTTCCGGCAGCTGGCCTTGCGCCACCGGCACCCCGGCCGCCGTGATCAGCGTGTCGCCGCTGACCGTGACGCCGGCGTTGGTCCCCGCCGGCAGCGAGGTTTCCCAAAGTTCCCGTCCACCGCTGGTGTCGAAAGCGACCACTTTGCCTTCATAGGTGGTGGCGAAGACGAGGTCGTTGACAACGCTCGTCGAGCCGAACGGGGCCGAGGAGAAGTTGTGCTTCCACCGGACTTTGCCGGTGTCGATCTCGAGCGCCACCAGTTCGCCCGTGAGCGGGCTGTTTTCCGTTTTTTCCTGGCTCGGCAGGATCGTCAGCGAGTGGTTGATGACCGGCACGAAGACCAGCGAGCCGTCGGTCGCCATCGGCGAGATCACACCGCCAAGTGCCCCGGGAAAGAGCACCACGGGTTTCTTCGGCATCTTGCCGTTCATCGTTTCCAGGCCGATGTCGTCGGTGCCGTTGTGTTTGCCGACCGCTTTCTTCCAGAGCACCTTGCCGCTGTCGCGATCGAGGGCGACCACGAAGCCCGACTTGCCGGCTCCGATCACCGCCTCGGTGCCACCGACCTCGGCCAGGATCGGCGGGTTCTGGAAGTCCCAGTCGTTGATGTCGTGTGGGGTCTGCTGGTAGTACCAATCCATCTTGCCGGTCTTGGCATCCATCTTGATCAGCGAGTCGGTGTAGAGATTCCTGCCTGGCCGGCTCGACCCGTAGGGGAACTCCGGCGTGCCCGGGATCGGGCCCGGGTTGCCGGTGCCGAAGTACATCGAGCCCTCTTCGTCGAAGGCCGGCGGGTACCAGAGGCCGCCTCCCGAATTGACCTCGGGATTGCCCCAGAGGCCCTTCGGAACCGTGTCGAAGCTCCATACTTTTTTGCCGGTTTTGGCGTCGAGGGCGTGGAGGATTCCGACCCCGCCGCCGGCGTAGAACTCCGCCGGAGTGACCGGCACCGTCGAGACGTAGACGAGGCCCTCGTGGTATCCCGGAGCCATGTCGACGCCCTCAGTGGAGTTGCGGGTGAGCTCGACCGACCAAAGCTCTTTGCCGGTTTTCTGATCGAGGCCGAAGGCGCCGGTGCCGGTGGCGCCGTAGACACCGCCGTCCTGGACGACGACTCCGTTCGGGCCGTGACTCGGGGATTCGTATTTCTTGGTCCAGAGGACTTCGCCGCTCTCGAGGTCGATCGCCTGCACGTTTGACTCGAGGTCCTGCGAGTAGACGACGCCCTTGCTGACGATCGGCGTCGAGGCGTAGCTGCCGAAGGTGCTCTGGGCGTTGATCGGGACGCTCCAGGCTTCTTCGAGTTCGGAGACCGTCGAGCTGTCGATCGGGCCGGTGGTGGAGCGCGTGTTCGACGGGTCGCCGTTCGGATACCCCTCGCCGGTGAAGTTGGCCGAGTCCGAGCCGCCATCGTCGCCGCCCCCGCAGCCGCTGACCAGCAGGCCGAGGACGAGCACCGCAACTGCCCCTGCGACCGTCAGCCACGCGGCCCTAGAAACTCTCTCCATGGATTCACCCTATTCAGATCGATTGATTATTGTCAAATGTACGAACCGGCTTCGGGCAGGAGGTCGGACTCCTGCAGAAGTGGCTGCAGCACACGGTTTGAGAGCAGGCCGAGGGCGCCGAGGTTGGCGAAGCCCGGCCCTTGGCTGAGGCCGGCGAGACCGGGGATGTGGAGGCGCGGGCTCATGCCCAGCAGCTCCAGCGCCCGCCCGATCGGCACCTCGGTTCCGGCCGGTCTGTCCCAGACCGGCCCGGTGCGGCTCTCGATCTCGGTCCGGACCTCGTCCGGGAACATCGCCCGCAGCTGGGCCAGGAGGTCGAAGCCGGTGCAGTTGACGGCGAAGTCGTGTTCGCGCTCGATCGTCCCCTGCGGTGCCTCGTGGGTGAGCGAGACGCGGCCGGCGCGGCCGGCGCCGACGTCGCTGACCCGGCCGGTGCGAAAGGTGACGCGGTCGTCGTAGGCGATCTTCCCCAGGCTCGGCGGGTCGAAGACGCCGCGGTCGGAGTGCTTGACGAAGTCGCGCCGGGTCTGCTGGTCGAGCGACTCCCAGCCGACCTCGTCGGGATCGGAGAAGACCCTGTTCTCGAGGAAGCTCTCGCCGCGGCTGAGTGGCAGCAGCGGCGTGTAGATCGTGAACCGGCAGCGGGGGCGGAAGCCGCGCAGGAACATCACGCAGCTGAGCGCGCTCTCGCCGCCGCCGACGACGCCGACGTCGCACTCCTCGTCCGCCGGGATCGCCGAGAACTCGCTGCGCTTGCTGTCGCAGTGAAAGACCTGGGAGGCGACCGCCGGCTCGTGCGGGAAGGCCCGGTGGATGCCGGGGCCGGTGAGGACCAAGGCGCCGCCAGTGTGGTTGGTGACGCCGCCCTCCTCTGTGACCTCGACCACCCAGCGCTCGTCCTCGGCATCGAGCGCGACCCGGACCACCCGGCCTCGTACGTGCTCGATCCCCTCGTTGGCTCCCGCCAGCACCCAGCGCAGGTACTCGCCGTAGTCGCGGTGGCGGACCGAGGGCGAGCCGGCGTCGATCCAGCGCGCGTACTCGCGCCTGCCGATCATGTACCGGTGCCAGGAGAAGGCCTGGACGCCGGCGTCGATCGCCTCTCCCGCCTCGCCGAACTCGACGAAGCTGCGGTAGGGGAAGCCGACGTCCTTGATCGGGGTGACGGCAAGCGGCTCTTCGCCCGAGGTCATCCCGTTCAATCCCAGCCAGGACGCGGCGACGTCGGTCCCCTCGATCACCTTCATCGAGATCGGCCCCAGCCCGAGGCCGTTCATCGTGTGCACCTTGGCCGCCAGCCCGGCCGCCTTGGCGCCGGCGCCGACGACGATCAGGTCGGTATCGGTTGCCACTGCTCCCTCCCCTCCTGTGCCGCGGCGGCCCGCGGCTCGGCGACGACCTTTGCCCCCCCTTCGGGGCTGAAAGCGATCCCGCCCCGCCCCACTCCTTCCGGGCGCGAATCGACCGGGTGCAGGTCGACCTCGCTCAGCACGGTCCGCAGCACCCTCACCATCTCCTGCTCGGCGTAGCGCGCCGCCAGGCAGCGGCGGGTGCCGCCGCCGAACGGGATCCACGTATAGGTGCCGGGTGGCTCGGCCAGGAAGCGCTCCGGCATGAACGCGCGCGGCTGCTCGTAGACGTCTGAGCGGCGATGGATCAGGTGGATGCACGGGGCGACCGTGGTTCCGGCCGGGAGGTCGTAGCCGCCCAGTCGCATCGGCTCCAGCAGCTTGCGGACCACGACCGGCACCGGCGCGCAGAGTCGCAGCGTCTCCTTGATCACCGCGTCGAGGTAGCTGCCGTCGCCGCCGCTGACGATCTCCTCCTGGACCCGCGCCAGCTTCTCGGGGTGGCGCAGCAGTCGCTCGAAGACGCGCGCCAGCGAGGCCGACGTCGGGCCGTCGGTGAGCAGCGTCAGGAGTTCGTCGCGCAGTTCGCGGTCGCTCATCGGCGAGCCGTCCTCATAGCGGGCGTGGGCCAGCATCGAGACGACGTCCTCCCGTCCGTCCTCGCCTTCGGCCCGGCGCTTGTAGACCTCGTCCAGCACCGCTTCCTCGACCGGCCGCATCGCCTGCTTGAAGCCGTCGCTGCGGACCACGTAACCCGGCCCGAAGAGGGCGAGCTTGGTCAGGTTGGCGGAGTCGTTCATCCACTCCGTGAGCCGCGTCAGTCGCTCCCGCACCCGGCGCAGGCCCGGCTCCTCCTCGTTGCCGAAGACGGCGCGGACGACGACCTCCTGGGTCACCGCCTGCATCCGCGGCCACATCTCGAACGGCTCCCCCGGCTTCCAGCTGCGCGCCTCCTCGCGCGCGACCTCGGCCATCACCTCGGCGTCGCGCTGCATCCGCTCGCCGTGGAACGGCGGCAGCATCAGCTTGCGCCGCATCATGTGCCGCGGTTCTTCCAGCAGCATCACCGAGCGCGGCCCGAGGATCGGCCAGAGCAGCGGGTTGGCGACGTCGACCCCGACCGCGTCGCCGGCGGTGAAGACGGTTTTGACGTCGGCGGGGTCGCAGAGCACGACCCAGTCGCCCCAGTGGGTCATCCGCAGCGTGAAGGTGTCGCCGTAGCGGCGCTGGCAGCGCTCGAGGAAGGGCAGCGGCCGCTTCACCCAGCCGAGCGCCTGCACCGCCCGTGGCAGCCGCGGCCCCGGCGGCAGCGCCTGGGCGTTTTTCCGTCGCATAGCGACGGTAAGTCGCCCAGCGCTCACGACTCTGCTCCTTCGGCGGCCGCCGCCTCGGCGATCAGCTCGTCCTCGAGCTTGCAGGTGGCGGCGATCATCAGCTCGAAGAAGCCGGCGCTGAACTCCTCGGGCAAATCGACCTCGGCGCCACGGTCGAGGTAGCGCTGGCGGACGATCGCGACCCGGTCGGGCTGCATCATCGGAATCCCGTGCTCGCTCTTGTAGCCGGCGACTTCGCGGCAGATCTGGAAGCGCTCGCCGAGCAGCCGCGCGATCTCCTCGTCGATCGCGTCGAGGCGCCGCCGGAACGGCTCCAGCCCGGCGGCGCTCAAGCCGGCCCCTCCGTCCCGCCGGCTCCTTCCACGAGACCGGCGGCGAAGGCCTCGGCGCAGTCGGCGAGGACCCCCAGCAGGTAGCCGCCCTCCTGGACGACGCAGACCGGCAGGCCCGGCGCCGCCACCAGGCGGCCGATCTCGGCGAAGATCCCGGGGGCGAAGCGCCAGCTGCCGTGCGGGTCGCCGGCGACGATGTCGTAGCCGAGCGAGAGCACCAGGGCTTCGGCGTCGGCGGCGAGCGCCTCGACCGAGGCGGCGACCGCCGCCAGGTAGCGGCCAGGGTCGGGCGGCGCCTCGAAGGCAATCGCCTCTTCGTCTTCGGCCCAGGGCAGGACGGTGTCGGGCGGGACGTTGGTGACCGGCGCCGCGTGCAGCGAGTGCAGCCGCACGCCGTCGATCGGCGCGAGCAGCGCCGAGGTCCCGTTCGGGTAGTGAAGGTCGAGGTCGAGGACGCCGCGCGTGCGCACGCCGCCCTCGACCAGAACGCGCGCGGCCGCGGCCGCGTTGTTGAGGTAGCAGTAACCGCCGAACCAGGCCGGCCCGGCGTGATGACCGGGCGGCCTGCAGACGGCGTAGCTGTAGCGGGCTCCAGCGACTATTCGGCCGGCGGCCGTGACCGCCGTTCGCACCCCCTCGTGCGCGGCCGAGACCAGCGCCGCGTCGACGGGGGTGTCTGGTGCGAGCCCGGGGGTCGCGAACCCGGGCATCGTCACCGGCTCGTCCGAGCGGACGTCTTGCAAGGCCTGCAGGTAATCCGGATCGTGCAGGGAGGCGAGGATCTCCTCGACCTCCTCGTCGCCGGCGTCGGCGCCCTCGGCGCGGACCCCGGGGTTGCGGCCGAGACCGCCGTGCACCTCGGTCAGGCGGCGGGCGTTCTCGCGTCCCTCGACCCGGCGGCCCCCTTCGACGATCCAGGGCGCGCCGTCCTCGCGGCCGGGCCGCTGCTCGATCGCGATCAGGGCGCTCATCGCAGCTTCCGTCGCATCCGGATCCCGAGCGAAGCGAAGCCGTTGCCGAGGTAGAAACGTTCGGTCGCTTCGATCCGCTCGAAGCTCTCTTTCGGCAGCCCCACCTCCAGCCGGGCGGCACCGTGCCGAGTGGCGATCTCGGCATAGCACTCGACCAGCTCGCGGCCCACGGCGCGACTGCGGAAGTCGGGCCGGACCCAGAGGTCCTGGATCACGCCGTAGTGGCCGGGCACGTGGATCGCGTGGACCCAGCTCGCCGCCAGCACCCCGACCAGCTCGCCCTCGGCCTCGGCGACCAGCAGCGTGCCGAGCTCGGGTTGCTCGACCAGGGCCCGCGTCGCCGCTTCCAGCTCGGCCGTCGCCGGTGCCTCGCCGCCGAGCTCGTCGAGCAGGGCGCCGACCGCGGCCGCGGCGGCCGACACATCGGCCACGCCGGCCTCGCGCACGCTTCCCGCGGTTCCTTTTGGACTCGATGCGTCCATAAGGAACCGCGCGGCATCGGAGGCGCTCACCGGACGGCCCTCGCCGGCTCCAGATCGATGCTCCAGGCGTCGTCGGCGTCGCTGCCGGTGACCGCCTCGGCGATCGCCCGCATCGGCGCCCGCGCCTTGAGGAGGATCTCGTCGAACTCGTCCTGGGGGTCGGACTGCATGACGATCGCGCCGCCGGCGCCGATCGTCGTCCGGCCCGGCCTCATCACGATCGTGCGGATCACGATGCTGAGGTCGACGACGCCGTCGAGGCCGAAGTACCCGAGGCCACCGGAGTAGACGCCGCGGGCCTCGTCCTCGAGGTCGTCGATGATCTCCATCGTCCGCAGCTTCGGCGCCCCCGTCATCGAGCCGCCGGGGAAGCAGGCGCGCACGCACTCGACACCGCTGCGCTGCGGCGCCAGCACCCCTGTCACGGTCGAAACCACCTGGTGCACGGTCGCGTAGGGCTCGACCACCATCAGGTGCGGGACGCTGACGCTGTCGACCTCGCAGACGCGACCGAGGTCGTTGCGCAGCAGGTCGACGATCATCAGGTGCTCGGCCCGGGTCTTTTCGTCGGCGGCGAGCTCCTCGCGGCGGGCGGCGTCCTCGGCGGGATCGTCGCTGCGCGAGACGGTCCCCTTGATCGGCCGCGCCTGCACGTAGCGCTCCCGGTCGACCGAGAGGAAGCGCTCCGGCGAGGAGCTGACCACCGCCACCTCGCCGAACCGCAGGTAGGACGAGAAGGGAGCGGGGTTGCGGCGGCGCAGGACTTTGTAGAGGTGGAACGGGTCGGGGCTGGCGTCGGTCGAGATCTGGTCGGTGAGGCAGACCTCGGAGGACTCGCCGGCGGCGAGCTCGGCCTGGCTGCGGACGATGTCGGCCAGGTACTGCTCGCGGCCGCGGCCGCACCGGAAGCTGACATGGTCGGCTTCCGGGCCCTCGCCGAGCGCGAGTGGGGCTGCCGGATCGGGCGGGTTCGCGAGCACGTCTCGCACCGCCTCCTCGGCTTCGTCCAGCCAGGTCTCGGCCTCCGCCTCGTCGCCGTGGCAGAGCACGGCCA
>DATHUE010000228.1:0-7878 GCA_035462545.1 Solirubrobacterales bacterium
CGCGAGTTGGAGCGGTTGCGCCCGGTGCCGTCGCTGTTCCCCGCCGACCCGCAGAAGCGCGCCGCGGTCGAGGAGGCGGAGCGGTTCGGCGACGAGCTTGGCGAGCGGATCGCCGGCCTCTTCGACCTCTGCGGGATGTCGCTCGAGGAGATCGACGCCGTCTGCGTCTCCTCGGTGGTGCCGCCGCTCGGCTCCCAGTACGAGCGGCTGACCGAGCGCTACCTCGACGCCCGCTGCCTGACGATCGGGCCCGGGGTGAAGACCGGGATGCCGATCCGGATCGACAACCCGCTCGAGGTCGGCGCCGACCGCCTCGTCAACGCGATCGCCGCCTACGAGCGCTTCGGAACCGCCTGCGTCGTCGTCGACTTCGGCACCGGCCTCAACGTCGACGCCGTCTCCGCCGAGGGCGACTACCTCGGCGGCGCGATCGGCCCCGGCCTGGAGATCTCGCTCACCGCCCTGATCGACCGCGCCGCCCGCATCACCCGGCTCGACCTCGGTCAGCCGGAGACGGCGATCGGGCGTTCGAGCCGTGCCGCGATCAACTCCGGCTTCGTCTTCGGCTTCGCCGGGATGATCGACGGGATCGTGCGCCGGATCGAAGAGGAACTGCCGGAACCGAAGCTGCTGGCCACCGGCGGCCTCGCTTCGGCGATCGTCCCCTACACGGAAACGATCGAGGAGGTCGACGACCTGCTCACCCTGAAGGGACTGAGGCTGATCCATGAGCGCAACGCGCCCGGCGCTGACTGATCCCTTCCGGGTCGGCGACGTCGAGATCCCCAACCGGGTTCTGCTGGCGCCGCTGGCCGGGATCGGCAACTGGTTCGTGCGGCTGCAGGCCAAGCGCCACGGCGCCGGCCTCGCCGTCTCGGAGATGGTCTCCAGCTTCGGCCTGCACCATCGCAACGAGCGCACCCTGCGGGAGCTGATGCGGATCCACCCCGACGAGCACCCGGTCTCGGTGCAGCTGTTCGGCCACGACGCCGAGGTGATGCGCTCCGGCGCCGCGATCGCCGCCGAGGCCGGCGCCGACCTGATCGACATCAACATGGGCTGCCCGGTGCCGAAGGTGCGTCGTACCGGCGCCGGCGCCCAGCTGCTGCGCGACCCCGAGCTCGCTCTCGCCCTGGCCCGCGGCGCGATCGAGGGCAGCGGCCTGCCGGTGACGGTGAAGATCCGCTCCGGGATCGAGGTCGGCGACCGCTCCGGCTTCGAGCTTGCCGTGCGGCTGGTCGAGGAGGCGGGGGTGGCGGCGATCGGGTTCCACCCGCGGGTGGCGACCAAGGGCCACAAGGGCGAGGCCGACTACGAGCTGACCCGCGAGCTGGTCGAGCGGATCGAGGCACCGGTGATCGTCTCCGGCGGTCTGCGCAGCGCCGCGGCCGCGCGCCGCGCCTATGAGGCATCCGGCGCTGCCGCGGTGATGATCGCCCGCGGCTCGCTCGGCAATCCCTGGGTGTTCGAGGAGCTGACCGGGCGCCGGGCAGAGCCGCCGCGGCCGGAGGAGGTCGTCGCCGAGCTGCTCTGGGTCGTCGAGCGGGCCGAGGAGCACCTCGGGCCGGAGCGGGCCGAGCGCTATCTGCGCAAGTTCTACCCCTGGTACCTGGAACGGCTGGAGGCGCCGCCGGAGGTCGCTGACGAGCTGCAGCGCCGCGCCGATCTCGGCCGTGCGAAGGAGTTGATCGGCAGCCTCGCGCAACCGGTTGGCACGATTTGAGCGGAAGCTCTGGCCGGCCCGCCCCCCTCGCTATAATCCCGCGACTCTGTGCCCCGGTGTGGCGTTGGCAGGCCGCCGTCACCCGGGCTTTTTCGGGTCTATGAGCCGGTTTGCGGCTCCCTAAGAAACCAAAAGCGAGGAACTGCGACTGTGCGTCAGGCCGTGATCACCCCGGAAGGGCTGGAGAAGCTTAAAGAGGAGATCGAGTACCTCTCGACGACCAAACGGCGCGAGGTCGCGGCCCGGATCAAGGAAGCGCGTGAATTCGGCGACATCTCCGAGAACGCCGAATACGACGACGCCAAGAACGAGCAGGCCCTGCTCGAGGCCCGGATCGCTCAGCTCGAAGAGAAACTGCGGCGGGCGACGGTGATCGACGAGAAGCAGCTCGGCACCGACGAGGTCGGCTTCGGCTCGATCGTCCACGTCAAAGACCAGAAGACCGGCGACTCGCAGAAGTTCCAGATCGTCGGCTCGACCGAGGCCAACCCGCTCGAGCACAAGCTCTCCAACGAGTCGCCGATCGGCAAAGCCCTCATCGGCCGCAAGCGCAACGACGTCGTCACCGTCGAGGTCCCCAGGGGCCCGAAGAAGAAACTCAAAATCACCAAAATCGAGACCGCTTGACGCTCGATAGGCTCGCGCGTCGATGAGCGAGCCACCCGATCAACCGAAGCTCTCCGACGTCCTCAAGGACCGGCGCGAGAAGCTGGAGCGGCTGCGGGCCGCCGGGATAGACCCCTTCCCGCACGACTTCCCCGAGCGGGAGGACATCGCCGAGGTACGGACGGCGCACGAAGGGCTGGCGCCTGGGATCGAGACCGAGTCGATGCACAAAGTCGCCGGCCGGATCGTCGGCCGCCGTGGCCACGGCAAGGCGGCCTTCCTCGACATTCGCGACGGCAGCGGCCAGATCCAGCTCCACGCCCGCGAGGACCTGCTCGGGGAGGAGCCGTTCGAGCTGCTGGTCGACCTCGACATCGGCGACGTGGTCGGGGTCGAGGGGACGGCGATGGCTACCCGCCGCGGCGGTGAGCTGACCCTGGCCCTGACCCGCTGGGCACTGCTGGCAAAGAGCCTGCGGCCGCCGCCGAGCGAGTTCCACGGCCTCGAGGACGTCGAGACCCGCTACCGGCGCCGGGAGCTCGACCTGATCGCCAACGAGGAGAGCCGCAGCCGCTTCCGGGCGCGGGCGCGGACGATCTCCGAGATCCGCCGCTGGCTCGACGAGCGCGGCTTCGTCGAGGTCGAGACGCCGGTCCTGCAGCCGCTCTACGGCGGCGCCATGGCCCGCCCCTTCGTCACCCACCACAACCAGCTCGACCGCGACTTCTACCTGCGGATCGCCACCGAGCTCTACCTGAAGCGGCTCGTGGTGGGGGGGATCGACCGCGTCTACGAGCTCGGCAAGGACTTCCGCAACGAGGGCGTCTCGCACAAGCACAACCCCGAGTTCACGATGCTCGAGTGGTACGAGGCATACGCCGACTACGAGAAGACCGCGCACGACCTCGAGCTGCTGGTCGCCGAGACCGCCGAGCGGGTGCTGGGGACCACGAAGGTTTCGCACGAGAAGGGCGAGATCGACCTCGCCCCGCCCTGGCGCCGGATCACCCTGCGCGAGGCGATCCTCGAGCGGGCCGGGATCGACGTCGCCGAGCACCCGGACCGCGAGGCGCTGGCGGCGGCGATCGGCGGCGAGCTCGACCCGAAGGAGGGCTGGGGCAAGCTGGTCGACGGCCTGCTCTCCAAGCACGTCGAGCCGAACCTGATCCAGCCGACCTTCGTCCTCGACTACCCGGTCGAGCTCTCGCCCTTCGCCAAGGCGCATCGCTCGCAGGAGGGCGTGGTCGAGCGCTGGGAGGCGTTCGTCGGCGGGATCGAGATCGCCAACTCGTTCAGCGAGCTCAACGACCCCGACGAGCAGCGCCGCCGCTTCGAGCAGCAGGCAGCCGAGATCGATCGTGGCGACGAGGAGGCCCAGCCCTACGACGAGGTCTTCGTCGAGGCGCTCGAACAGGGGATGCCGCCGACCGGCGGCGTCGGCCTCGGCGTCGACCGTCTGGTGATGACCCTGACCGGGGCGGCGAGCCTGCGCGAGGTGCTGCTGTTCCCGGCTATGCGAACCTGAATAACTGCTTCCGGTCTCGAAATCCCGCTCTTACCGGATAGACAGGGGGCAAAGCCGGCCGACAGGGCTCGGTAGAGTTAAGGGGCACATGGACGCCTTCCGATATCGATTGGGCGTCTGCCGGTACTAACCCGGGTCCTCCGGGTTCGACCAAGAAGAGGTCTTCTTTGTTTGAGCGATTCACCGAGAGAGCTCGCCAAGTAGTCGTCCTGGCTCAGGAGGAGGCGCGCACCCTCAAGCACAACTACATCGGCACCGAGCACATCCTGCTCGGGCTGCTGCGCGAGGAGGAGGGCCTGGCCGCCCGCGTCCTCGAGTCGCTCGACATCACCGTCGAAAGGGTCCGCTCCCAGGTCGTCCGCATCGTCGGTTCCGGCGAGGAGGTCACCTCGGGCCAGATCCCGTTCACGCCGCGCGCCAAGAAGGTGCTCGAGCTGGCGCTGCGCGAGGCGCTCTCGCTCGGCCACAATTACATCGGGACCGAGCACATCCTGCTCGGCCTGGTGCGCGAGAACGAGGGCGTCGCCGCCCGCATCCTGCTCGACTTCGACGCCGACTCCGACAAGATCCGCAACGAGGTGATCCGGATGCTGTCCGGGCCCGGCGGTCGCCGTCAGGGCAGCGGCGGCGGCGGGCAGGGCGAGGGCGGGAAAAAGTCCTCGAAACTGCTCGATCAGTTCGGTCGCAACCTCACCCGCCTGGCCGAGGAGGGCAAGCTCGACCCGGTGATCGGTCGCGAAACCGAGATCGAGCGGATCATGCAGGTCCTCTCCCGCCGCACCAAGAACAACCCCGTGCTGCTCGGCGAGCCCGGCGTCGGCAAGACCGCCGTGGTCGAGGGATTGGCCGCGAAGATCAACAGCGGCGAGGTCCCGGAGCTGCTGAAGAACAAGCAGATCTACACGCTCGACCTGGCCGCTCTGGTCGCCGGCTCCAAGTACCGCGGCGAGTTCGAGGAGCGGCTGAAAAAGGTGATGAAAGAGATCACCCAGCGCGGCGACATCATCCTTTTCATCGACGAGCTCCACAACCTGGTCGGCGCCGGCGCCGCCGAGGGCGCGATCGACGCCGCCTCGATCCTCAAGCCGGCCCTGGCCCGCGGCGAGCTGCAGACGATCGGCGCCACCACGCTCGACGAGTACCGCAAGTACCTCGAGCGCGATGCGGCGCTGGAGCGGCGCTTCGCCCAGGTCAAAGTCGACCAGCCCTCGCCCGAGGACACCGTGAAGATCCTCGAAGGGCTGCGCGAGCGCTACGAACAGCACCACCGGGTGACGATCAACGACGAGGCGCTGGCCGCCGCCGCCGAGCTCGCCGACCGCTACATCTCCGACCGCTTCCTGCCCGACAAGGCGATCGACCTGATCGACGAGGCGGGCTCGCGGATGCGGATCAAGTCGATGAGCACGCCGCCGGTCTACCGTGATCTCGAGGAGGAAATCGAGACGACGCGGCGCGACAAGGAGGCCGCGATCGAGGCCCAGGAGTTCGAAAAGGCCGCCAACCTGCGCGACACCGAGCGCCAGCTGACGACCCGCAAGCGCCAGCTCGAAGACGAGTGGGCCGAGGGCGAGAGCGGCGACCGGCCGGTCGTCGGCGAAGAAGAGATCGCCGACATCGTCTCGATGTGGACCGGCATCCCCGTCTTCAAACTGACCGAGGCGGAGACCAAGAAACTGATTCGCATGGAGGAGGAACTCCACAAGCGGGTGATCGGCCAGGAGGTCGCGATCACCGCCGTCTCCAAGGCAATTCGCCGCTCGCGCGCCGGGATCAAGGACCCGAAGCGCCCGGCCGGCTCGTTCATCTTCCTCGGCCCCTCCGGGGTCGGCAAGACCGAGCTCGCCCGCACCCTCGCCGACTTCCTCTTCGGCGACGAGGAGGCGATGGTCCGGATCGACATGTCCGAGTACATGGAGAAGCACGCGGTCAGCCGCCTGGTCGGCTCGCCCCCGGGCTACATCGGCTACGACGAGGGCGGCCAGCTGACCGAGGCCGTGCGGCGCAAGCCGTACTCGGTGCTGCTGCTCGACGAGATCGAGAAGGCCCACCCGGACGTCTTCAACATCCTCCTGCAGATCCTCGAGGACGGGCGCCTCACCGACGCCCAGGGCCGCACGGTCGACTTCCGCAACGCGATCGTGATCATGACCTCGAACATCGGCGCCTCGGAGATCTCGAAGAACACCTCGATCGGGTTCACCGTCTCCGACGAGACCGGGATGTCCTACGGCGACATGAAGAACCGGATCATGGGCGACCTGAAAAAGGTCTTCCGGCCCGAGTTCCTCAACCGGATCGACGAGGTGATCGTCTTCCACAAGCTCGCCAAGGACGAGGTCAAGGAGATCGTCGACCTGATGATCGGCCGGGTCCGCGTCCAGGTCGCCGAGCACGAACTGCAGCTGGAGCTGACCGACGAGGCCAAGGACCTGCTGGTCGAGAAAGGCTGGGACCCCTCGATGGGCGCCCGGCCGCTGCGCCGCGCGATCCAGCGCTACATCGAGGACCCGCTCGCCGACGAAGTCCTGCGCCAGGGCGAGATGACGCCCGGCTCGACGGTGATGGTCGCTCGCAACGCTGCCGGCGACGAGGAGGACATGCCGCTCAGCCTCGAGATCATCGCGCCGAAGAAGCCGGTCGAGAAGAAGCAGCCGCCGGCCGAGCCGGAGCCGGAGAAGGTCGGCGTCGGCGCCAAGGGCGGTGGCGACGCGGGCGAGGCCGGCGACGGCGAGCCCGCGGGCGAGAGCTCCGACTCCTAGCCGCGCAGCGATGGAGCCGGGCCAGGCGGCGATCGGCACCTGGAGCGGCGGCCGCTTCCTGCACTTCGGCGAGGCGATCTCCGTGGAGCGGCTGGAAGCGCTGCTGCGCCCCGGCGGGGGGATCGACACGGTGCTGACCGCCGACGCCTACGGCCAGGGCGAGGCCGATGCCGTCCTCGGCCGCGCCCTGGCGGGGGTGCCGCGCGAGGAGTACTGCGCGATCGGCGCCGTCGGCCACGACTTCTACGAGGGCGAGCGCGACGGGCCGCGCGGCTTCCCGCGCTTCACCGATCCGGCGCTGCGTGGGCCCGGGCAGTACGCCTCCTACCTGCGGATGGCGACCGAGCGCAGCCTCGCGCGGGTCGGGATCGACCGCTTCGACCTGCTGCTGCTCCACAACCCCGACCGCACCGGCTACACCAGCGAGGCGGTCTGGGACGGGATGGCGGCGCTGCGCGAGGCCGGGCTGACCGAGCGGATCGGGATCGCCCCCGGCCCCGCCAACGGCTTCACCCTCGACCTGATCGGCTGCCTGGAGCGCTTCGGCGAGCGAATCGACTGGGCGATGGTGATCCTCAACCCGTTCGAGCCCTGGCCGGGCGAGCTCTGCCTCGACGCCGCCGCCCGCCACGACGTCAAGGTCCTGACCCGGGTGGTCGACTACGGCGGCCTCTTCTGGGGCGACCTGCGTCCGGGGGCGGAGCTGCCCCGCCGCGACCATCGCTCGTTCCGGCCCGACGGCTGGATCGAGGCTGGGACCGAGAAGCTGGGGCGCCTGCTGCCGCTCGCCGAACGGGCGCGGCTGACGCCGATCCAGCTCGCCTGCCAGTGGAACCTCGCCCATCCGGCGGTCGCCTCCGTCGCCCCGACCCTGATCCAGGAGGCGGGGGAGGAGGCTTGCCCGATCGAGGCGAAGCGGGTCGAGCTGGCGGCGCTGCCGGCAGAGCTCCGTCTCACCACCGAGGACGTCACCGCAATCCGGGCGATCGGCGACAACACCGGCAGCATGGCCCTGAAGGGCGCCAGCCCCGGCCACGAAGGCGAGGAGCGCCCCGACCGCTGGCCACTCGACGAGGAGCACGAAAAGGTCGCCGCCCGCTGGGGAATCGACCCAGAGCAGGACTTGGTCGCCGCCGTCTAAAGCAACGTGGGGGGAGGGAGCCGGTGAGGGTCCGCCGGAGCACCTCCGCCGCGTGTCTCGCACCCTGCTGGCGCCCGGAAGCTTGGCGCGCGGCTACGTGCTGATTACCGTCGGACCCTCA
>DATHUE010000229.1:0-2916 GCA_035462545.1 Solirubrobacterales bacterium
TCGGAGAAGATCCGCACCTACAACTTTCCCCAGGGTCGGGTTACCGACCACCGGATCAAGCTGACCTCTCACAACCTCGAAGGTGTGCTCGGCGGCGAGCTGGCCGAGTTCACCGACGCACTCGCCGCCGAGGAGAAGCGTCAGCGGTTGGAGACCGCGGCCGTTGGGTAACGAGCGGGGTGACGTGGTGGCAATCGGGCAAGCGGCGGTCGGAGAGGCACTGGGCGCGGCGGTCGACGCCTTCGCCGCCGCCGGCATCGAGGACCCTCGACTCGACGCGGAAGTGCTGTTGGCTGAGGCGAGCGGATGCGACCGAGCGGCGCTGATCGCCGATGCAGGCGCCGAGATCGAACCGGCGGCAGGTCGTACGTTCGCCGAGATGGTGCGGCGCCGGCTGCGGCGCGAGCCGGTCGCCTACATCCTCGGACGCAAAGGGTTCCGGCGGATCGAGCTGGCGGTCGACCGGCGGGTGCTGATCCCGCGTCCGGAGACCGAGATGCTGGTCGAGCTGGCGTTGGAGCTGAGGCCGGCGCGGGTGCTCGACCTCGGCACCGGCTCCGGCGCGATCGCCCTTGCCGTCGCCGACGAGCTGCCCGACGCCGAGATCGTGGCCACCGACACCTCGCCGGCGGCGCTCGAAGTCGCCCGGGCCAACGCCGAACGCCTCGGCCTCGGCGGCCGCGTCCGCTTCCTCGAAGCCTCGATTCCCGAGGGCGAGCACTTCGATCTCGTCCTTGCCAACCTTCCCTACATCGCCGAGGAGGACTGGGCGGCCCTGGCCCCGGAGTTGCGCGACTGGGAGCCGGAGTCTGCTTTCCGCGCCGGTCCCGACGGCCTCGACGCGATCCGCTGGCTGCTCTCGGAGGACTCCGTTCGTCGCTTGTGGCCTGAGACGCCCCAAGTAACGACCGGAGCGTCGGTGCTGGCCCTGGAGATCGGGGAGGGGCAGGCACCCGAGGTGGAGCGGCTGCTGCGCGGTGCCGGCTTCCCGGGGGTCGAGATCCGCCTCGACCTCGCCGGCATCGAGCGAATCGTCGTCGGCCGCCGCTGAGCAGCGACCGGCCCGGACGGTCACCTGGGAAGATCGGAGCATGGGCGAGGTCGTCTCGATCGAGCGCGACGGCGCCGCGGCTGCGCGGGCGGCGCTGGAGCGGACGGTCGCCGCCGGTGGCGTCGTCGTCTTTCCCGCCGACGGCCTCTACGGGCTCGCCTGCGACCCACTCGACCGGGCGGCGATCGAGCGCATCCACGAGCTCAAGGGCCGCGACGACGGCAAGCCCTCGGCCGTCATGTACTTCTCGCCGCTGTCGCTGCGCGAGCTGGTGGCCGGATTCGGGCCGCGCACCGCGGCGGCGATCAGCGCCCTGCTGCCAGGGCCGGTGACCCTGGTCGTCGCCAACTCTGCCCAGCGCTACCCATTGGCCTGTCGCGAGGACCGGGGGCGACTCGGCCTGCGCCTGATCGAGGGGCCGCTGGCGGGGGCGATGTGTCCGGTCCTCCAGACTTCGGCCAACCTCAGCGGCGAGCCGCCGGCCGCTCGCTTCGGGGAGGTGCCGGAGTCGATCGTCGCCGGTGCCGACCTGGCGATCGACGGCGGCGAGCTGACCGGCCTGCCTTCGACCGTGGTGGATATCGCCGCGATCGAGGAGGGCGGTGGTTGGGACGTGCTCCGCCAAGGAGCTCTCTCGCCCGGCGACCTGGCGGCCGCGCTCGCTTCGGTCGGGCTCGACTAGGACCGGCGGGCGCTCAGCAGTTCTGGGGGCCGTCCCGGTAGGGGAGGCGGACGATCCGGACCGAGCGGTTGTTGCCCTCGTGTTCCTCGAACAGGAGGTCGTAGGGGTCGACGTGCATGACGAAGGCGTAGCAGCCGCGCAGGCCGGTGACGTTGACCCACTGGCGGTCGTAGGTCGAGGGGTAGATGTCCGACCAGCCGACCGAGGTCCCCAGCCGCGTCCGCTTGCGGTCCGGGTCCTGGCTGCAGGCCGGGTAGACGCGGCGCGGGGGGGACTTCGGCCCCGGCTGGGTCCGCTCCAGGTCGCGGAAGCAGTAGAAGACCTTCGGCCCCTTGCGCACCCGTTCCAGCGGCTGCCGCCGCTCGTCGAGCGACCAGATCTCCATGCTGAGCGGGTCGTGCACCTTCCAGTAGGAGCCGCCGTACTCGTAGCCGACCGAGTAGAAGTGCAGCTTCGCCTCGGTGGGGAAGATCTCGACGCCGCCGCCGATCCGGTAGATGGCCTGGTTGGCGCGCATCCACTTCGGCTTGAAGAGCTGGCCGCGCAGCTCCATCGGGCCGCGCCCGCGGGAGCGGATGTCGTTGCCGGCGTAGAGGTGGACGCCGCCGCCCTGGCCGTAGGAACCGCTCTCGCGCTCGACGAACAGGTCTTCGGCGGGTCCCACCCGGAGGTCGGGACAGAGCAGTTGCCGCGCTTCCGGGCCGAGGCACGGGTTCTCCGGTGCGGGTGGTTTCGGGCTGGCGCCGCCGGGGGCTCCGACAGCTGAGCCGGCGAGTGCGATCAGGGTGATGGCGAGGGCCGCGAGCGGCGGCGAGAAGCGTCTGAGCACGGTCGCCAGGCTATCCAAGGACGCTGGTATGGTCGCTCGTCGTGAGCGATCTGCCCGAGAACTTCCAGTCCGCGCCGCTGGCCGAGGTCGACGCGGAGATCGCCGCCGTCCTCGACGGCGAGCTGCGCCGCCAGCAGAACACGCTGGAGATGATCGCCTCGGAGAATTTCGTGCCCGGGGCGGTGCTGGAAGCGGCCGGCTCGGTGCTGACCAACAAGTACGCCGAGGGCTACCCCGGCCGCCGCTACTACGGCGGCTGCGAGGAGGTCGACGTCGCCGAGCAGCTGGCGATCGACCGCGCCAAGGCGCTGTTCGGGGCCGAGCACGCCAACGTCCAGGCCCATGCCGGGGCCC
>DATHUE010000230.1:0-6335 GCA_035462545.1 Solirubrobacterales bacterium
TTCGCGGTCGTCCGGGGGCGCCCTCCGGCGGCGACCCTGGACGTGGTCGGCGGGCACCCGCCGCTGGAGGCGCCGGGGGGGACCGGCCACGGGCTGCTCTCGCGCTCATCCCCCGAGCAGCAGGCGCTCCTGGCCGAACTCTTTGCGCGAGCCACCTGCCATGTGCTTCCCTCGAGCTACGAGTCGTTCGGGATCGCCTACCTCGACGCCGGCGCCGCCGGGGTGCCCAGCATCGGCACCACCGTCGGGGGCGCCGCCGATGCCGTGGGACCAGGGGGGCTGCTTGTCGACCCCGGCGACCTCGAGGCCCTGGCAGCGGCGATGCTCGAGCTCTGCGACCCGGTCCGAGCGGCAGCGCTGGGGGCGCGGGCACGAGCCCATTCGGATCGCTTCACCTGGCGAGGGGTGGCCGAGCGGGTGCTCGCGGCCCTGTCCTGAGTCCCCGACTGGGCGAGATCATCCAGAAATCGCCCGAATTGGCGCTTCCGTATGCTCATTTTTCGGCAGAATCAAGCCAAATGGACGTTTAACTGAGCCGGGGATTCAGCGTGGGCGCGTATAACCCTCTTACGGCAGAGGACGAAGGTCCCGGTGCCCGACAGTCGAACAAAGCCGTGCCACAACGAAGGGAACACCCGATGAAGCCAAGACTTGCCCTGATCGTCGTCCTCGCCCTGGGAGTACTTGTCGGCGGCACCGCCGCGACTCCGGCCTTCGCCGCCAGCGCCGGCAATGCCCAGTACGCGCCGGATGAGGAAACCAGCCTCTGCGTGGAAAACGGCGGCGTCGAAGGCGCCAACGGCTGCGAATACCCGTGCGTCGAGGCGGACGGGTCGCCTGGCGATACGAGCGCCTCGTCGCCGGGTCAGCCCTGCGAGCACCAGGAAGCGCAGTCGAGCCCGCCGCCGCCCGCGCCACCGGCACCGCCGGCCGAGCTGCCCTACACCGGCTTCCCCGTCGTCCCCGCCCTGCTGGTCGGCCTCGGGTTGCTAGGTCTGGGGATGACGATGCGGCTGCGGATGCGCTCCGGCAGCGGCCTCGCCTAGCGCGATCTGAATCAGAGTGGCGGCAGACCGGCCTGCCAGGCCGCCTGTCGCCACTGCGCCGGGTCGCCGCCGGCCATCGCCCGGATCGCGCGCTGCACCTTCAGCTCCAGCGGGTTGAGGCGCTCGGCTTCGTAGAGCTCGGGCATCGGGTCGCGCCCGTCGAGGGCGCGGACCAGCCCCAGCCCGTAATGGGCGCGCCAGCTCTGCGGGTCGCGCTCGACCGCGGCTTCCATCGCCTCCTCGGCCAGCGCGGGTTCGCCGAGGAATGCCTGGCAGTAGCCGATCGCCTCGTAGGGCTCGGCCCGGAACCCGAGCGCGTCGAGGGAGCCTTCGGCGGAATCGATCGCCGCCGCGCAATCGCCGCGGTCGAAGGCATCGACCGCCGCGTCGAGGCGGGACTGGGAGATCGCGATCGCCGCCGGAACCAGCGCCAGGGCGCAGGCGGCGAGGGCGATCCCGAGGCGAGCTGCCCGCTGCTGGCGCCGGGGGCGCTCCCCCTCCTCTCCCTCCCCGCGCGCCGGCCGCGCCAGGCCGAGGCCGGCGAAGGCGAAGAGCCAGATGGTCACCACCGGCATCTCCCAGTCCCAGTCGATGCCGGCGTGGACCGCCCAGACGACCCCCATCGCGATCGCCGCTGCGTAGAGATCGCGGTCCTTCCCTCCCAGCCGGCGCCCGAAGCCGGCGAAGACCGCCACCAGGGCGCCGCCGATCAGCAGCAGGCCGACGACGCCGAGCTCGCCCAGCACCTCGATGTAGAGCGAGTGCGCGTCGAGGACGTTGAAGCGGTACGGCCGGTCGAGGCTCCAGCGCAGCTCGTAGGTGCCGGCGCCGGCGCCCCGCAGCGGCGCTTCCCCGAACGCGTCGGCGGCGACTTCGAACTGCTCGATCCGGCCGTTGTTGCCCGCCGAGACGAGCCGCGTCCGCGCTTCGCCGTCGGTCTCGACCTCTCCCTGGACGAAGCTCTCGTACTGGTTGCCGATCCGCGACGGCACCCCGAAAGCAACCCCGGCGACGGCGATCACGAGGGCCACGGCAGCGAGACCGACGATCACCTTGCGCGGGTTGAAAGCCGGCGGGACCCAAGCGTCGAGCGCGTCGTCGAAGCGCAGCAGCAGCAGCCGCAGCAGCGCCGCGACGACTACGCAGGCGAGGACGACGAGCGCCAGGTCGTGCCCCTCGGCCACCCCTTCGGCACTGGCGAAGCGGGCCGAGGAGAGGGTCGAGGCCTGATAGCTGGCGACCATCGCCGCCGCCACCGGAACGGCGGTCGCGGCGAACGCGGTCAGCAGCCGCGGCGGCCGTGCCAGCAGCGCGTAGGCGAGCAGGCCGAGGGCGGCGACTGCCAGCGAACCCCGGGAGAAGGTCAGCAGCAGGGTCGCGGCGAGCAGTGGGATCGCCGCCGCGCCCGCCACCCGCCAGGCCCGCGACTCACGGCCGCCGGAGGAGAGCTGGAGACAGGCGACGATGCCAAGCGCCGCCAGCAGGCCGAGCGCGTTCCAGTAGGTGAGCGGGAAGCTGAGCCGCTCCGGGTGGAGGTTGGGCCCGATCGGCCAGATGTCGGCCGCCAGCCGGGTGGTCAGGGCGACGGCGCAGATCGCGACCGCGGCGATCGCGAAACCGCGCAACCCCCACTCCAGCCCCCGGGCCCGGCCGCCGAGCAGGCCGAAGAGGGCGAGGACGAGCAGATAGAGCAGGGCGCGGTCGAACTCCAGCACGGCCCGGCCGGTCGCCTCGGACCAGAGCGCCGAGGCCAGGGTCCAGGCGGCGAAGCCCGCACAGAGGGCAAGCGGCACCGCCAGGGCCGGTCCCACTCCCTCGAGCGGGCGCTTGATCAGCAGCGCCGCGACAACGAGTCCCACGCAAGCAGCGAGCGTCGCGTGGGCGACGTCGCCCGGGAAGAAGCCGCCGGCGTTGAAGGCGAGGTAGACGGTGAAGGCGAGGAGCAGGCCGCCGGCGACGAGGCCCTGCGGGGTCCGCTCCGGCGCGGGTGCCGGAGCCGGAGCCGGACGGGACTCGCGCCTGACGACGGGCTTCGGCCGCCTGCGCGCCGGCTTCCGCCGCGGCCCGGCCGGCGCCGGGGGCACTGCCGGCGCCGGGAGCGGGGCCTCGACCCCCGGCTGCGTCTCCAGGGCGGAAGGCGAGCCGACCTTGATCGCGACCGGCGGCCGCACCGCATCAGGGCGCCGCGATGGGGGTTTATTAAGAGTTGAGCTGTTCACCGACCAGTCACTATCCTCGCTTGAGATTCGACCTGGCCCACTCCACCCTTGGATAGTGGATGGAGCCTCCCAACACGATCTCAAGCTCTGAGCGGTCGCTGCCGAGAGAGATACAGGCAGCCATGGACAGCATCGCTTACGACTACGAATCCCACCCCGCGAGCCTGCGTGAGCTCGGCCCGTCGCGCACCCACAACTCCCGCGCGACGGAACGCTCGCTGGTACTGCGGCGACTGCTGCTCGCCGCCGACCTCGGCGCCGCCCTGCTCGGCGGGCTGCTGACCTCGCTGGTCTTCGCGGTGCCGCTGGCCGAGGCGCTCGGCTTCACGGCCGTCCTCCTCGCCGGCTCGGTCGTCCTCTCGTTCGTCCTCGGCCTCTACGGCGAGGGCGATCTCTGGACCTGGGCCAGCGGCCTCGGCGAGGCGCCGCGCGCCCTCGGCGCTGCCCTGCTGCTCTCCTGGCCCGCCTTCGGAGCCGCCGCCCTGCTCGGGGTCGAGGGGCCAGCCGTGGTCGCCCTGGTCGCCACCGCCGCCACCGCCGGCCTCGACGGCATCTCCCGCGCCCTCGCCCGCGGCGTCGCCCACCGCAAAGCGCCGCTGCGCCAGCGCACCGTGATCGTCGGCTCCGGGCTCGTCGCCGACCGCCTCGCCGACCGCCTCGACCGCCACACCGAGTTCGGACTGGAGGCGATCGGGCTGGTCGACGACGACGTCCTCACCCTCGGCGGCACCCAGCGGCTGCCGAAGCTGGGCTCGCTGAGCCAGCTCGACAAGGTCCTGGACGAGGCCGAGGTCGACCGCGTGATCATCGCCTTCTCGCGGGCCAGCCACCAGCAGCTGCTGAGCTGCATCCGCACCTGCCGCGACCACCGCGTCGCCATCGACATCGTTCCCCGCCTGTTCGAGCTGCTCGACGGCGCCAACTCGCTGAACCAGATCGGCGGCCTGCCGCTGCTGTCGATCGGGGCACCGCCGCTGAACCGCTCCTCGCGCGCCGCCAAGCGGGCGCTCGACGTCTCCGTCTCCGGCCTGGCGCTGCTGGTCCTGAGCCCGCTGCTGCTCGCCGTTGCGATCGCGATCAAGCTCGACAGCCGCGGCCCGGTGCTGTTCCGCCAGGTCCGCGCCGGCCGCCGCGGCGAGGAGTTCAGGCTGTTCAAGTTCCGCTCGATGTACCGCGACGCCGACGAGCGCAAGCGCCTCTACGAAGAGCAGAACGAAGCCACCGACGGGGTGATGTTCAAGATCAAGGATGACCCGCGGATCACCCGCGTCGGCCACTTCCTGCGCCGCACCTCGCTGGACGAGCTGCCGCAGCTGCTGAACGTGCTGCGCGGCGAGATGAGCCTGGTCGGGCCGCGGCCGCTGATCCTCGAGGAGTCCAAGCACGCGGCCCAGACCTGGCACGCGCGGCGCCTCGACCTGCGCCCCGGCATCACCGGCCTCTGGCAGGTCTCCGGCCGCTCCGACCTGCCCTTCCAGGAGATGGTCCGCTTCGACTACCAGTACGTCGCCGGCTGGTCGCTGGCCCGCGACGTCGAGATCCTGCTGGCGACGATCCCGGTCGTCCTCTCCGGCCGCGGCGCCTACTAGCTTCGGGACGATGAAGGAGGCACTGAAGCGGAGCCCGCTCGGCCCGTGGCTGCGGCGGCTGCTCGACCTCTCCGAGGCCCCGCGCGAGGGCCTCAGGCTGCAGCTGACGATCTGGCTCGGCAAGCTTCCGTCGCGACGCCTGCGCAGTCTGATCGCGCGGCGGGCGCTGGGGATGCAGCTGCATCCGAAGGCCACCCTCTACCAGTGGCGCGACCTGCGCGAACCGCGCGGGATCGCGGTCGGCGAGGGCTCGATCGTCGGCCTCTGGGCGACGATCGACGGCCGCCGCGGGGTCGAGATCGGCGAGCACGTCAACCTCTCCAGCGAGGTGGCGCTCTGGACCCTCCAGCACGACCCCGACGACCCGCATTTTGGCGTCCGCGGCGGCTCGATCTCCATCGGGGACCGGGCCTGGATCAGCTTCCGGGCGACGATCCTGCCGGGCGTGCGGATCGGGCGCGGCGCCGTCGTGGCAGCCAACGCCGTGGTGACCGGGGACGTGCCGGACTACGCGATCGTCGCCGGTGTGCCGGCGAAGGTGATCGGCGAGCGCAGCCGTGAGCTCGAGTACAGCTTCGGGACGGACGGGCCCTGGTTCGTCTGAGCCGGCTCAGGACGAGGACCCGCCGCGCAGGCGACGGCGTGCCGCAGCGACCTTCGAGGAGAGGTAGATGCGACGTCCGGGCCAGCTCAGCTTCGCCTGGAAGCGCAGGCCGCGGTCGCGGTAGTCGACGTTGACCCGGGGCAGCGAGAGCGGCGTCGTGCCGTGCTGCCCGACCTTGGTCGGGAGCGTGAAGGCGAACCGGTAGCCGCAAGCCGCGGCGGCGGCCTCGACCGCCGGGCTCCAGTCGCCGAACGGGTAGGCGAGGGTCTCGCAGGAGCCGAGCCGCGCGCAGATCCGCGCGCGCGAGTCGGAGAGCTCCTGGCGCAGCTGCTCTGGGCCCAGCTGGCTGAGGTGGGCGTGAGTGAGGCCGTGACTGCCGATCGTGAAGTCGGCGGCGGCCATCTCCTCGACCATCGGCCAGGTCACCGAGCGCATCGTCGTGGAGAAGCGGCGCTGGTCCTCTGCAACCTCGGGCCAGGACAGCGGGGCGCCGTCGTCGACCAGGGGCGGAAGGACGAAGCAGAAGGCGCCGAAGCCGTACGCGCGCAGCAGCGGCAAAACCGTCGTGTGGTTGTCGCGGAAGCCGTCGTCGAAGGTGATGAAGACGCTCGGCTCGATCCTTCCGCCTGCGGCCATCGTCTCCAGGTCGGCGGCGGTGCCGCTGCGCAGGCCGCGACGCCGCAGCGCCGCCAGCTGGCGCTCGAACAGCTCCGGGTCGACGGTCAGGTAGCGAGGGCCCTCCTCGGTGACCGAGTGGTAGCAGAGGAAAATCGCCTGGCGGGACCGGTTGTGCAGGGGGCCGATCACGGGCGCGCAGTCTAGGCACCGGAGCCGTCACTACAGTCAGGGCTCGATGAGGGTCGTACTCGTCTGCTCC
>DATHUE010000231.1:0-11195 GCA_035462545.1 Solirubrobacterales bacterium
TCCGGGCGGCCAGGCACGACGCCCCCATCGGTCGTTCTGGCGTCCAGTTCCCCTCAGCGCAGCGAGATACTCACCAAGCTCGGCATCTCGTTTGAGGTGGTTGTGCCGGGGGTGGATGAGCTCTCCGGGGGAGATCCTGAGCATGAGGTGGTTGAGAATGCGCGGCTCAAGGCCCGTGCCGTTGCCGAGAGGCTTGGGGCGGAGGCTGACGGGGCGCTGGTGATCGCTTGCGATACGGACGTGGTGCTGGACGGCCGGGCGCTGGGCAAGCCCGCCGACGCCGATGAGGCGCGTGCCTACCTGGACCGGATGTCGGGAAGGGCGCACGAGGTCTACGGCGGCCTGGTCGTGCTCGCCGGCGGCGAGGAGCTGGGCGGCCTCGAGAAGACCACGGTCGTCTTCAAGTTGCTCTCCGATGCCGAGAAGAAGCGCTACGTGGCCTTCGGCGAGTGGCGGGGGCGCTCCGGCGGCTACGCGATCCAGACCCTCGGCTCGACCCTGGTCGAGCGGATCGAGGGCAGCGTCGCCAACGTCGTCGGGCTGCCGGTGGGACTGCTGGCCGAGCTGGCTCCGGGGCTCTTCGAGCCCGGCTAGCTCAGCTGCGCAGGGAGAGCGCCTCCTCGAGGTGGTCGAGGAGGAGCTGGGCCACCTCGGGGTCGAAATGGGTGCCCTTCCCGGCCTCGATTATCGCGACCGCTTCGTGGACGCTCATCGGCGCCCGGTAGCAGCGGTCGCTGAGCAGCGCGTCGAAGACGTCGGCGACGGCGACGATCCGCCCTTCGATCGGGATTTCCTCGCCGGCCAGGCCCTGCGGATAACCGCTGCCGTCGTAGCGCTCGTGGTGGGTGAGCGCGATCCGCGCGGCCATCTGCAGCAGGCCGCTGTCGGAGTCGACGAGGATCTCGTGGCCGGCGGTCGTGTGACGCTGCATCTCGGTGCGCTCGGCGGCGGTCAGGGGGCCCGGCTTGCGAAGGATCTCGTCGGGGGTGGCGATCTTGCCGACGTCGTGCATCGGCGCTGCCGCGTGCAGCAGCACCACCTGGTCCCGATCCAGCCCGATCTGGATCGCGAGATAGGAGGCGATCGCCGCCATCCGGTCGACGTGGGCGCCGGTCTCGGAGTCGTGGGACTCGATCGCCCGCGCCAGGTGCTCGACGGTCTCCTGGCGTGAGGACCGCAGCTCCTCGATCGCCTTGGCTTGGGCCGTGATCGCCTCGGCCTGGGCGCCGGCGAGCTCTTCCCGCAGCCGTTCTGCCTGATGTTTGGCGGTGATGTCGGCGGAGACGCCGGAGATGCCGACGATCTCTCCGGTGTCGTCGACGAAGGGGTACTTGACGGTGAGGAAGGTTCGTTCCTCGCTGCCGACGAGAAGCGTCTGCTCGGTCTCGAATCCCTCGCCGCCGTCGAGAACCAGGCGATCGGACTCCCGCGCCACCCGCTCCGAGGCGGCCGGCATTATCGCCGCGTCGGTGAGGCCGATCAGCTCGTCCGGCCCGAGGCCGGCGACCTCATGGGCGACCTGGTTGGCGATCACGTAGCGGTAGTCGCGATCCTTGACGTACATCGGCACCGGCGCCCGGTCCATCAGCATCCGCAGGCGGTCCTCGAGGGTGCTGCTGTGGGCCTTCTCCAGCATCTCCAGCTCGCGGTGTCGCAGCGCGTTCATCGTCGTGATCAGCAGCTGGCCGGGCTGGAGCGGCTTCACCAGATAGCCGTGGGCGCCGAGCCGGAAGGCCTGTTCGGCGACGTCGGGATCGTCGATGCCGGTGATCATCACCACCGCGGTCTGCGGGAATTCGCGGGTGATCTCCTCGACCAGCACGAGGCCTGAGACCCCAGCCATCTCGATGTCGCAGAGGACAAGCTCGAAACTGCTCTCGAGCAGCATCACCCGGGCTTCCTCGACGTTGGTGGCGAATTCGCACTGATACCGCCCGCCGAGCGTCTGCTCGGTCAGCTGCAGCACCTCGGGACGGTCGTCGGCGACGAGGATGCGGGCGGGGGCGGCAACAACGGTGAGGCGGGCCATTCTGGTGTGGGCCTCTCGATTGGTGGTGAGGTGCTGATGATACGCGGGGCGGGGCCGCTCCCCCTCGATTGACAAACCAATGCGTTTATTTGCGTCTGCGATATTTCCCTGGAAATCCGCCTAAGGCCGGCGCGTAGTCTGCAAGGACTGGGGCAGCGCCTCGGCGGGGAGCGCCAGATCTCGCTCCAACTGCCAGAGTCAGGGAGCGCCGCAAAAGCCGCGTCCGAGCCGGCGCCCATGTAAAGCCACGAACCTAGGTCTCAAAACGTGTATCGCAAGCAAGTACGCCGCCGCAGGGCCGTGCTCGCGCTGTTGATCGTCGGCTCCTTCGTGTTGCTGACGGTCACCTATGGGCAGGGCTCGAACGGGTTCCAGCGCGGCGTCAGCACGATCTTCAGTCCGCTGCAGTCGGTCGCCGACCAGGCGCTGAAGCCGGCTCGCGACCTCGTCAACTGGTTCGACGAGACCTTCGACGCCCGTGGCGAAAACGAGCGCCTCCACTCCGAGCTGGAGGTGGCGCGCGAGCAGGCGGTGGCGGGCCAGGCGGCGATCGCCGAGAACGCGGAGCTGCGCAAGCTGCTGGAGCTCGACCGCAGCGGCGTCGTCCCCGGCGGCTACGAGGAGGTGACCGGGCGGGTGATCGTCCGCTCGCCGAGTGTCTGGTACGCCGACGTGACGATCGACGTCGGCGGCGACGACGGGGTCTCGGTCGACGACCCGGTCCTCAACGGCGACGGCCTGGTCGGCAAGGTCGAGGCGGTGACCGGCGGCTCGGCCCAGGTGGAGCTGATCGCCGACGGCTCCAGCGCCGTCACCGCCAAGGTGGTGCCGGCGGGCGTTCAGGGCACGATCAGCCCCGAGGTCGGCGACCCCGGCGACCTGATCCTCGATTTCCTCAACTCCAGCAAGCGGGTCGGTCAGGGGATGACGGTGGTGACCGCCGGCTGGCGCGCCGGCGAGCGAGCCTCCCTGTTCCCGCCCAACCTGCCGATCGGGGAGGTCGCCACCGCCTCGATCCGCGAGCAGGAGGCACAGGATCAGGTCCACGTCCGGCCCTACGCCGACCTTCGCAACCTCGATTTCGTCCGGGTCCTGACCGGAGGCTGGCGCGGGTGATCCTCACCCCCAACATCGCCGCCCGCCTGGTCGCGATCGTCGTCCTCGGCGTCGTCCTGCAGCTCTCCTTCTTCTCCCGGGTGACGCTGTTCGGCGTCAGCCCCGAGGTGTTGCCGGCCCTGGTCGTGTGTCTCGGCCTGTTCGGCGGCTCGCTGACCGGCGCCGTCAGCGGCTTCTCAGTTGGCTTCCTGCTCGACTGCCTGCTGGTGCGACCGCTCGGCGGCAGCTCTCTGGTGCTGCTTGGGATCGGCTACCTGGCCGGTCTGTTCCGCGAGCGCTTCGAGCTGCAGAGCGCGCTGCTGCCGCCGCTGCTCTGCGCCGCCGGCACCCTGGTCGCCGAACTTGGCTTCGGCGCCGTGCAGCTGGTGCTGGAGATCGACTCCGCGGTCAGCCTGCTGGTGATCCGCGACATCCTCGTCAAGACCGCCTTCGCCTTCTTCCTCGGCTGGCTCGTCTACGCGATCGTCCGCCGGGCGCTGCGCCCGGCCCTGGTCGAGGAGCCGGTCGTGCGCCCTCGCCGCCGCCGCAGCCTCCTCGGCAGGCTGCGCCGCCGCCGCCGACTGCACCGCGGGGCCCGCCCCCGGCGCCCCCGCGCGAGGACGTTGCAAGCATGAGGGGCATGGACCTGCGCCCGGGAGAACGCCCGCCGACCCGCAACCGGATGGCGCTGCGGATCGCCATCGTCGTCGGCGTCGGCGTCGCCCTCTTCGCCCTGCTGTTCTTCCGCCTCTGGGAGCTGCAGGTGCTCTCCGGCTCCGAATACCTGGCCGAGGCGAAGAACAACCGCACCCGCGAGTTCCGCCTGCCGGCGCCGCGGGGCTCGATCCTCGCCCGCGACGGCGAGGTGCTGGTCGACAACCGCACCAGCCTGGCGCTGCGGCTCAACACCGAGAAGCTCTCCGAGGGCCCGGATCGGGAACGGGCGGAGCTGGCCCGGATCGCCGAGCTGGCCGAGATGCCGCTGCGCAAGCTGCGGCGCACGATCGCCGCGGGGGAAGAGGTGGCGATGGGAGCGCCGGTGACCCTGCGCAAGGACGTTCCCTATGACCTCGTCTACTACCTGCGCGAGAACCAGGACCGCTTTCCCGGGGTCGACGTCGAGCGCGTCTTCCTCCGCCACTACCCGCACGAAACCTTCGCCGCCCACGTGCTCGGCAGCGTCGGCGAGATCTCCGAAGACGAGCTCGAGGAAGCGCGCTACGAAGGCCTCGAACCCCGGGACGAAATCGGCCGGGGCGGGGTGGAGGAAACCTACGACCGCTACCTGCGCGGTGACCCCGGCCTGACCCGGATCCAGATCGACGCCGCCGGGCAGCCGACTCCCGGCGGGCGGCTGGTCGAAAAGCCGCCGGTCCCCGGCGACAACCTGAAGCTCTCGATCGATCCCGACGTCCAGTCGGCCGGGGAATCGGCGCTCTTCTCGACCGGGCTGTTCGGCGCCTTCGTGACGATGAACGTCGACAACGGCGAGATCCTCGGCCTGGGCTCCTCGCCGACTTTCGACCCGACGGTGCTGACGACGGACATGACCCAGGCCCAGGTCGACGAGCTGTACCGAGACGAAGTCGCGGCGCCGCTGACCAACCGCGCCAGCCAGGGGCTCTACCCGACCGGCTCCGTGTTCAAGATCGTCACTGCCCTGGCGGCTCTGGAAAGCGGGATCATCACTCCCTCGGAGACGGTCTTCGACAACGGCTCGATCGAAATCGGCGGCCAGCGCTTCCAGAACGCCGGCGGCGAATCGTACGGCCCCGTCGACCTGGTGACGGCGATGCGCTACTCCTCGGACATCTACTTCTACGTGCTCGGCCTGAAGATGTGGGACGGCGGCCAGCTGCAGCGCTGGGCGAGCAGGCTCGGGTTCGGCCACCTCAGCGGCCTCGACCTTCCCGAGCAGACCGAAGGCCTGGTCCCGAGCGAAGAGTGGCGCAACCAGCTCTACGAGGAAGGCCTGACCGATCGCCCGTGGTCGGCCGGCGACAACGTCCAGTTGGCGACCGGCCAGGGCGACCTCCAGGCCAGCCCGCTGCAGATGGCGATCGCCTATGCGGCGCTCGGCAACGGCGGCAAGATCGTCACCCCGCACGTCGGGATCGAAGTCGAGGACGCGGCGGGGCGGGTGCTGAAGGAGTTCTCCTCGCCGATCCAGCGCCGGATCGAGATCGACCCGGCTTACCGGACCCAGATCATGCAGGGGCTGCACGAGGCCGCGCAGGTGCCGGGCGGCACCTCCTACGGGATCTTCGGCGGTTTCCCGGTGCCGGTCGCGGGCAAGACCGGGACCGCCCAGCGGGAAGGCTACGCCGACCAGTCCTGGTACGTGGTCCTGGCCCCGTATCCTGACCCGAAGATCGTCACCGCCGTCACCTTCGAGGAGGGCGGGTTCGGGGCGGAAACCGCCGCACCCGCCGCGCTTTCTATCCTCGAAGCGTATTTCGACAAGCACGCCCGCGCCACCAGTGGCGAAAACGGCGGCAGTCCCGGCTGAGATGTACGCCACCCGCACCCGACACCCCCGCGCAGAGCCCTTCGCCCTCCGGCCCGGCATCGCCGAGCGGCTCGGCCTTGCCGACCTCGACTGGCCGTTGGCGCTCTCGGCGATGGCGCTGGTCGCCTTCAGCGTCTTCACGCTCGGCGAGGCGACCCTGCACGACGTCCCCGGCAGCCCTCGCTACTTCGTCGACCGGCAGCTGATCTACGCGGCGATGGGCGTCGTCGGAATGGTGCTGCTGAGCCGGATCGACTACTCGCGCTTCCGCGAGCTGCGGGTCGGGATCTACACCTTCCTCTGCGTCAGCATCGCGCTCGTCTTCGTCTTCGGCTTCGCCGCCAAGGGCTCGCGACGGGCATTCGACTTCCCCTTCTTCTCCTTTCAGCCATCGGAGCTCGGCAAGCTCCTGCTCGTGCTTGCGCTTGCCGGGTTCGTGATCGATGGGGCCAGGCGGGGCTCCCCGAGGGGGCGCACGGTGCGCTACCTCTGCCTCGGCCTGGCGCCGGCTGCGCTGGTGTTCCTGCAGCCGGACCTCGGCACCTCACTGGTGTTCGTCGTCGCCACTCTCGCCGTGATGTATTTCGGGGGCGTCCGCTGGACGCACTTCGCGCTGATCGGCGGCTGCCTGGCGGCACTCGTCTCGCTTGTCCTATTCCTGGCCCCCGCCGCGGGGGTTCCGTTGCTGAAGGGCTACCAGGAGCAGAGGCTCACCTCGTTCCTGGACCCCAGCGCGGACCCCGGCGGCGCGGCCTACCAACAGAACCAATCGATGGTCGCGATCGGATCCGGTGAGGAGACCGGCCGAGGCGACCGTGCCACCCAAACGCGGCTCGACTTCGTCCCCGAGCGGCACACCGACTTCATCTTCGCGGTGATCGGTGAGCGCTACGGATTCCTCGGCGCCGCGTTCGTCCTATCCCTATACGCCCTGCTGCTCTGGCGGGCGCTGCGGATCGTGACTCTCTCGAAGAACTCCTACGGGGTCCTGGTCGCAGGCGGCATCGCCGTCTCGCTGCTGTTCCAGGTCTTCGTCAACGTGGGAATGAACCTCGGGATCATGCCGATCACCGGCATTCCCCTACCCTTGATGAGCTACGGAGGATCCTCCGTGGTCGCGACCTTCCTCGCGATCGGGGTTCTGGAGAGCATTCACATCCAGGCGCGTCGCAGCCAGAGGGGCAGGTTCGCCTGGTGACCAGAACGGCACCCGGCTCGCGTACCTACCCGAACTGAGCAAACAAGAAATGAAGAAAACCATCCTGGTCTCCGCCGAGCACGGCGAGACCCGAGTCGCCGTCCTCGAGGCAAAGCAGAAGGGCGGCAAGCGCGACGTGGCGGAGCTCTACATCGAGCGCCGCGGCCGTCGTTCGATCGTCGGCAACATCTACAAGGGCAAGGTCGACAACGTCCTCGCCGGCATGGAGGCCGCCTTCGTCGACATCGGCCTCGAGCGCAACGGCTTCCTGCACGTCGACGAGATCGTCCTGCCCGGCGGCGAGCAGGCGCCGAAGCGGGGCCGCGGCCACGGCCGCCGCATCACCGAGCTGCTGAAGCCCGGTCAGGAGATCGTCGTCCAGGTCGTCAAGGACCCGCTGAAGAGCAAGGGCGCCAGGCTCTCGATGAACGTCTCGATCGCCGGCCGCTATCTGGTCTACGCGTCCCAGGGCAGCGGCGTCGGCGTCAGCCGCCGGCTGGCCGACAAAGAGCGCGACCGGCTGCGGAAGATGGTCGACCGCATCCACAAAGGCAAGGACGGCGGCCTGATCGTCCGCACCGCCGCCCACGGGGCGAAAAAACCCGACTTCGTGCGCGAGATCGTCTACCTGCGGCGCCTCACCGAGGTGTTGGAGCGGCGGACCGACGAAACCAAGGCGCCGGCCCTGGTCTTCCAGGAGGCCGACCTGCCGGTGCGGGTCCTGCGCGACGTCTTCCTCAGCGAGTTCGAGAAGGCGATCATCGACTCGCCGAAGCAGTTCGAACGGGTGACCAGCTTCTTCCAGCGCACGGCGCCGGAGCTGGTCGACGGGGTAGAGCTCTACGAGGGCGATCAGCCGCTGTTCGAGAAGTGGAAGATCGACGCCGAGATCCAGTCGACCCTGGGCCGGCGGATAGACCTGCCCTCGGGCGGCTACCTGATCATCGACTACACCGAGGCGCTGACCGTGATCGACGTCAACAGCGGCTCCTTCACCGGCCGCGGCAAAGGCGGGCTCGAGGAGACGATCACGAAAGTCAACACCGAGGCGGCCGAGGAGGCGGTGCGACAGCTGCGGCTGCGCGACATCGGCGGCATCATCGTCATCGACTTCATCGACATGGCGCGGGCCAGCAACCGCGACAAGGTCCTGAAGACGCTGCGCAAAGCGCTCGACACCGACAAGTCGAAGAGCTACGTGGTCGAGGTCTCGCCGCTCGGCCTGGTCGAGATGACGCGTCAGAACGTCACCGACGGCGTGCGCGAGATCCTCACCGAGAACTGTCCGACCTGCGGCGGCGACGGCGTCGTCCTATCGGCCGAGACGGTGGCGCTGGACGGCCTCCGCAAGCTGCGCGAAATCGCCGCGGGGGACTCCGAAGCCTTCCTGCTGCGGGTCAACCCGAAGGTGGCGGCGGAACTGACCGATCCCGAAAGCGGCCTGGCCGAGATCGAGGCGGACACCGGCAAGCGGTTCCACTTCGAGGGCGGCGACGCGCTGCCGATCGAGACCTTCGTCCTGCTCGAGTCCGGCAGCCGCGAGGAGATCGAGGAGCGGGCGCTGCCGTTCAAGGTGGGCGAGGAGGTGCTGGTCAAGATCGACGAGCCGCACATGTACAACGCCGACGACGCGGTCGCCCGAATCGACTCCTACATCGTCTCCGTGACCGGCGGTGGTCGCTTCATCGGCGACCGCAAGCTGGTCCGGATCGAGGAGGTCGAGCGCTCGGCCGCGGTGGCCTCGCTGCTGGGCGGCGAGTCCCCGAACGGCAACGCGCAAGACGGCGAGAGCGAGGGCGGGCTAGAATCCGGCGCCTCGCGCAGCAAACGCAGCCGCGGCCGCCGAGGTGGCCGGGGCCGTTCGCGCGCCAAACAAGGCAGCAAGGACGAGTGAGCATGTACGCAGTGGTCGAAACCGGAGGCAAGCAGTACAAAGTCGAGAAGGGCACGTCCCTGCTCGTCGATCGCCTCGATGCCAAGGAGGGCGACAAGGTCGCCCTGCGCGCGGTGATGTTCCGCGACAAAGAGGTCGTCGCGGCGCCGAAGGAGCTGGAGAAGGTCAAAGTCGAGGCCAAGGTCTCCGCGCACCTGCGCGGCAAGAAGATCAAAGTCTTCAAATACAAGGCGAAGAAGGGCTACCGCCGGCGTGCCGGGCACCGCTCCGAGCTGACCAAACTCGAGGTGACCGAGATCAAAGCCGGCGCCCGCAAAGCGGCAGCGAAAAAAGAGCCCGCCGCGAAAGCCGAGAAAGAGGAGGCCTAGCGATGGCTCACAAGAAAGGACTCGGCTCCAGCCGCAACGGCCGCGAATCGAACCCGAAGATGCTCGGGGTCAAGGTCTTCGCCGGCGAGCAGGTCAGCGGCGGCGAGATCATCGTCCGCCAGCGCGGCACCCGCTTCTGGCCCGGCGAGGGCACCGGCATCGGCCGCGATCACACGATCTTCGCCACCCGGGCTGGGCGCGTGGACTTCAAGACGAGCCGTAAGGGCCGCACGATCTACGTTCAGCAGGACGACTAGATCCTGAAAGGGAGGGAGGCCCGGTGCCCCCTCCCAAAACGCGCGGCCGGAGGCCGCGCTGGAGTGTTTTGGGAGGAGGCACCGGGCCTCCAACTCGTTCCGGTTTTGGCTCGGTCCTGTAGGGCAGATGCGGTGGCCGGTTGGGCCGCGTTGAGTCCAGCGACTTGCCGGAGCGGGATTACTCTCTCCAGTTCTATGGATGACAAGGCCAAAATCTGGGTCGAGGGTGGGGCCGGGGGGAATGGGTGCGTCAGCTTTCGGCGGGAGGCGCATGTGCCTCGTGGCGGGCCCGATGGGGGCGACGGGGGGCATGGCGGGGATGTGGTGCTGGTCTGCGACTCGTCGCGGCGGGATCTCGGCATCCTCAGGGGGAGCAAGCACTTCAGGGCGGAGAGGGGACACCACGGGCAGGGGGCCAACAAGCAGGGGGCTCGCGGCGAGGATCGGGAGATCCTCGTTCCGCCGGGGACGCAGGCGGAAACGGTCGACGGAGCCGTAGTCGATCTTGTCGAAGCGGGGCAGCGGGCAGTCGTTGCCCACGGCGGTCGCGGCGGCCACGGCAACAAGCGCTTCGCGACCTCGGTGCGGCAGGCGCCGCGGTTCGCCGAGAAGGGGACGAAGGGGGAGGAGGGCTGGATCGAGCTGCGGCTGAAGCTGCTCGCCGACGTCGGCCTGGTGGGACTGCCGAACGCGGGCAAGTCCTCGCTGCTGGGGCGGCTGACCCGGGCGGCGCCGAAGGTCGGCGACTACCCGTTCACGACGCTCTCGCCGGTCCTCGGCACGATCGAAGGCGAGGACCGCCAGGCGGTGGTCGCCGACATCCCGGGGCTGATCGAGGGCGCCGCCGAGGGGGCGGGGCTTGGGCATGAGTTCCTCGCCCACGTCGAGCGCTGCTCGATGCTGGTCCACCTAGTTGAGCTGGTTCCGGCCGAAGGCGAGCCGGCGGCGAGCTACGAGCTGGTCCGCGGCGAGCTCTCCGCCTACGGCGGCGGCCTCGAGCTGCTGCCGGAGCTGGTCGTGCTCTCGAAGCGCGACCTGGTCCCATCCGAGGAGGCCGAGGCAGCGGTGGCCGAGTGGAGCCAGCGGCTCGGTGACCGGGTCAGCGGTGTCATCGCGGTCTCCGCCGCCACCGGCGAGGGGCTGGACGAGCTGCGCCAGAAGATCCTCGCCGAGCTGCCCGACGAGGCGCCGGAAGTTGCCGCCCCCGGCGCTCCCGCCGAGGAGTTCGAGGCCGAGCATCGCGTCTACCGCCCCGCCGGCGAGGGCGGCTACTGGGTCGAGCGCGAGGACGACGGCGGCTTCCGCATCCTCGGCCGCGGCGTCGAGCTGCTGTTCGAGCGCCACGACCTCAAAAACGAAGAATCGCTCGCCTACCTCGAGCAGCGCCTGCGCGAGATCGGAGTGATCGCCGCCCTCACCAAGGCCGGCTTCGAGGCCGGCGACGACGTCCGCGTCGGCGAGCACGAGTTCGAGCTGCACATTTGAGGCATCGGCCATTGACATATATATGTCTAAATATGTATGTTTTGACATATGAGAACCACTGTAAGGCTCGAAGACGCCTTGATGAGAGAGGCGAAGGTGCGGGCGGCGGAGGAGGGGATCACGCTGACTCAGCTGATCGCCGAGGCGCTGCGGGACCGGCTTGCTGGCATGCGCGGCGAGGCGGGTACGAGAGCCGCCGTTGAGCTGGCTTCCTATGGGAAGGGGGGACTGCGCCCCGGCGTTGACCTCAGCGACAACCGCGCTGTTCGTGACCTGATGGACGAAGACCTGGCTTGATCCTCGCTGACGTCAACGTCTTGGTCTACGCGCATCGTGAGGATCTCCCTGAACACGACCGCT
>DATHUE010000232.1:0-8866 GCA_035462545.1 Solirubrobacterales bacterium
CGCGAGTTGGAGCGGTTGCGCCCGGTGCCGTCGCTGTTCCCCGCCGACCCGCAGAAGCGCGCCGCGGTCGAGGAGGCGGAGCGGTTCGGCGACGAGCGACTGCAGCACCCGGTCCGACAGCTGCTCTGGTGGACGATCAAGCGCGACAAGTCGTCGCTGCGCAGCTACTCCGAGGGTGCCAAGCTGGGCATTCCGATCGGGCTCGCGGTGGCGACCGGTGGCCCGATCGTCGCCCTCTCCGCCCGCTTCAACGAAGTCAGCGACGAGAACACCCGCAGCGCGATCAACGCGTTGCCGGGGATGCTCGACAAGATCGACGCCTGGATCGCCGACGGCACCCTGAACGGCGAGCAGCCGAACGCCGCCGACTTCCAGATCGCCCCCAGCATCGGCCTGGCGATGACCCTCGACGACCTGCGGCCGGCGATCGAGGGCCGGCCCGCAGCCGAGCTGGCGAAGCGCTTCGTTCCGGACTACCCCGGCCACACCCCGGCGATCCTGCCGCGGGCCTGGCTAGAGCCGCTCAGCGCTTAGCGCGACCGTTTCACCGGGCGGCAGCGCCGCCAGCGCCTCGGCGAGGCGGGTGCCGTCGGGGAGCGCCAGCTCGGGATCGAGCTCCAGCAGGGGGACGAGGACGAAGCGGCGGCGGGCGACCTCGCGGTGCGGCAGCGTCAGCCGCGGCGTCTGCAGCTCGAGATCGTCGAGCAGCAGCAGGTCGACGTCGAGGGGCCGGGGGGCGTGGCGGCGGGCGGCGAAGTCGCGGCCGCGCTCGGCCTCGACCGCCTTGCAGGCGTCGAGCAGCGGTTCCGGCTCCAGCCCGGTCTCGATCCGGATCGCGGCGTTGAGAAAGTCGGCCTGGTCGAGCACCTCGCCGACCGGCTCGGTCTCGTAGGCGGAGGAGACGGCCGCCACCTCGACGCCGTGCGCCGGCAGCAGCTCGATCGCCGCCCGCAGCTCGGCGCCGCGGTCGCCGACGTTGGAGCCGAGCCCGAGGTAACCGCTGGCCACCGGCTAGCCGCCGGCGCCGTCGGCTTCGTCGTCGACGGACCGTTCCTGGGTGACCTCGACCGCGACCTCCTGGATCGCCAGCGGCAGCGGCGGCTCCGGCTTCGCCGCCCGCACCCGCACCGATTCGCAGCCGTAGCGCTCCATCAGCCGCTCGCCGACCACCTGGGCGAGGCGCTCCAGGGTTTTGTAGCTGCGCTCGGTCGCCGCCAGGGCGACGATGTCGCAGACCTGGGCGTAGTCGACCGTGTCCTCGAGGCGGTCGGTGAGCACCGCATCGCAGTCGGGGACGTCGAAGGAGACGTCGAACTCGAGCCGCTGCCCGACCTCCTGCTCGGCTTCGCTGACCCCGTGGTGGGTGTAGATCGAGAGCCCGCGCAGCTCGACTTCGGCACTTGAGTCGATCCCGTTGCCCTGTGGCTCCATCGCGCCTGCAACCTACCCGAGAATCGCTGCCCCGACCGTCAACGACTGCCCGACCTCGGCGACGTCGTGGACGCGCAGCACCTCAGCCCCGGCCGCCGCGGCGAGTACCGAGGAGGCGATCGTGCCGCCGATCCGCTCGTCCACCGGTGAGCCGTCGGCGCCGCCGATGAAGCTCTTGCGCGAGGTGCCGACGAGCAGCGGCCGGCCCAGCTCAGTCAGGACCCCGAGCCGGCCGAGCAGCTCGAAGTTGTGGGCGGCGGTCTTGCCGAACCCGATCCCGGGGTCGAGCCAGATCCGCTCGGCGGCGATCCCGGCATCTTCCGCCGCGCGCAGCCGCTCGGCGAGGAAATTCCGGACCTCGGCGACGACGTCCTCGTAGTGCGGGGCCTCCTGCATCGTCCGCGGCTCGCCGCGCATGTGCATGAGGGCGACGGTCGCCTCGCGCTCGGCGCAGAGCGCCGCCATCCCGGGGTCGCCGCGCAGCGCCGTGACGTCGTTGACGATCGTCGCCCCGGCGTCGAGCGCGGCGGCCGCGACCGCCGCCTTCGAGGTGTCGATCGAGATCTCGGCGCCGGCCCCCGCGAGCCCGGCGACGACCGGCTCCACCCGCCGCAGCTCCTCCTCAACCGAGACCGGCTCCGCCCCCGGCCGAGTCGACTCCCCGCCAACATCAAGAATCGCCGCCCCGTCCTCGATCAGCTGCCGACCGTGCGCGATCGCCGCCTCGGGGTCGAGGAACATGCCGCCGTCGGAGAACGAATCGGGGGTGACGTTCACTACGCCCATGAGCCGCACCCCGCCCGCCGATTCCTGCCTGCTTTGCACGGGGGGAGTATCGCTTCCCGTTGAGGAAGGGCGGGGCACCCCCTGAACGGGCGGATACTCAAAGCCATCGCGCTGACTAGCGCGATGGCTTGTCCAGGCAGGGGGTGCCCCGCCCTTCCCTACCGCTCAGCTGGCGTCTCCACCCGCATAACCCGGACGCGGCGGAGTATGGGTGCGAGGACGGGCGCCCTCGCGCTGAGCCGGCTCCGGCTCGGGAGCCGGCTCCTCCGCCTTCTTCGCCTCCTCGGCGTCCTTGGCGGCGAAGACTTCCTCCTCCGACTTGCCCTCGAGCAGGGCCACGAACTCCTCGGCGTCGATCGTCTCCCGCTTCAGCAGCAGGTTGGAGATCCGGTCGAGATGCTCGCGGATGTCGTTGAGCAGGCCCTTGGCGGTCTGGTGGGCGCTCTCGACGATCCGCCGGATCTCGTCGTCGATCTCGCGGGCGATCTCGTCGGAGTAGTCGGGTTCTGAGGAGAACTCGCGGCCGAGGAAGGGCTGGCCGCGGTCGTGGCCGAAGACGCGCGGGCCCAGCCGCTCGGACATCCCGAACCGCATCACCATCTGCTTCGCGGTCTCGGTCACCTTTTCGAGGTCGTTGGAGGCGCCGGTGGTGATCTCGCCGAAGACGATCTCCTCGGCGGCACGGCCACCGAGGGTCATCGCCATCGTGTCCGTCAGCTCGGCGCGCGAGGTGAGGAACTTGTCCTCCGAAGGCAGGCTGATCGTGTACCCGAGCGCCTGGCCGCGGCTGATGATCGAGACCTTGTGGACCGGGTCGCAGTTCGGCAGCAGGTGGCCGACGATCGCGTGCCCCATCTCGTGGAAGGCGGTTACCAGACGCTCTTTCTCGCTCATCACCCGGGTCTTCTTCTCCGGACCGGCGACCACCCGCATGATCCCCTCCTCCAGCTCGACCATGGTGATCTCGCGGCGGCCGGAGCGGGCGGTCAGCAGCGCCGCCTCGTTGATCAGGTTGGCGAGGTCGGCACCGGTGAAACCGGGGGTCTGACCGGCAAGGGCGTCGAGGTCGATCGCCCGTGCCAGCGGCTTGCCGCGGGTGTGGACTTCGAGAATCCGTTTGCGGCCCTTGCGGTCGGGCCGGTCGACGACGACCTGGCGGTCGAAGCGGCCGGGCCGCAGCAGCGCCGGGTCGAGGATGTCGGGGCGGTTGGTGGCCGCGATCAAAATGATGTTGTCCTTCATCTCGAAGCCGTCCATCTCGACGAGCAGCTGGTTCAGGGTCTGCTCGCGCTCGTCGTGGCCGCCGCCCATGCCGGCGCCGCGGTGACGGCCGACGGCGTCGATCTCGTCCATGAAGATGATGCAGGGCGAGTTCTGCTTGGCCTGCTCGAAGAGGTCGCGGACGCGGCTGGCGCCGACGCCGACGAACATCTCGACGAAGTCCGAGCCGGAGATCGAAAAGAAGGGGACGCCCGCCTCGCCGGCGACGGCGCGGGCGAGCAGGGTCTTACCGGTGCCGGGCGGGCCGTAGAGCAGTACGCCCTTGGGGATGCGGGCGCCGAGCGACTGGAATTTCTTCGGGTTCTCGAGAAATTCCTTGATCTCCCCCAGCTCCTGCACCGCCTCGTCAACCCCGGCGACGTCGCGGAAGGTGATTTTCGGCGCGTCGACGGACATCCGTTTCGCTTTCGATTTGCCGAAGTTCATCACCCGGCTTCCCCCGCCCTGCATCTGGTTCATGAGGAAGATCCAGAAGCCGAAGAAGAGGACGAAGGGGAGGACGTAGGTGAGCAGCGAGAGGAGGCTGGAGCCGCCGGTCCCGTGGACCTCGGTGGTGATCGGGTCGCCTTCTTTGGTCTGGCCTTTCCCCAGCACCGTTATCAGCCGCTCTTCGTCCTCGGGCGGGTAGCCGGTCGAGTAGTTCTCGCCGTTGGTCCGCTCGACGTCGAGCGTGTGGTCCTTGGGGTTGACGTCGACCTTCTCGACCAGGCCTTCGGCGATCAGGCCGGTTTTCGGCTGGACCAGCTCGCTGTACGGAGGCGAGGGGGTCTCGTCACCGGGGCTGATCACCCGCTGCGCCACGAAGGCGAGGATGACCACCAACAGGATCGGGAACGCCGCGCTTTTGAAAAACCGCCTCACGGGTGAAAATCAGCGTACCAGGGCGATTTAGGCGCCCTGGTCGGCGAGCGCGGCGACTTAATCGAGGTTGCGGTAGCGCTGCGCGTGGTCGAGCCCGTAGCCGATCGCGACCCGGTTGGGGATCTCGAACCCCACGTAGCGGGGCGAAAGGTCGACCCGCAGCCGCTCCGGCTTGGTCAGCAGCGCGCAGACCTCGAGCGAGGCCGGGTTGCGGGCGTTGAGGTTGCGCATCAGGTAGTGCAGGGTGAGGCCGGAGTCGATGATGTCCTCGACGATCAGCACGTGGCGGCCCTCGATCGGGGCGTCGAGGTCCTTGAGGATGCGGACGACTCCGGAGGAGTCGGTCTGCGAGCCGTAGCTGGAGACGGCCATGAAGTCGACCTCGCAGGGCACGTCCAGGCTGCGCATCAGGTCGGCGAGGAACAGCACCGCCCCCTTCAGCACCCCGATCATCACCAGCTCGCGGTCCGCGTAATCGCGGTTGATCTCGGCGCCGAGCTCGGCCACCCGCCGCCGCAGCTCCTCGCTCGAGACGAGCGTCTCCCCGATCGCCGGATCCGTCACCGGCCGCAGTCTAGATATAGAGACCCTCTCTCTATGGAGACCCTCTGTCGACCCTCAGCGCTCGGCATGCAGGACGCCGGACTCGACCACGGCGCGAACGCCGCCGCCGAGGTCGAGTTGGGCCCGCCCGGTACGGCGCAGCCCGGCGACCTGCTCGGCGAAGCGGGCGGCGCCGGGGACCGGGCGGCCGGCGGCGCCGTCGGCGAGCTGCTGGACGACGAGGCGGCGCAGCGCCGGGGGCAGCGCGCCCAGGCGCTCGAGGGTGATCGTCGCGCGCGGCGCGCCGGCGGCGCCGATCTCCGCCTCGACCAGGGCGTCGAGCACGGTTGCCTCGTCGCGCAGCAGCTCGGCGGTGCGCAGCACGTTCGCGGCCGCCGCCGGGTGGATCTCGGCCAGCGCCGGCAGCAGGCCGTGGCGGACGCGGTTGCGGGCGTAGGCGTCGCCCTCGTTGCTGGGGTCGTCGCGCCAAGTGAGTCCGCGCGCCTCGCAGTAGGCGGTCGTCTCGGCCCGGGTCAGAGCCAGTAGCGGGCGGACCAGGCGCCCGTCGCGCGGCTTCATCCCCAGCAGGGCCCGCCGGCTCGGCGAGGAGGCGAGCCGGTAGAGGATCGTCTCGACCTGGTCGTCGGCGGTATGGCCGGTGGCGATCGTCGCCTCCCCCTCGCCGGACGCGGCGGCGAGCGCCAGGCGGGCCGCGGCCGCGTAGCGCCTGTCGCGGGCCCAGGCTTGGAGGTTGCCGGCGCCCTCGGGCCGCCGCTGCCGCTCGACTTCGAGCCGCACCCCGAGGCCCTCGCAGAGCTCGGCGCAGTGACGCTCGTCCTCGTCCGAGTCGTCGCGCAGCCCGTAGTTGACGTGCAGCGCCGTCACCGCCTCGGCACCGGCGATCCGCACCGCCAAGTCGAGCAGGCAGACCGAGTCGCGGCCGCCGGAGAGCATCGCCACCAGAGGCTCGCCGGGCACCAGGATCCCCCCCTCGCGCACCCGCTCCAGGATCAGGTCGGCGTCCACGGCCCGAGTGTAGGAGTCAGCCGGCAGGACGGACGACGAACAGGTCGGTCGGGGCCGGGAAGCCCTTGAGGCTGACCTGGCCGATCGGCTCGCGGACGAGCCGATCGTCGCCGGCGATCGTCTCGGCGACCCGATCGGTGACCAGCACCTCACCGGCGAGGGCACGGCTGACGACGCGGTGGGCGAGGTTGACCTGGCCGCCGAAGTAGTCGCCGTCGCGGTAGACCGCCTCGCCGCAGTGGATCCCGACCCGCGGCCGCGGTCGCTCGGGGAAGCGGCTGAGGAACTCGACCGCCCAGGCGGTCAGCGAGGCGGCGTCGGGCGAGACGATCATCACCTCGTCGCCGATCGTCTTGACGATCGTCGCCTCGCGCGGCAGCGTCTCTTCGACGGTGGCGACGAAGTTCTCGACCACGTCGAGCGCCTCCAGGTCGCCCTCCTCCTCGGTGTAGCGGGTGAAGCCGGTGAGATCGATGAAGCAGAGCGTGACGGCGATCTGACCGAGTTCGATTTCCGCCGTGTCGGCACCGAGCCCCGACTCCATATGCCCGACCACGTCCTGCTCGACGTAATAGCGCAGGTAGCGGGTGTGCAGGTACTCGGTCAAGGGCGCGGCCAGGGGCAGGATGTCGCCGGCCAGCTCCCCCATCTCCTCCGCCATCTCCAACTCGGGCACGGCGTCGCGAATCATCGGTTCGTGCACGTAGAGATGGAAGAGCCGCACCTCGGCGTCGGCGATCCGCCGCATCGACTGCACATAGACGCGGACCAGCTGCAGGAAGGCGACGAGCGGGAAGCCGGCAGCGAGGACACGGGCACAGTGGCGCAGGGCCTCGACGTCGCCCGGGGTCAGCTGGCGCTGCTGGGCTTTCGGGGTGCCGAGGATGATCAGGATCCGTTCGATCAGCTGCGGCTCCAGCCCGGTCTCCTCGGCGAGGTCGTCGACTGTGATCCGCTCGTCCCCCTCGGCGAACAGCTCTTCGGTGAAGCCGAAGGCGAGCCGTCCCTCGCGCCCGGCCCGCTTCAGGTCCTCGAGCGAGTAGCCCCGCTCGCGCATCCGTGCCACGACCCGCGCCTGGGCCGCGGCGGCGGCCGTCCAGCGGCCGCGGCGGACCGGGACGATGCCCTCCTGCGCCCAGCGTTTGAGCGTGCTGGCCGGGACGCCGGAGCGGCGCGCCGCCTCGCTCAGAGAAATTCGCTCGTCCACGGGGGCGAGGCTAACCGCCCCCGTGGACAAGCTGGGCGCTAGGAGGGAACTTCGGACTCGTCGTGCAGCTGCAGGACCGGCTCTCCGCCCTCGCCGGTACGGATGCGGATCGCCTCCTCCACCGGCAGGACGAAGATCTTGCCGTCGCCGACCTCGCCCGTACGGGCGTGCTTGAGGATCGTCTCGACGACGACCGCCTTGTCTTTGTCCTCGACGACGACCTCGAGCTTCAGCTTCGGCCGCACGTTGACGGTCAGGGTCGAGCCGCGGTACCGCTCGACGATGCCTTTCTGACGGCCCGAGCCCTTGGCCTCGACGATCGACAGGGAAGGGAACCCCTTGTCGAGCAGCTCGGCTCGGATCGGCTCGAACGCCTCGTGGCGAATGAACGCCTCTATCTTCTTCATGCGTCCAGCCCTCCTTAGGACTCGGTCGTCGTGGTCATCTGGGCGGGCGCCACCGCCGGGATCGCGGCGCCGCTGCTGCCCATCGTGTTCGGCATCCCGGTCGAGTACTCCGGCTGCGGGATGAACTGCTCCGGGTACCCGTACATGCCGTGCGAGCTGATGTCCAGCCCGGCGTCCTCCTCCTCGACCGGCACCCGCAGGCCGATCGTCGCCTTGATGATCGCGAAGGTCGCTATCGAGATCGCGAAGACGACGATGAAGGTGAAGACGACGGCGAGCCCCTGGACTCCCAGCTGCCCGAGGGCGGTGCCGAGGGAGGCGTCGCCGAAGATGCCGTACCAGACCCCCGGCCCGGCGCCTTCGACGATCAACCGCGGCGAGGCGAAGATGCCGACCGCGAGGGTGCCCCAGATGCCGGCCAGGCCGTGCGCGGAGAGGGCGCCGACCGGGTCGTCGAGGAGCCGGTCGATCGCCAGCACCGCGTAGACGACGATCAGCCCGGCGACGAAGCCGATGATCGGCGCCGCCCAGTACTCGACGAAGCCCGACGGGGCGGTGATCCCGACCAGGCCGGCGATCGCGCCGTTGCCGGCCATGCCGACGTCCAGCGTGCGGCTCTTCAGCCAGACCGCCAGGGACGCGCCGATCACGCCCGCGGCGGCGGCGAGCTGGGTGTTCAGCATCACCTCGCCGAAGAACGAGCCGGCGGTTTCGAAGGTCGAGCCTCCGTTGAAGCCGAACCAGCCGATCCAGAGGATGATCACGCCGAGACCGACCAGCGGCATCGAGTGTCCCGGGATCGCCCGCGGGTTGCCGTCGGCGTCGTACTTGCCGATCCTCGGGCCGAGCAGGAGCAATGCAGCGAGAGCACCGACCGCGCCGGTGAGGTGGACCACCGAGGAGCCGGCGAAGTCCATCACCGGCTTGCCGCCGATGTCGGAGAGCAGGCCGCCGCCCCAGACCGCGTGCGCGATCAGCGGATAGATGACCGCGCCGAAGACCGCGGCGTAGATCACGTAGGCCCCGAACTTGATCCGCTCCAGGGTCGTGCCCCAGACGATCGCCAGGGAGACGGCGCAGAAGGCCATGCCGAAGAGCATCAGCATCGCGTCGGAGCCGGCCACCTGGAACGCTTCCGCGCCGCTGCCGATCGTCTGATCGAAGTGGAAGAAGAATCCGGTGTCGCCGAAGAAGTCGTTGCCGCCTCCTTCCGCGACGCCATAGCCGATAGCCCACCAGGCGATCGCGACGATCGCGAAGTTGACGAGCACCTTGGCGACGCCGGTGCCGGCGTTCTTCTGTCGCGAGAAGCCGATCTCCAGGA
>DATHUE010000233.1:0-2615 GCA_035462545.1 Solirubrobacterales bacterium
CAACGTCGGCATCTCGGTCTCGCGGGTGGGCGGCAACGCGCAGACCAAGGCGATGAAGAAGGTCGCCGGAAAACTGCGCCTCGACCTCTCCCAGTACCGCGACCTCGAGGCCTTCGCCCAGTTCGGCTCCGAGCTCGACGCCGAGACCCAGAAAGCCCTGACCCGCGGGCAGCGCCTGGTCGAGCTGCTGAAACAGAAGGAGCGCGAGCCGCTTTCGGTCGGCGACCAGGTCGCCTCGATCTACTCCGGCACCGGCGGCTACCTCGACCGGATCAAGACCGATCGCGTCGGCGAGTTCCTCGCCGACCTGCGGGTCCGGCTCCACGCCGAGAAGGCCGACCTGCTGGCGCGGATCGAATCGACCGGCAAGCTCGAGGAGGCCGACGAGGAGGAGCTGGGCAAGGCGATCGCCGACTTCGTCGACGACTTCGGGCCCGACTTCGACGAGCACGGCGACCCGCTCGAGGCCGGCGAGTCCGACCGTGTGAAGTCAGCCGAGGAGCGCGAGGCCCCGGCCCGCACCGCCAGCGAGAACGCCAAGGAGGCCACGCCGGCCTAACCAGCCGCGGGTTCCCTCATGGCCAGCCAGAAGGAAGTCAAGAATCGCATCGCGTCGATCAAGAACATCAACAAGATCACGCGGGCGATGGAGATGGTCGCCGCGGCGCGCCTGCGCCGGGCCGAGCAGCGGATCGAGGACATGCGTCCCTACGCGGAGGGGATGCGCAAGCTGACCCGCCGTGCCGCCGCCCAGGCGGGCGGCATCTCCCGCGTGCCGGTGATGGTCGAGCGCGAGAACGTGCAGCGGGTCGGGGTGGTGCTGGTCACCGGCGACCGCGGCCTGGCCGGCGCCTTCAACACCAACATCATCCGCGAGGGGATGCGGCTCGGCACCGAGATTCGCTCCGAGGGCGCCTCGGTCGGCTACTCGGCGGTCGGACGCAAGGGCGTCTCGGCGCTGACCTTCCGCAAACAGGACGTCCGCACTTCCTACGTCGGGTTCACCGACCGCCCCGCCTTCGCCAACGCCCGTGAAATCGGCGAGGAGCTGACCGCGCGCTACGTCGACGAGGAGCTCGACCGGGTCGAGCTGGTCTACAACCGTTACGTCTCGCCGCTGACCCAGCACGTCTGGCGGCAGACCCTGCTGCCCCTGCAGCAGGCCGAGGTGATCGGCGAAGGAGCCGACGAGGACGAGGATGCTGGCGAGGAAACCGAGGCCGAGCGCGCCCAGAGCCGCTCGCAGTGGTTCTACGAGCCCGATCCCGAGGAGCTTTTGGCAAGGCTGGTCCCCGAGTACGTGACGATCTCCGTCTACCGGGCGCTGCTCGAGTCGGCCGCCTCCGAGTTGGGAGCGCGGATGACCGCGATGCGGAACGCCGCCGAGAACGCGGAGTCGATCATGGAGGACCTGACCCTGGAGATGAACCGGGCCCGTCAGGCGGAGATCACGCAGGAGATCTTGGAGGTCGTCGCCGGCGCCGAGGCGCTGGGGTAGACCGGAAAGCGAGAAAAGGAAGCAATGGCTGAGAACGGAAGCAACGTAGGGCGAGTCGAGCAGGTCACCGGCGTGGTCGTCGACGCCGTTTTCCCCAACTCGCTGCCGGAGATCTACTCCGCGGTGACGATCGAGACCGCCGGCAACGGCGAGGGCGAAACCGCCGAGCTGGTCTGCGAGGTGCAGCAGCACCTCGGCGACAACCGCGTGCGGGCGGTGGCGATGGACGCCACCGACGGCATTCAGCGCGGCGACAAGGTGGTCGACAGCGGCGGGCCGATCACGGTCCCGGTCGGCGAGGTCACCCTGGGCCGGATCTTCAACCTGCTCGGCGAGCCGATCGACGAGGGCGCCGAGATCCCCGCCGACGGCGAGCGCTGGCCGATCCACCGCCCGGCTCCCGAGGCTTCCGACCTGACCCCGACGCAGGAGATCCTCGAGACCGGGATCAAGGTCATCGACCTGCTCGCGCCCTACGCCAAAGGCGGCAAGGTCGGGCTGTTCGGCGGTGCCGGCGTCGGCAAGACCGTGCTGATCCAGGAGCTGATCCGCAACATCGCCGAGGAGCACTCCGGCCTCTCCGCCTTCGTCGGCGTCGGCGAGCGCTCCCGCGAGGGCAACGACCTCTGGCTGGAGATGAAAGAGTCGGGCGTGATCGACAAGACCATGCTGGTCTTCGGTCAGATGAACGAGCCGCCCGGCGCCCGTCTGCGCGTCGCCCTCTCCGGCCTGACGATGGCCGAGTACTACCGCGAGCAGGGCGGCCAGGACGTGCTGCTGTTCATCGACAACATCTTCCGCTTCGTCCAGGCGGGCTCCGAGGTCTCGGCGCTGCTCGGGCGGATGCCCTCCGCGGTCGGCTACCAGCCGACCCTGGAGACCGAGATGGGCGGTCTGCAGGAGCGAATCACCTCCACCGACCGCGGCTCGGTCACCTCGGTGCAGGCGGTCTACGTGCCGGCGGACGACCTCACCGACCCGGCGCCGGCCTCGGTGTTCGCCCACCTGAACGCGACCACCGTGCTCTCGCGCGGCATCGCCGAGAAGGGCATCTACCCGGCCGTGGACCCGCTGGACTCGACGTCGACCATCCTCAAGCCCGACATCGTCGGTGAGG
>DATHUE010000234.1:0-2039 GCA_035462545.1 Solirubrobacterales bacterium
CCCAGCTCGATCAGATCCGCCCCCGCATCCACATAAGCATTCGCCACCGCAAGCGAGCTCTCGCGGTCGGGATACCCAGCCATCATGTACGGCATGAGAGCAGCCCGCTGTTCAGCCCGGGCTGCGTCAAAGGCGGCGGCGATTCGCTCCTCACCAGACGAACCGAGGGAGGAGTCCGGGGGATGGCTCGACGGAGCCGCCATGCTGGTGCTCCGGCGAGTCATCCCCCGGACTCCTCCTGCGACAGCACCTCGGCGAGGTCCTTATCGCCCCTTCCCGAGAGACACAGAACGTCGTACCCCTCGCCACCCCCGTTCTCGAGCAGCCACGCGATCGCGTGACTGGACTCGAGCGCCGGGATGATCCCCTCCAGCTTCGAGAGCGTGGCGAACGCCGCCAGCGCCTGCACGTCGGTGACCGCGAAGTAGCTCGCCCTGCCGGTGTCCCGCAGATGCGCGTGCTCGGGCCCGACCCCCGGGTAGTCGAGCCCAGCGGAGATCGAGTGGGCCTCGAGGATCTGCCCCTCGTCGTCGGCGATGATCGAGGAGAGCGAGCCGTGCAGGACTCCGGTCTGCCCCTGGCCCAGTGAGGCGCCATGGCGATCGGTCTCGAGCCCCTCGCCCGCCGCCTCGACGCCGATCAGCTCGACCTCGGCGTCGTCGACGAAGGGGGCGAAGATGCCGATCGAGTTCGAGCCGCCGCCGACGCAGGCGATCACCCGGGTCGGCAGGACGCCCTCGGCGGCGAGCGCCTGCTCGCGCGCCTCGTCGCCGATCACCCGCTGCAGGTCGCGGACCAGGGCGGGGAAGGGCGCCGGCCCAACCGCCGAGCCGATCACGTAGTGGGACGCCTCGACGTTCGCGACCCAGTCGCGGATCGCGGCGCTGACCGCCTCCTTGAGGGTGCGGGCGCCGGCCTCGACCGCCGCCACCTCGGCCCCGAGCAGCTTCATCCGCTCGACGTTGGGCGCCTGGCGGCGGATGTCCTCGCTGCCCATGTAGACGACGCACTCGAGTCCGAGCAGGGCGCAGGCGCAGGCGGTGGCGACGCCGTGCTGGCCGGCGCCGGTCTCGGCGATGATCCGCGACTTGCCCATCCGCTGCGCCAGCAGGGCCTGGCCGACCGCGTTGTTGATCTTGTGGGCGCCGGTGTGGGCGAGGTCCTCGCGCTTCAGGTAGACCTTCGAGCCGACCCGCTCGGAGAGCCGCTCGGCCAGGTAGAGCGGCGTCGGCCGGCCGATGAAGTCGCGTCGCAGCAGGTCGAGCCGGGCCGTGAACCCGGCGTCCTCGCGCGCCTCGCCCCAGGCCGCGGTGAGCTCGTCGAGGGCCGCGATCAGGGTCTCCGGCACGTAGCGCCCCCCGTAGGGGCCGAAGCGCTGCTCGATCGCGCTCATGGCGCCGTGACGCGCGGCTGCGCCGCCTCGAAGAACGCCGCCATCGCGGCGTGGTCCTTGCGCCCCGGCTCGGCCTCGACGCCGCTGGCGACGTCGACCGCGTAGGGCTGCGTCACCGCGACCGCGGCGGCGACGTTGTCCGGCCGCAGCCCGCCGGCGAGGATCGCCGGCACCTCCGAGCGGTGCCCGCGCAGCAGCTCCCAGTCGAAGCGCTCGCCGGTGCCGCCCCAGAGCCCCCTGCCGCGCTTGTCGAAGAGGTGGAAGTCGGTCCGGTAGGCCTCCGCGGCGTGGACGTCGGCGGCGCTGGCGACGTGGATCGCCTTGATCACCTTGACCCCCGTCCGCCGCGCCACCTCGCCGCAGAGCTGGGCCCCCTCGGCGCCGTTCAGCTGCACCATCGTCAAACCGGCGTCCTCGACCGCCTTGTCGACCTCCTCCAGGGTGGGGTTGACGAAGACCCCGACGACCTCGCACTTGCGCCTGAAGGCGGCACCGATCTCCGCCGCGACATCGGGCTTCACGCAGCGCGGGCTGCCGTCGAAATGAATCAGCCCGACAGCCCAGGCGCCGAGCAGCACAGCCTCGGCCGCGTCGTCCAAATTGGTGATCCCGCAGAACTTGACCCGCATCAGTTCAGCGTACGCGA
>DATHUE010000235.1:0-14009 GCA_035462545.1 Solirubrobacterales bacterium
GAAGGCGATCTTGGAACGACTGAAAAGCGAGTTCAACGCGGAGGAGGTCAGTTAGTGGCACGCGGAGGCGGAATGCCGGGCGGGTTCGACGTGAACGCGCTGATGAAGCAGGCGCAGGAGATGCAGAGCCAGATGCTGCAGGCGCAGGAGCAGCTGAAGGACGAGACGGTCGAGGCCAGCGCCGGGGGCGGCATGGTCAAGGTCAAGATGGGCGGCGACCTCACCCTGCGGGAGATCTCGATCGACCCCGAGGCGATCGACCCCGAGGAGGCCGAGATGCTGGCCGAGATGGTCCAGGCCGCGGTCAACGAGGGCCTGCGCGCCGCGCAGCAGCTGGCCGAGTCGAAAATGGGCGGGATCACCGGCGGCCTCGGCGGCGGCCTGCCGGGGATGTGAGCGGCGAAGGACCCGCTCCGCTCGCGCGCCTGGTCGCCGAGCTCGCCCGGCTGCCCGGGATCGGGCAGCGAACCGCGCAGCGCCTCGCCTTCCACATCCTCCGCGCCCCCGGCGAGGAGTCCGAGGCGCTGGCGGCGGCGATCCGCGAGGTAAAGGAACGGGTCGGCCTCTGCGAGCAGTGCTTCAACCTGGCCGAGGGTCCGCTCTGCCGGATCTGCGCGGACTCCAACCGCGATCGAGCGACGATCTGCGTCGTCGAGGAGCCCTCCGACGTGATCCCGATCGAGCGCACCCACGAGTACCGCGGCCTCTACCACGTGCTCGGCGGCGCGCTCTCGCCGATCGACGGCGTCGACGCCGAGGATCTGAAGATCGCCGAGCTGATGCGGCGGGTCGAAGGGGGGGAGGTGAGCGAGGTCGTGATCGCCACCAACCCGACCACGACCGGCGAAGCGACCGCCCTCCACATCGCCGAGCACCTGCGGGGCAAGGTCGCCGTCACCCGCCTCGCCAGCGGCCTCCCGGTCGGCGCCGACCTCGAGCATGCCGACGAGGTCACCCTCGGCAAGGCCCTCGCCGGCCGCCACAGCCTCGGCTGAGCGATCGTCAGAGCGACCGCGGGACCAAGGTCAAGCCGCGTTTCTTGGCGGCTTCGCGCAACTCCCGGCCCCAGCAGGCGAACTCGAGCGGCTCGCCCTGGGCGAAGCTGATCGCGGCGGCGAGGTGGACGGCGTCGTAAGCGCGGAGCGCGTCTTCCTGGGCGACTTGGGCCGCTAGGTCGATCAGCGCCTCGTTCGTGGCGTAGACGCTCACCGACCGCCAGATCCTTTCCAGCTCCGCCTGCTTCTCGCGGAGCTGTCCGGTGGTGATCCGCTCGCCCTTTCGCATTCGCGCCAGCGCTGAGGTCGCCTCGACGTAGCCGACGCTCGCGCAGAGGAAGGAGCTCGCTGCGAGGTAGGCGGCGCGTGCCTCCACGCTGCCGGTCTCCGGAGCAAGCAGCTTGATCACGGCGCTGGTGTCCAGATAAAGACTCAGCGTCGTCCTTCGGAGACGTAGTCCGAAGCTTCTGGGCCCTCTCCGCGTAGGGGGGTCGGATCGGGGGGCAGGTAGCGACTGCCGTCCCCGGGCCTCACCACGCCACTGGCGATCAGCTCCGCCAGGCGCGGGGAGATGGAGACGGAGACGATTCGCGCCACCGGCTTGCCGTGCCGGGTGATGGTGATCGACTCGCCGTTCTCCACCCGCTCGATGACCCGGCTCGTCCCGTTCTTCAGCTCGCGGATTCCCACTTTGTTCTCCATGTAGCCATTTTAAGCACTTTTGTAGCCTCTTTCTTGGGTTTGCACTTGCCGGAAGCGTTGGCGAGCGCTTAAGCGTCGGCCACAAAAAAGTCTTCCCTGAGTGGACATTTGTCAGGCCGCAAATAGCGGTTTTATGCCTGACTGGTGTCCGCCTGTTTCGCCAAGGTCAGTGCGTGGCGAGGCGATCGGAATCGGAGAACGGCTCTGGCGGCTCGCCGGCGGGGCGCCTGGCCCGTGAGGTCTCCTCTCTGCAGGCGACGCTGCTTGGCAAGCTCGAGGCCGAGCTGCAGGGGGCCGGGGCCGAGGAGTTTGCCGCTGCTGCCGCGCGGTTGGCCGAGGACTTCGGCGCGGTCGCGGCGACGGTGGTCGACGCCGCCTACGAGCGCGCCACCGCCGGCGTGGCGCAGGCCGAGTCCGGACCGGCCACCAACGGGGCCGCGCCCGAGACCGCCGCCCTCGAGAGCCTCTTCCACCCCGGCCATATGCGCCGCCGGCTCGACCAGCTGGTCGAGACCCACCGCCGCTACGGCCACCCCTTTGCCCTGGTCGTCTTCGACGCCTCCGGGCCGGGGACGCGGGCGGGCGACGTCGGCGGTGGCCAGGAGACAGTGCTCTCGGTGGTCGGGGCGGCCCTGCGCGACAGTCTGCGGATCGTCGACGAGGTCTACCGGCTCGAGGAGGACGCGCTCTGCGTGCTCGCCCCGAACCTGCGCACGGTCGAAGGGGTGCAGATGGCGGAGCGGCTGCTGACCCAGCTCGACGAGCTGGAGCGAGCGGGGGGGTTGCGGATCGCGATCTCGGCTGGGGTGGTGGCCTGCCCCGAGCACGGCGCCGAGGCAGAGCTGCTGTTGCACAAGGCCGACGCGGCGATGTGGCGGGCGCGGGCGGTCGGCCAACCGGTCGGGGTCGGTGCGCTGGAGCCCGAGCGGGTCCGCTGAGCCGCCGCGAACCTCTGCAAGATCGCTGCCGGAATCCCGAAATCTGTCCATAACCGGTGTAAACCCGGAAACCCGGTGCGAGAATCCCGTTCGTGCCGGGAATCCGAACCAATGCCGCCGCGGAAGTACTGGGGGTCAGCCCCAACACCCTGCGCAGCTGGGAGCGTCGCTACGGCTACCCGGTGCCGAAGCGCACCGTCGGCAACCACCGCAATTACGAGCTGATGGAGCTGCAGACGCTGCGCGACGCGCTCGCCGAGACCGGCAACATCTCCTCGGCGATCGAGCTGGCGCGCCAGCGACAGGAGGCGCCCGCCAGCAACGGCAGCCTGCTGGCCGCGCTGGAGATCTTCGACGAGGACGCCGCCGACCGGGCGATGGAGGAAAGCCTGGCGCTGCGGCCGCTGGAGCGCAGCGTCGAGGAGCTGCTGCTGCCGGCGATCGACCGGCTCGCCGCCGACCCGGAGCGCGAGGCGGAGCTCGAGTTTGCTTCCCGCTGGGCGACGGGATGGCTGCACGGCGCCCGCCGCCTTGCCGCCGCCGCCTCGCGCCCGGCCGGCATCCTGCTGCTCGACTCCAGCCACGGGATGGATGCCGAGGAGGTCCACGCCCAGGCCCTCGACCTTTCCCTCCGCCGCGCCGGCTTCCGGGTCCTGATGCTCTCCAACGAGCTCGGCGACGAGCGCCTCGGCCGCGCCCTGACTGCGCTCGACCCGACCGCGATCCTGCTCTGTGGCCCCGGCGCCGATACCGCCGACGCAGTCAAGCTGGTCCGCAAGATCCGCGAGGTCGGCGTTGTCGCCCCGCTCTACGGCTTTCGCGCCAGCGGCCTGATCGGCGCCGCCGTTCCCTCCGCCGGCGAGACCCCGAGCGCCGTCACCGGCATGCTCAACGCCGATCTGCGCCGCCGCGCCACGCAAGCCTTCGCCTAGCGGCCCGGTTTAGGCCGAAGTAGACCGCTGCGATCCGAGCAACGGCCAGGCGAGGACTGCAGCGACGAAAGCGGTCGCCGCGGCGACCAGCAGGACCGCGTCGAGGCCGGCGACCAGGCCCGTCATCGTGCTCGGTTCCTGGCCGAACTGGTGCTCGAAGATCGCCCCGAGGGCAGCGATCCCGATCGCGATCCCGAGCTGGCGGAAGGTGTTGTTGATCCCCGAAGCGAGGCCGCTGCGCTCGACCGGCAGCACGCTCACCATCGCCGCGGCAAGTGCGGGGCTGATCGTCCCGATCGCCAGCCCGCCGACCAGCAGGCCCGGCAGCAGCACCGTCCACTCGCTGCCGGCGTCGACCGCGCGCATCAGCAGCAGGCTGATCCCGATCAGGACCAGGCCGGCGGCGAGCGGCACCCGCAGCGGCCAGCGGTTGGTGAGGCGGCCGGAGACGGGGGCGACGACGACTAGGACCAGGGTGAGGGGGAGGATGCGGAGGCCCGTCTCGGTGGGGGAGAAGCCCAGCCCCTGCTGCAGGTAGATCGCGAGGAAGAGCAGCAGTGGGTAGAGCGCGACCGATTGGGCGAAGGCGACGAGGGCGGTGCCGGTGAAGGCCGGGACGCGGAACAGCTCCAGCGGCAGCATCGGCGCCTTGGCGCGGCGCTCGATCAGGAGGAAGGCGGCGAGTAGGGCGGCGGCGCTGGCAAGCGAGCCGGCGATCGGGAGGCTGCCCCAGCCCTCCTCGTTGCCGCGGATCAGGCCGTAGGTGGCGAGGAAGCAGGCGGCGCCGAAGGTCACCATCCCGGTGAGGTCGAGTGGCCGTGGGCGCTGCTCGCGAGACTCGGGCAGCGAGCGGGCGGTCAGCCAGATCAGCAGGGCGCCGAGCGGCAGGTTGACGAGGAAGATCCAGCGCCAGTCGAGCGCGTCGGTGAGGACGCCGCCGACCAGCGGCCCGATCGCCAACGCGGCTCCGGTCACCCCGCCCCAGACGCCGAGGGCGAAGCCGCGCTCGGCATCCTGGAACTCGTTCGCCAGCAGCGCCAGCGAAGCGGCGAACATCGCCGCGGCGCCGACGCCCTGGGCGGCGCGGGCGAGGTCGAGGAAGAGCGGCGAGCTCGCCACCGCGCAGAGCGCCGAGCAGCCGGTGAAGACGGCGAGCCCCCAGGCGAAGACGGCGCGGCGACCGATCCGGTCGGCGAGGGCGCCGGCGCTGAGCAGCGTCGCCGCCATGGTCAGCGCGTAGGCGTCGATCACCCACTGCATCTCGCCGAAGCTGGCGTCGAGATCGGTCCGTATCGCCGGCAGGGCGACGTTGACGACCGTCACGTCGAGCAGCAGCATCGCCGTCGCCGCCGAGACGACGAGCAGGGTGGTCCAGCGCTCCCGGGTCACGCAGGGAGCTTGGCGTCAGCCGCGGTCGAGTTCCTCGACCAGCGCCTCGACCCGCGTCGCGATCTGATCGCGGGTGGCGCGCACCGCGTCGACCGGTTGCTCCTTCGGGTCGGGCAGGTCCCAGTCGAGGTAGCGGACCCCGGGCACGAAGGGGCACTCGTCGCCGCAGCCCATCGTCACCACCACGTCGGCCCACTCGGCGTCGGCGGCGGTGAGCAGCTTCGGCCGGCGGTCGCGAAGGTCGATCCCGAGCTCGTCCATCGCCTCCACGACCTCGGGGTGGACCCGCTCACCCGGCGTCGTCCCTGCCGAGCGGCCCTCGTGGCGACCGCCGGCGGCGCGCTCGAACAGCGCCTGGCTGATCTGCGAGCGGCCGGCGTTGTGGAGGCAGACGAAGAGCGCGTTCGCCATCAGCTCTCGCAGCCGCAGCTGGCCTCGATGCCGCGGCAGAGCCAAGCCGAGAGCTCCTTCAAGGCGTGGGAGACGGTCGGCTGCGAGAGGCCGAAGAGCGGCTGAAAGTCACCCATCTATTTACATATATCTATTGAACTGATAGCTGTCAATAGGTGGCGAGGAGACCGTCAGCCCGGCGAACTCGGTTTTCACCGTGGTCGGGCCGCGGCCGAACTGTTCCTTCACTACCACCCGGTCCCTAGACGCTCTCGGGTCTCGCCGTCTCGCTGATCCCCCAGCGTTGGTGGAGGCGGCGCAGGGGTGCCGGCGCCCACCAATTCCACCTGCCGAGCAGCTCCATCAGCGAGGGGACCAGCAGGGCGCGGATGATCGTCGCGTCGATCAGCACCGCCAGCGCCGTGCCGACGCCGTTCTGCTTGATGAAGATGATCTCCGAGGTGGCGAAGGCGAACATCGCCACCGCGAACAGAAGCGCGGCTGCGGTGACGATCCGGCCGGTGCGCTCGAGCCCGATCGCCACGGCATCGGAGTCCGAGGCACCCTCGTCGCGGGCCTCCTTGATCCGCGAGAGCAGGAACACCGCGTAGTCGGTGGAGAGGCCGAAGGCGACGGCGAACAGCAGGATCGGCATGGTCTGCTCGATCGCCCCCTGGCTGGTGTAGTCGAGGAAGCCCTCGAACCTGCCGTCCTGGAAGATCAGCACCAGCAGTCCGAAGACGGCGCTGAGATTGAGGAAGTTCATGATCAGCGACTTGAGCGGCAGCACCACGGAGCCGGTCATCAGGAAGAGGATCACCAGGGTGGCGATGACGACGATCGCCAGTGCCAGCGGCAGGTGGTCGGCGAGGCTGGACTGGAAGTCGACGAACTCGGCGGAGCCGCCGCCGATCCGCACGGTTGCGCCGCCCGGATCGGGCAGCTCCCGCAGCTCCTTGACCGTCTCGACGCTGGCGTCGCTCGCGTAGGGGTCCGAGGAGATCGCGACGACGGCGCTCGTCCCCTTCCCGAGCCGCTGCGGCGGGCTCACTTCGGCGACGCCGTCGGCCCGGCGCATCGCCGCCGCCACCTCGCGTGCCTCGGCCGGGGTTCCCTCGACCGAGATCAGCATCGGCGAGTCTCGGTAGGGGGGGAACTCTTCGCTGACGGCTTCGAAGGCGACGCGTGCCTCCGCCCCCTCCGGCAGCACGGTCGGGTCGACGGTGTTGAACTTGATGTTGAGGAAGGGCAGGCCGAGGGCGATCAGGACCGCGCCGCTGACCAGCGCGATGCCGAGCGGCCGGCGCATCACGAAGCGCGAGAGCCGGTACCAGAAGCCCTGCTCGTCGGGCCGGGCATCGGCCTCGGCCCGGCGCTGGAGGAACCTCGGCGCGCCGGCGTTGACCCGGCTGCCGAGCATGGTCAGCACGGCGGGGAGGACGGTGAGCGAGATCAGCGCCGCGAACAGCGCCACCAGCGAGCCGCCGAGCCCCATCGAGTAGAGGAAGCGCTGCGGGAAGACGAGCAGCGAGGCGAGCGCCGCCGCCACCGTCAGCGAGGAGAAGAAGACGGTGCGCCCGGCGGTGGCGAGGACGCGGCGCATCGCCGCCAGCCCCGGCCCGTCCTTGGCGATCTCCTCCCGGTAGCGGGAGACGATGAACAGGCTGTAGTCGATCGCCAGCCCGAGCCCGAGCGCCGTCGTCAGGTTGAGGGCGAAGACCGAGATCGAGCCGAATTCGCTCGCCAGGCGCAGGATCAGGAAGGTGCCGACGATCGCCAGGCCGCCGATCATCAGCGGCAGCAGCGCCGCCACTAGGCTGCGGAAGAACAGCAGCGAGAGCAGGAAGAGGATCGGGAAGGCGATCAGCTCGGCCCGCTGCAGGTCCTTCTCCACCTGTTCGTTCACCCGTTTGGTGGCGACCCCGAAGCCACCGACGACGAGGCCCTTCTCGTCGGCCAGTTCGTCGGCGATCTCGCCGCCGGCCTCCTGCAGCTGCTTGTCGTCGGTCGCCCGCAGGGCGACGCCGAAGTAAGTGGAGCCCTTGTCGCGCGAGACGAAGGCGGGGTCGCCGGTGCTGTAGTAGCTGCGCACCGACTGCACGTCCGGGCGCTGGGAGATCTGCCGTGAGAGACGGGCAACGCGCCGCTTCGTCGCCGGGTCGGCGACGGGGGAGTCGGGGAGGATCACCAGCACGGCCGGGGTGCGGAAGCCGCCCTCCTGCAGGCGCTCGCGGGCTTCGATCGACTCGGTCGCCGGATCCTCGGCGCCGTAGGGGTCGAGCCGTTCGGCGACGCCGCCGCCGAACACGCCGGCGAGGACGAAGAAGGCGACCGCGAACAGGCCGATGCGGCGGGCCTTGCCGTCGGCGAGGCGGGCGAGGGCGTCGAACATCTCAGCTCCTTTCGTCGGCGAGCTGCAGCAGCCGCTGCTCCATCCGCTCGCACCACTCGGCAAACCAGGTCGTGAACTCGATCCCGCCCTGCAGCACCATCAGCACGAACGGGTCTCCCTTCTCCTCCGCGGCGGGCTCCATCGCCCGCAGCCGGGCGCCGGCCTCGAGCCGGTGCTCGCGCATCGCCCGCAGGGTCGGCACCGCCTCCTCGGGGGGCAGCACGTCGGCGAAGAACAGCTTCAGCAGCCCTTCCTCGCGCATCTCGAAGGTTTCCGGCGGTCGCTGCAGCCAGGCCTTCAGCTCCGCTTCGCCGTCGGCGGTGATCTCGTAGACGGTCCGCTTGCGACCGCCGGTCGGAACCTCGGAGCCCACCACCAGCCCTGCCGTCGCCAGCCGTTTCAGCTCCGGGTAGATCTGCCCGTAGCTGGCGGCCCAGAAGAACCGGGTCGTGTTGTCGACCGCCGCTTTGATCTCATAGCCGGACCGGGGCTCGCGAGAGACCATCCCGAGGATCACGTAGGCGGTAGGGCTCAGCTCCATACCGCCGCAGAATATATCGGCTCGATATATCTAAGTGTGATACCCGGCACACTTGCCGACGGCATCGTCAGCGTGCTGCGCCGGGGTCTGACCCGCTTTATGCTCAGGCCGATGAGCGCAGCGAACTCCGACATCGTCGTGATGAAGTTCGGGGGCACCTCGGTCGCCGGCGCCGAGCAGATCAAGCGCGCCGCCGGCCGCATCGTCGCCGCGCGCGAGGCCGGCAACCGCGTCGTCGCCGTGCTCTCCGCCCGCGGCAAGACCACCGACGAGCTGGTCGCCCAGGCGATGGAGATCTCCGAGCGGCCGGTCGCCCGCGAGATGGACATGCTGCTCTCGACCGGCGAGCGGATCTCCTGCGCGCTCTGCGCGATGGCGATCCACGACATGGGGCACGAGGCGATCTCGCTGACGGGTTCCCAGGCCGGGATCGTCACCGACTCGTTCCACACGAAGGCGCGGATCGTCGACGTTCGTGCCGACCGGATCGAGCGGGCCCTGGCCGAGGACCGGATCGTCCTCGTCGCCGGCTTCCAGGGCGTCTCCACCGACAGCCGCGACGTCACCACGCTCGGCCGCGGCGGCTCCGACACCACCGCCGTCGCCCTAGCGGCGGCCCTCGGCGCCAGCGTCTGCGAGATTTACACCGACGTCGCCGGCGTCTACAGCGCCGACCCCCGGCTGGTCCCGGAGGCGCGCAAGCTCGACACCGTCTCCTTCGAGGAGATGCTGGAGATGTCGGCGTCGGGCGCCGGCGTCCTGCAGCTGCGCTCGGTCGAGTACGGCCGCAACCACGGGGTCCGGATCCACTGCCGCAGCAGCTTCGAGGACGGTCCCGGTACCCTCGTCGTAGCCGAGGAGGACACCGTGGAGCAACCCTTCGTAACCGCCGTCACCCATTCCAGCAACGAGGCCCGCGTCACCCTCACGGGGGTCCGCGACGAGCCCGGGATCGCCGGCCGCATCTTCACCGCCCTGGCCGAGGCCAGCGTCAACGTCGACGTGATCATCCAGAACGAGCCGGTGGGCGGCGAGGGGCTCGCCGATCTCTCCTTCACCGTCGACCGCGACGACCTCACCACCGCCACCGACACGATCGCCGCTCTCGGCGAGGTCAGCAGGGAGGTGTTCGCCGACGAGCGAATCGGCAAGGTCTCGATCGTCGGGGCCGGCATGCGCTCGCACCCCGGCGTCGCCGCCAAGGTCTTCGAGGTGCTGGGAGCGGAGCGGATCAACATCGAGATGATCTCCACCTCGCCGATCAAGATCTCGTGCGTCATCGCCGCCGACCGCGTTCCGGATGCCGTGCAGTCGCTGCACAAGGCATTCGAGCTGGACGCCGTAGCGGCATGAGCGAATACAGAGTCGGAGTGCTCGGCGCGACCGGGCTGGTCGGGACGACGATCCTCAGCCTGCTCGCCGAGCGCGACTTCCCGGCCGCCGAGGTGCGGCCGCTGGCCTCCGAGCGCTCCGCCGGGCGCGAGCTCGAGTGGAACGGCTCGGTCTTGCGCTGCCAGGCGGTCAGCGAGGAGTCGATCCAGGGCCTCGATCTGGTGCTCTCCTCGGCGGGTGGCTCGGTCAGCGCCGAGTGGACGCCGAAGATCGTCGCGGCCGGCGCCACGGTGGTCGACAACACCAGCTACTGGCGCATGCACGACGAGGTGCCGCTGGTCGTCGCCGAGGTCAACCCGGAGGCGCTGGAGGGGCACGACGGGATCGTCGCCAATCCCAACTGCTCGACGATGCAGATGGTCGTCGCCCTGAAGCCGCTGTACGACGAGGCGGGGATCGAGCGGCTGGTGATCTCCACCTACCAGGCGGTCTCCGGCACCGGCAAGGCGGCGATCGACGGCCTGATGGCTGAGTCGAAGGCGGTGCTGGCCGGCGAGCAGCCGGTTGCCGGCGTCTACCCGCACCAGATCGCCTTCAACGTCCTCGCCCAGGCCGGCAGCTTCCCCGAGGGCGACGATCACACCGACGAGGAGCGCAAGCTGATCAACGAGACCCGCAAGATCCTCGGCGACCCCGAGATCCGGGTCAGCGCCACCTGCGTGCGGGTGCCGGTGGTGACCGGACACTCGGAGGCGGTCAACGTCGAGACCCGGGAGGAGCTGAGTCCGGAGCGGGCGCGCGAGCTGCTCGCCGCGGCGCCCGGCGTCACCGTCGTCGACGATCCTGCCGGGGCGCGCTACCCGTTGGCGACCGAAGCCGCCGGCAAGGACGACGTCTTTGTCGGTCGCATCCGCCGCGACCCCGGCAACGAGCGCGCTCTCGACCTGTTCGTCGTCGCCGACAACCTTCGCAAGGGCGCCGCGACCAACGCCGTCCAGCTGGCCGAGCTGCTGGTCGAGCGCGACCTGGTCGGCCAGCGCCGCGACTGAGAGAATTTACACAGGCGTCACCCACGTGTGACGTTTTGTCGTCTAGGCTTCCTGCATGGAAGCGAGAGCCCACTGGACCGACCGGCGACTTGACGATCACGCGGCTCAGAACGCCGCGGGCTTCCGCCGCGTGGACGATCGCTCCGAAGCTCAGTTCAAAGAGCTGACCGGCCACATCATTGCCCTGCAGCGGACGATGCTGCTGATGTTTGCGACGATCGTCGTCGGCTTCGTCAGTTTGCTGCTGACGCTCGGTTAGGGCGGCGCGACTACGCCGCGACGGCGGAGAGGCGCTCCTCGACCCAGCCGGTCGAGGCGATGTGCTTGCCCATTCCCAGCTGCTTCGGCTCGGCGCCGAGGGCGAGGCCGACGAGCTGCGGCAGGTGGAGGACGGCGAGGCCGAGGTCGCGGTTGACGACCTTGGCCGCCTCCGGCTGCTGCATGTCGAGGTTGAGGTGGCAGAGCGGGCAGGGGGTGACGAGGCAGTCGGCGCCGGCGTCGATCGCGTCGCCGACGTGGGTGCCGGCCTGCTTCAGCGAGGTCTCGCGGTTCATCGTGATCACCGGGAAGCCGCAGCATTTGCGGGCGCCGTCGTACTCGACGACCTCGCCGCCCAGGACCTCGATCACCTTCTCCAGGTAGACGTCGCGGTCCGGGAACTCGTCGTAGCCGAGCCGTTCCTTCGGCCGCACGATGTAGCAGCCGTAGAAGGGACCGACGCGGAGGCCGCTCAACGGGCGCTTGACCAGGGACGCGAGCTTGTCGAGCCCGTAGTCCTCGACCAGCAGCCAGAGGAAGTTTTTGTTGTTCCAGGAGCCGTCCTCGGACTTCTCGTAGGCGAGTCCCTGGCCGGAGAGCGCCTCGTTGACGTGGGCGCGGTAGGCCGAGTCGGCGTCGAGCCGCTGCTGGCACTCCGACTGCGCGCCCTGGCAGGTCGAGCAGATGTTCATCATCGAGAGCCCCGTCTGCTGAGCGAGGGCGAAGGTGCGGGCGTTGAGCGTGTCGGCCAGCTCCTGGTTGTGCTCGGCGATCACGCCGGCGCCGCAGCAGTTGGCGCGGTCGAGTTCGACCAGCTCGATCCCCAACGCCTCGGCGACCCAGGCCATCGAGCCGTGCAGCTCGGGGGTGAAGCCGCGCGAGACGCAGCCCGGCCAGTAGGCGACCTTGATCCGCTCGTCAGCCATTTTTGACCTCCTGGGGGGTCTCCGGGTCGGTGGAGCGCTCGATGCCCTTCTCGACCGGCTCCTCGGCGAGGTCGCCCTCCTCGCCCTTGATGTACAGGTTCAGTTCCTCGTTGTGCTCCTCGGCGTGCTCGTAGATCGCCTTCACGTCGTCCTGGGCGCCGCCCGGGAGCTTGTGGTGGACGCCGGGAATCAGCTTCGGCAGCGAGCGCATCTTGCCGGTCCTGATCCCGCGGATCGCCGTCGGGATCGAGCCGAGCATTTCCCGGATCGCCCGCTTGCTCGGTTTCAGCTTGCCTTTGATGCCGGGCGCGAACGACTCCTGCAGCAGCAGCGACTCGTCCAGCGTCCCCTTCTTCTCGATGATCTTGACGAAGGCGATCTCGTGGTCGTGGCCGCTGTTGGGGTCCTCGATCCCGGCTTCGCCGGCCTTGCGGCGCAGCCTCATGATCTGGTCCATCGGCGCCACTCCCTTCGGGCAGGCGTCGATGCAGCTGAAGCAGTGGGTGCAGTCGTAGATCCCGTGCGGGTCCTCGGCCAGGTCATGCAGGCGCTCGACGGTCTCCGCGTCGCGCGGGTCGCCGACGAAGCGGTAGGCCTTGGCCAGGGCCGCCGGGCCGATGAACTCCGGATCGGCTTCCATCGAGAGGCAGGAGGAGACGCAGGCGCCGCACTGGATGCAGGCCATCGACTGGGTGATGTCGATCATCGATTCCGGCTCGACCACGTACTCGCGCTCGGGGGCCTCGCCGTGGGGGAGGAGCCAGGGGGTGACGCGGCGGATCTTGGTCCAGTGCGTCGACTCCATGTCGGTGATCAGGTCCTTGATCACCGGCATGTTGCCCATCGGCTCGATCACGACCGTGTTGCCGCTGGTCGCGCCGCCGACGGCGCTCGCCTTCTTGTCGGCGAGCTCCTGGGCCTCGCCGATCTGGGTCTTGCAGCCGAGCCCGGACTGGCCGTTGATCTTCATCCCGCAGGAGCCGCAGATCGCCGCGCGGCAGGAGCAGCGGACGGCGAGTGAGCCGTCGTCGCGGTCCTTGGCCTGCAGCAGCGCGTCGAGGACCGAGAGCGAGGGCTCGAGGTCGACGTTGAACTCCTCCCAGTACGGCCCCTGGCCGCTCTCGGGCTGGAACCTGCGGACTTTGATCGTGTAATCGGCCATCAGTAAGTCCTCGCTTCCGGTTCCCACTGGGTGATGGTCACCTCGGAGTATGAGATCTCGGGCCCGCCGTCGGTGCGCTCGAGGTCGATGTGTTTCAGCCACTCCTCGTCGTTGCGCTCGGGGAAGTCGGTGCGGTACTGGGCACCGCGGCTCTCCTTGCGCTCGAGCGCGGCGATGCAGGTGCACTCGGCGTTGTCGAGCATGTAGCCGAGCTCGATCGCGCCCAGCAGGTCCTGGTTGAAGACGCTGCCGTGGTCGTCGATGTAGGCGGTCTTCGCCTCCTCCTTGAGGCGCCGCACGGTCTCCAGCGCTTCCTGGATCCCCGCCTCGTCGCGGAAGACGGCGACCTTGCCGTCCATCGTCTGGCCCAGCTCCAGCTTGATCTCCGAGACGCGCCGGCCGGAGCCCTTGGCGCGCGAGTTGACGTCGGCGATCATCGCGTTCTCGTCCTCGAGCACCTTGCGCGAGGGTTTCGTGCCCTCGATCCGCTTGGCGCGGGAGGCGGCGTCGACGCCGGAGCGCTTGCCGAAGATCAGCGTGTCGAGCAGCGAGTTGGCGCCGAGCCGGTTGCCGCCGTGGACGGAGACGCAGGCGGTCTCGCCGGCGGCGTAGAGCCCCGGGATGTCGGTGCGGCCATCGACGTCGGTCTTGACGCCGCCCATCGTGTAGTGGTTGCCCGGCTTGATGTGGATCGGTTCGCGGGTGATGTCGACGCCGGCGAAGTCGCGGCCGACGAGGACGATCTCGCGCAGCGCCTCGTGCACGCGCTTTTTCGGGACGACGGTGATGTCGAGGGCGACGGTGCCGTCGGGGAAGCCGCGGCCCTCGTTGATCTCGGTCTGCTCGGCGCGGGAGACGACGTCGCGCGAGGCGAGCTCCATCTTGTTCGGCGCGTACTTCTCCATGAAGCGCTCGCCGTCCTTGTTGAGCAGGTGGGCGCCCTCTCCGCGGGCACCCTCGGTGATCAGGAAGCCCTTGCCCGCCAGCGTAGTCGGGTGGTACT
>DATHUE010000236.1:0-12128 GCA_035462545.1 Solirubrobacterales bacterium
GCCCCATCGAGCCTGGGGAACCTGAACTCGTACCCGAGCTCCAGCGTTTTCTTCGGGATGACCCTTTGCCCCCCCCGCAGCACCTGCCCGAACTCCCTGCCGAATTTGAGATCCAGGGCGAACCCGGGGAGAGGGAGAACCGCCGGCCGCCCGAGGGCCTTCCCGAGCGCCTTGGTGAAGTCGCGGTTCCGCGCCGGCTCGGGCGCGCTCGCGTTGACGACGCCGCTGACCGCCTCGTTGTCGAGCGCCCAGAGCAGGATCCCGAGCTCGTCGTCGCGGTGGATCCAGGAGAGGTACTGCCCGCCGCCGGCGATCGGGCCGCCGAGGCCGAGCTTGAACGGGGTCAGCAGCTCGCCGAGCAGTCCGCCTTTGGCGTCGAGTACCTGGCCGGTGCGGACCACGACCAGGCGCACGCCGCTGGTCTCGACCTCCCGCGCCGCCTCCTCCCAGGCCTGCACGACCTCGGCGTCGAAGCTCGAGCCCGGTCCCTCCGACTCGTCGAGGACGGCGTCGCCGCGGTCGCCATAGTAGCCGACCGCCGACTGGCTGACGAGGACCTTGGGCTTGCGCTCCAGCGAGGCGATCGCCCCGACCAGGTTGTGGGTGGCGGTGCGGCGGCTTTCCATGATCCGCTGCTTCGCCTCCGCGGTCCAGCGCTGGTTGATCTTCTCGCCGACCAGGTTGACGACGCCGTCGACGCCCTCGAAGGCAGCGGCGGGCGGTCGTTCCAGGGTTGGCTCCCAGGGGTGCCACTCGATCCCGGGCCGGGCGAGACGGGCCTTGGCGGGGTCGCGGGTGAGGCCGGCGACGTCGTCGCCGCGGCGAAGCAGGGCGTCACAGAGGGCGGTGCCGATCAGGCCCGTCGCCCCGGTGACGAGGACCTTCACGGCGCGGGCGCCTCCACGGCGGAGAAGGTGCCGGTCTCCTCGTTGAGGCGGGCGATGCCGTCGCGCTTGGCCTCCTCGACCACCGCTTCGGCCACTTTCGGGGCCACTGCGCGGTTGAAGACGCTGGGGATGATGTAGTCCTCGCCGAGATCCTCCTCGGAGACCGCAACGGCGATTCCTTTGGCCGCCGCCAGCTTCATCTCCTCGGTGATGCTGGGAGCGCCCGCGTCCAGCGCCCCGCGGAAGATTCCCGGAAAGGCGAGCACGTTGTTGATCTGGTTCGGATAGTCGGAGCGACCGGTGGCCATGATCCGCACGTAGGGAGCGGCTTCCTCGGGCATCACCTCGGGGGTCGGGTTGGCCATCGCGAAGACGATCGCGTCGTCGTTCATCTTTGCCAGCGACTCGGCCTGGATGATCCCGGGGCCGGAGAGGCCGACGAAGATGTCCATCCCCTCGATCGCCTCGTCGGGCTGGCCGCTGACCTTCTCGGGATTCGAGTTCTCCGCGTACCAGCGCTTCGCCTCGTTCATCTCGCCCGACTGGTAGTCGTCGCGCTCGGTCGAGACGGCGCCCCTGCGGTCGCAGCCGACGATCTGGGTGATGCCGGAGGCGAGCATCATCTTCGTCACGGCTACCCCGGCGGCGCCGAGGCCAACCACCAGCACCCGCAGCTGCTCGATCGGCTTGCCGGTGATTTTCAGCGCGTTGAAGAGCGCCGCCATCGTCACCACCGCGGTGCCGTGCTGGTCGTCGTGGAAGACGGGGATGTCGAGCGACTCCTTCAGCCGGTCCTCGATCTCGAAGCAGCGCGGGGCGGAGATGTCCTCGAGGTTGATGCCGCCGAAGGTCGGCGCCATCAGTTCGACCGCCTTGACGATCTCATCGGCGTCCTGGGTGTCGAGGCAGACCGGGAAGGCGTCGACGCCGGCGAACTCTTTGAACAGCATGCACTTGCCCTCCATCACCGGCATCGCCGCCTCGGGGCCGATGTTGCCGAGCCCGAGCACGGCGCTGCCGTCGGAGACCACCGCGACCGTGTTTTTCTTGATCGTGTACTCGAAGGCCTTGGTGCGGTCCTCGTGGATGTCCATGCAGACCCTGGCGACGCCCGGGGTGTAGGCCATCGAGAGGTCGTCGCGCGTTTTCACCGGGTACTTGTTCTCGACCTGGATCTTGCCGCCGCGGTGCATCTGCATCGTCCGGTCGACGTAGTCGAGGACGCGGGCGCCACGGGTCGAGCCGATCGCCCGCAGGATCCGCTCCCAGTGGTCGCGGTCGGTCGCGTCGATCGTGAACTCGCGGACCCGCTTGCCCTCGGGACCGGCGCCCGGCACCAGGTCCACGCCCTGCAGCTGCCCACCGGCCTCGGCGATCGCCGCGGTCAGCTTGCCGAGCGGCTCCTGCCGCGCGTCGAGCTCGACCCGGATCGTGACGCTGTATTGGGCGCTGACTGCCATGGTCGGCTATCGAATCAGATTCGGGAGGCGCGCCGTGGGCGCCGTCGCTCACGTAGGGTCTTCGAGTAATGGGGAGGATCCGGATTGCGCTCGCTGGGATGGCGACGTCGCTCTGTGTGCTGGCAATCGGTCCGGCAGCGAGCGCAGGGCCGAGCTTCGCCGCGCTGGCGGAGGAAGAAGAACGGGAAGGCTGGGCCGGCGCATTCAGGGTGAAGGCCAGCAACGGCTATTCGATTGAGGCACTGATCTTGCAGGGGCCCGGCGACAAGGGGTTTCTGTTGCTCTTCGTGACTCACGAGGGCGGCGGCGTGTTCTATTCGACCCGGGCCAAGGTGACCCCGGACGAGGTCGAAGCCGATCTCGGTCCGCTGGGTGAGATCGACTTCGACCTCGTCCTCAGCGGGAGGGAGAGGAAGGAACGCTCGTCGTGCGATCCGCAGCCGGTGGAGTTCCCGGCGGGGACATACCGTGGGACGTTCGAGTTCCGTGGGGAGGAGGGGTACGCGCGAGCGAGCGCGACCAAGGCTAGATTGATCATCCGCCCCCTTATGGAAATCGTTTGCCCTGGAGACGGCGGTGGAGAAAGCGGCGGTCCGATGCTTCCCGGCGCCAGGCTCCGCGCCTTCTCCCGCGGCAACGCGGATCACCTCTCGCTGCAGGTCAACGCCAACCGCCCCGGCGCCCGGGTCTTCTACGAAGCCCGGACGGAGGAGATGCGCGACGGAATCGAAATCTCCCGCTTTGTCGAGGGGATTGCACCCCGTGGCACCTTCTCTTGGGATCCCTTGCTCCGCCGCGCCACCCTCGCCCCGCCCGCGCCCTTCTCCGGCAGCGCCAGTTTCCACCGCGTCGCCGCGCCCGCAAGCCGCTGGACCGGCGACCTCGCCGTCGACTTCCCCGGCCGCTCCGACGTCCGCCTCGCCGGCGCCGCTATGCGCGCCGGACTCGCTCGCGCCCACCTCGACCCCTGAAGTCACGCAAAGCGCGGCGTACTTCGCTGCGCTGGGGGGAGATGTTCAGGTGTGGGTCGACTTACCGTCGGTATGCGACAGAAAGGCGACCAGCGCGACGTGGAGATGGCTCGTGTGGCTGCTCGACAGCATGGGGTCGTCTCGGCGAAGCAGCTGTGGGCACTTGGGTTCGACGAGAGTGCGGTGAGAAGAAGGGTGAGCACCGGACGACTGCACCGCTTGTATCGAGGTGTGTACGCGGTAGGGCATCGTCCAACTTCTCAAGAGGCGTGGTGGATGGCGGCGGTGCTCGCTTGCGGGGACGGGGCGGTGTTGAGCCACGGGAGCGCGGCGGCGCTCTGGGGGCTGTTGCGGCCGTTGAAGGGGGTCGTCGACGTTTCGACTCCCGCTCGCGGTGGGCGCTCGAAGCGCAAAGGGATCCGGCTCCACCGCTGCATGTCTCTGGTCGCCGGGATGACCACCCAGCGCCGCGGCATTCCGGTGACGACGCCGGCGCGGACGATTGCGGACCTGCGGGGGACGGTGCCGTCGCGGCTCTGGCGTCGTGCGGTGCGGCAGGCGGAGCTCGCCGGGTTCGCGCTCGGTTCGGAAATCGCGTCGGACGGCACGCGCAGCGATCTCGAGCGGGACTTCCTGCGGATCTGCCGCCGCGCGGGGTTGCCGGCGCCAGAGGTAAACGTCAAGGTCGGCCGCTGGACCGTCGACTTCCTCTGGCGCGACTCCCGGCTCGCGGTCGAGACCGACAGTTACCTCTACCACCGCGGTCGCATCGCCTTCCAGGACGACCACGCCCGCGAGCTCGACCTGCGGCGCCTTGGTTACGAGGCGAGGCGCTTCGACGAACGTCAGATCGACGAGGAACCGGAACGCGTCGCGGCCGATCTGGCGGAGGCGCTGGGCCTCGGGCGGGGACCCGGCGGCACCGCCTCGTAGAGTTGCCGCGATGGCCGCGAAGGAGACCAAGCAGGGCGCCGCGCCCGACGCGCCCGAGTTGTTCCTGGTCGACGGCAACTCGCTCGCCTACCGCGCCTTCTTCGCCCTGCCGGAGTCGATCGGAACCAGCGACGGGCGGCCGACCAACGCGATCTACGGCCTCGCCTCGATGCTGGTGAAAATCATCGACGAGCACCGGCCGGGGGGCGTCGTCGTCGCCTGGGACGCGGGGATGTCGGGCCGCGAGGTCACCTACGACCTCTACAAGGCCCAGCGCAGCTCCCGGCCCGATCTGCTGCGCGAGCAGTGGCCGAACCTGATGCCGCTGGTCGAGGCCTTCGGCTACACGAACGTCAAGGTCGAGGGCTTCGAGGCCGACGACGTGATCGCCACCCTCGCCCGCCGGGCCCACGAGCAGGGGATTCCGGTGATGGTCGTGACCGGCGATCGCGACGCCTACCAGCTGGTCGGCGACGGGATCCGGGTGATGAGCACCTCCCGCGGCATCACCGAGACCAAGATCTACGACCGCGAGGGGGTGGTCGAGCGCTACGGGGTGCCGCCGGAGCTGGTCACCGACCTGATGGGGCTGCGCGGCGACACCTCCGACAACATCCCCGGCGTCCCCGGGATCGGCGAGAAAACCGCGGCGCAGCTGCTGCAGAAGTTCGGCTCGCTGGAGGCGGTGCTGGAGAACGTCGAGGAGGTCTCGGGGGCGAAACGCAAGCAGAACCTGGTCGAGCACGCCGACGACGCCCGCATGTCGAAGCAACTGGCGACGCTGCAGTACGACATCGAGACCGGGGTCGACCTGGCGGCGGCGATGGCGAGCGAGCCCGACCGCGGCGCCCTGCGCGACTTCATGCGCGAGTTCGAGCTGCGGGCGGTGATGGAGCGGCTGGAAGAAGCGCTGCCGGAGGACGAAGCGGTGCCGGGGCGCAGCGTCGAGACCGAGCTCGAGGTGAAGGCGGTCGAGGGGGCGCCAGCGGACCTGGCCGAGGGTCCGGTGGCGTTGGCGATCGAGGGCGAGCGCTGGGCGGGCGCCGATGGGGAGCGGATCGTCACCGGCAGTGCCAGCCAGGACGAGCTCGCCGTCGCGCTGGCCGCCCGGCCGCTGGTCGCCCACGACGCCAAGTCGCTCGGCGGCGGCCGCCACGGGCTGTTCGCGGCGGCCGCCCGCGAGGGCGTCGAGCTGGAGCTCGACCACGACACGATGGTCGCCGCCTACCTGCTGGAGCCGCAGCGCCGCACCTACGACCTGGTCGAGCTCGCCGCCGATGCCGGGATCGGGCTCGCCGCCGGTACCGCGCCCGCCGCCGACGAGGAGGACGGCCAGCTGGCGCTCGGCGAGGAGGGCGAGGCGGGTCTGGAGCCGGCCGAGGAAGCGCGCCTGGTCGCCGCCCTGGCCGAGGTCCAGCGCCCGCGGATCGACGAGCTCGGCCTGGAAGCGTTGCTGCGCGAGGTCGAGCTGCCCCTGGTGCACGTCCTCGCGGCGATGGAGCGGGAGGGCTTGAAGCTCGACGCCGAGCGGCTGGCCGAGGTCGGCGCCGGCTTCGGCGAGCGCATCGAGACCCTGGAAAAGGAGATCTACGAGCTGGCCGAGGAGGAGTTCACGATCGGCTCGCCGCAGCAGGTCGGCCGCGTCCTCTTCGAGAAGCTCGGACTGAGCCGCAAGCGCCGCGGCAAAACCGGGTTCTCGACCGATGCCCGCGTACTCGCCCAGATCCGCGACGAGCACCCGATCGTCGAGAAGATCGAGTCCTGGCGGGAGCTGACGAAGCTGAAGAACACCTACCTCGACTCGCTGCCGGACCTGATCGATCCCGAGACCGGCCGCGTCCACACCACCTTCAACCAGACGACGGCGGCGACCGGGCGCCTTTCGAGCACCAACCCGAACTTGCAGAACATCCCGATCCGGACCGAGCTGGGACGGCCGGTGCGGGCCTGCTTCGTCGCCGAGCAGGGTCACCAGCTGCTCTCCGCCGACTACAGCCAGGTCGAGCTGCGGGTGCTCGCCCACGTAGCCGACGAGACCGTGCTCAAGGACATCTTCAAGGCCGGCGAAGACGTCCACGCCGCGACCGCCGCCGAGGTCTTCGCGATCGGTCGCGACGAGGTCGACGTCGGCCAGCGCTCGAAGGCGAAGATGGTCAACTTCGGGATCGTCTACGGGCTGACCGGGTTCGGCCTCGCCGACCGGCTCAACATCCCCCGCAAGGAGGGCGAGGAATTCGTCGCCCGATACCTGGAGCGGTTCCCGGCGGTGCAGGCTTTCCGCGAGCAGGTGATCGAACAGGCGCAGGAGGAGGGCTTCGTCACCACCCTGATGGGGCGGCGACGGCAGATCCCGGAGCTGCGCTCGGGGAATCCGAACACCCGCCGGCTGGGCGAGCGGCTGGCGGTCAACACGGTGATCCAGGGAACTGCGGCCGACATCATCAAGGTGGCGATGGTCCGCTGTCAGCAGGCGCTGCGCGAGGCCGGGGGGGAGGCCCGCCTCGTCCTGCAGATCCACGACGAGCTGCTGTTCGAGGGGCCGCCGGCGGAGATGGCAGGCGCCGCCGAGCTGGTCGAACGCGAGATGTGCGGCGCCTACCGGCTCGACCCGCCGCTAGAGGTGGATGTCGGCATCGGCACCGACTGGCTCCACGCGAAGTAACCGCCTGCGTCGCTGCGAGCATTGGCCGCGTGGACAAGGGCCTCGCCGTCATCCTCACCGCGATCGCCGGTGGCCTCGTCGCCTTGCAGGCGCCGATCAACTCCGAGCTCGGCAAGGCGACCGGCGGCCTGGCCGCGGCCCTGGTCTCGTTCTCGGTCGGGACCCTCGCCCTGGGCGCGATCGTCGTGCTCAGCGGCAAGGCCGGCGGTCTCGGCTCGACCTTCGACGTCTCCTGGTACTACCTGCTCGGCGGCCTGCTGGGGGCCGTCTACGTCACCAACGCGCTGCTGGCGGTGCCGGCGATCGGCGCGGGCGGGGTTGCGGCGCTGACCGTCGCCGGCCAGCTGACGGCGGCGGTGGCGGTCGACCGGCTGGGCCTATTCGGCCTCGACCAGGTCCCGCTGAGTCCCGAGCGGATCCTCGGGGTCGGTTTGCTGCTGGCGGGAACGTTCCTGATCGTGCGCTGAGTCGCCGGTCCCGCCCCCCGGGCGCTCCGAGGCGGCGGCGAACTCAGGTGGCGCGATCGCCAGGTAGTGGCGGAACGACCAGTCGACGAATCGTTTCGTCCCCATCGCCTTGATCGCGGGTCCCAGGAGGCGCGGCGGGATCTTCGGGATCAGCTTCTGCACGCGCAGCATCCAGCGGAATTTGGACTCGTGCTCGTCGTGGAAGCCGGCGTAGCGCTCCGCGGCCAGCTCACGCGACTGCCGCCCGGCGACGACCTCGCGCAGCTCGCGCCCGAGCGCGATCCCGAAGTAGAGCGCGGTGCGGATTCCCTCGGCGGTCAGCGGCAGGCAGTGGCCGGCGGAGTCGCCGACGAAGAAGACGCCGCCCTCGGTCGCCTGCCGCAGCTTGTGGGGGATCCAGTTGCCCTGGTAGCGGACGCGGTCGCGGCCGAGGTCCTCGGCCAGCAGCTCGGTGGTGTCGCGGACGTGGAAGCGGGGGTCGAACGAGCCGACCCCGACCCGGACCTCGTCGCGGGCCGGGAAGGACCAGCCGTAGCCGGCCGGCACGTAGCGGCGGTCGATCCAGATCTCGAGATCCTCGGCGCTGCCGTGCGGATGCACCTCGAGCCCCCGCGAGAGCGGCGCGTCGGGTGGCTGATAGCCGTCGCCGCTGGCCAGCATCCGGCGCCAGCCGAGCGCGTCGACCACCAGCGGGGCGGAGATCGTGCCGCGGTCGGTGGCGACCGCGATCCCACCGTCGCCAGCGGCGCTCGGCGCCCGGCCGTTGACCTTGGCGGTCTCGAAGCGGGCGTCGCAATCGCGCCACAGCAGGTTGCAGAGCTCGCGGTAGTCGAAGGTCGAGAACGTCCAGGGCAGCCGGTAGCGGCTGGTCCCGTGCGGGGTGTGCATCAGCAGCGAGTCGAAGCGCTGGCGCTCGGCCTCCATCAGGCCCAGCCGCTGCAGCCACTCGGTCGGGATCCCGCAGGCGGAGGTCTGCCGCTCGCCGATCTCGTAGCGGTCGATTACGGTCACCCGGGCGCCGCTTCCCGCCAGCTCGCGGGCAACGGTCAGGCCGGCGAAGCTGGCGCCGCAGATCAGGACGTCGCAGTCGCCGGAAAGGGGGGTTCGCTCCTCGCCGCGTTTGGTCGCTCGCACAGGCACGACCTCCAAGGCTATCTGTGTCTGCAATAGTTCTGCGCCGTGTCCCCGACCGACACCCTGATCGCCCCTGCCCCGACCGCGACCCCCGTCGACGGTTCCGGTGGCCTGCTGCTCGAAATCGACGGCCAGGTCGTGCCCAACTACGCGGCCACGATCGTCTCCTTCGAGGAGGGCGACGTCGTCAACGGCAAGGTCGTCCGCATCGACAAGGACGAGGTTCTGGTCGACATCGGCTACAAGTCGGAGGGGGTCATTCCCTCCAACGAGCTCTCGATCCGCAAGTCGGTCGATCCGGCCGAGGAGGTCGAGCTGGGGGAGGAGGTCGACGCCCTCGTCCTCACCAAGGAGGACGCCGAGGGTCGCCTCGTGCTCTCCAAGAAGCGCGCCCGCTTCGAGAAGGCCTGGCGCCGGATCGAGGTCGCGGCCGAGTCCGGCGAACCGGTCGAAGGCGGCGTCATCGAGGTCGTCAAGGGCGGCCTGATCCTCGACCTCGGGGTGCGCGGCTTCCTGCCCGCCTCGCTGGTCGACATCCGCCGCGTCCACAACCTCGACGAGTTCATGGGCCAGACGCTCGAGTGCAAAGTGATCGAGCTCAACCGCAGCCGCAACAACGTCGTCCTCTCCCGCCGAGCGGTGCTGGAGGAGGAGCGCAAGGAGGTCCGCGAGCAGATCCTCGGCAAGCTCGAGCCCGGCCAGGTGGTCGAAGGCAAGATCTCCAACATCGTCGACTTCGGCGCCTTCGTCGACCTCGACGGGATCGACGGCCTGATCCACATCTCCGAGCTTTCCTGGAGCCACGTCAACCATCCCTCCGAAGTCGTCTCGATCGGCGACACGGTGCGGATCAAAGTCCTCGACATCGACCGCGACCGCCAGCGCATCTCGCTCGGTCTCAAGCAGACGCAGGAGGACCCGTGGCAGCGGGTGATCAGCACCCATCGCCAGGGCGACGTGCTCGAGGGCACGGTGACCAAGGTGGTCGCCTTCGGTGCCTTCGTCGAAATTCTTCCCGGCGTCGAGGGGCTCGTTCACATCTCCGAGCTCGCCGACCACCACGTCGAGAACCCGAGCGAAGTGGTCGAGCCCGGTACCAAGCTGAACGTGAAGATCCTCGAGATCGACGAAGAGCGCCGCCGCCTCTCGCTCAGCATCAAGCGGGTCGAGGGGCAGAACATGCCGATGCAGGGGCTCGGCGAGCAATTGGCTGCTGCGGAAGGTGCTTCTGATGAGGGACTGGACGCAGCGTCTGCGGGTCCTGTCGCCGAGGATGACTCCCCGGCTCACCCGCCGGAGAGCTCATCCTCGACGCCACCCGCAGATGATGCGGCCGAGTCCGACGTCGAGGCACCGGCCGCAGGGGCTGAGGTTGCTGACGAGGCGCCTGATGACGAGTCAGTGGAGGAGCCTGCGGCTGAGGAGATTGCTGTTGAGCCCGTTGACGAGGCGGTGGCCGAGGCTGCCGAGGAGGCGCCGGCCGATGAGGCCGAGAACGGTGACGATTCTCCCTCGTCCGATGACGAGGGCGAGGAGCAGGAGGGGGAAACGGTCGCCGACCGGCCCGACTCTCCTGACGACCTCGACGAGGCTGCCGGCGAGGACGCCGGCGACCAGAGCGAGTCCGAGCAGGGCTGAGGCGGCGCCGTGGCGCCGCTGACCGTCGGTCTCACCGGTGGCATCGCCGCCGGCAAGTCGGAGGCGCTTGCCGCTTTCGGGCGACTGGGTGCCGCGACCCTCTCGGCCGACGCGGTCGTCCACGAGCTGCTCGACGCCGAACCGCTGCGCGGTCGCTTGGTCGAGCGCTGGGGCGAGGAGGTCGCGCCCGCTGGGCGGGTCGACCGCGGCAGGATCGGGGCGATCGTCTTCGCCGACCCTGAGCAGATCGACTGGCTGGAGCAGCAGGTCCACCCGCTGGTCCGCGAGCGGATGGCCGAGTGGCTTCTCTCGCTGCCGGCCGAAACCGAGTTCGCCGTAGTCGAGGTGCCGCTGCTGTTCGAGTCCGAGCTGGCGGGCGTCTTCGACACCACCGTCGCCGTCGTCACCTCCGACGAGCTGCGGCGGCAGCGGGCCGAAGCCCGGGGCCATGCCCTGGTCGGCGAGCGCGAGGCCCGGCAGCTGAGTCAGGAGCAGAAGGCGGAGCGCGCCGACCACGAGATCGTCAACGACGGCTCGGTCGAGGACCTGGAGCAGGCGCTGTCCGCCCTGCTCGCAAAGCTGCGGCGATGAAGCGGCGCAAGGCTCGGCGGCGGCGCAGGTTGCTGGGAACGGCCGCGGCCGTCGTCGCCGTCGGCGCCCTCGCCGGCGGTCTGGTCGCCAGTGGGGCCTTCGACAAGGCCCTGCAGGAGCTGACCCTGCCGTTGCGCCACGAGGACATCATCCGCCGCCAGGCCGCCGAAAAGGAAGTCGACGCGGCCCTGATCGCCGCGGTGATCTACTCGGAGTCGAAGTTCGTCGACCAGACCTCCAGCGCCGGCGCCCGCGGCCTGATGCAGATCACCCCCGAAGCGGCGCACGAAATCGAGCGGCTCAGCGGCGGCACTTCTTTCAAGCTGGAGGACCTCGGCGACGCCGAAATCAACATCCGCTACGGGACCTTCCTGCTGCGCGAACTGCTCGACCGCTTCGGCGGCGACGAGGCCGCGGCGCTGGCCGCCTACAACGCCGGCCCCAGCAACGCCGAAGCGTGGGGCGGATCCGAGCTGACGATCGAGGACATCGAGTTTCCGGAAACGCGGGCCTACGTCGAAGAGGTGCTCGCCAAGCGCGAGGAGTACCGGCACGAATATCCGCGGGAGCTGGGCTACTGATGAGAGGCTTTGTCGATGGCATCTGAGCCCGCACGACCGCGACTCGCCGCGCTGGCGCTGGCGGTCGGGATAGTCCTCGCCGACTCTTCGATCGTCGTCCTGGCGCTGCCCGAGATCTACCGCGAACTCGACACCAGCGTTGCCGGCGTCACCTGGGTGCTGATCTCGTTCAACCTGGTGATGGCGCTGGCGGCGGTGCCGGCGGCGCTGCTGGCGCGGCGGGTCGGCCCTGGCAGGGCGGCCGCGGTGGGGCTGGCGATATTCGCCGGCGCCGGGCTCGCCTGCGGGGCCGCCGAGGAGCTCTCGACCCTGATCGCCGCCCGCTGCGTGCAGGCGCGCGGCGGCGCCGTTGCGGTGACCGCGGCGCTGGAGCTGCTGCCGGCGACGGTCGGCTCGGAGCGGCGGGCGGCGACCATCTGGGCTGCCGCCGGGGCGACGGGGGCGGCGCTCGGTCCCGCGGTCGGCGGGTTCTTCACCGAGCTCGTCTCCTGGCAGTCGATCTTCCTCCTGCAGGCACCGGTGGCGCTCGCCGCCGCGGTGCCGATCCTCGCCGTCGCCAAGCACGAGGCGTCGACCAGGATCATCGAGTCGGAGCTGCAGCGGACCGGGCGCCCGCACCTGTGGGCGAACCTGGCGCTGGCGATGGTCTCGGCGGCGATCGCCGCGGCCCTCTTCCTGCTGGTCCTGCTGCTGATCGAAGGCTGGCGGCTGACCCCGATCGAAGCGGCGCTGGTCGTCTCGGTGATGCCGCTGGCGGCGATCGCCGGCAGCAAACTGGACGATCTCGTCGCCGACGCCCGCGCC
>DATHUE010000237.1:0-17108 GCA_035462545.1 Solirubrobacterales bacterium
CGCGCGATGCGGCCCGCTTTGCGGCCGGGATCGGGCGTGTCGGGTGCCTTGGGGGTCTCCAAGCTCGGTCTCAGTCGCTATAGTCGGCGGCCGCTTGAGGCCGGAAGGACCGGTCCGGGCACACGACTCATGGCCAACATATCCTCACAGAAGAAGCGGATCCTACGCAGCGAGCGCGAGCGCGCTGAGAACCGGCTGCTCACCAGCACGGTCAAGACCCACTTCCGCCGCCTCGAGAGCGCGGTCGAGGGCGGCGACGCGAGCGCCGTCGAGACCGAGCAGCGCGACCTCGTCTCGAAAATCGACAAGGCCGTGCAGAAGGGCGCCCTCCATCGCAATACGGGCGCCCGCAAGAAGGCCAAAGCCGCCCGTATCGCGGCTGGCGCCCCTTCCTAAGCCGTAACCCCGGCCGCCTTCCGCAAGGCCAGCGTCAGCGCCAGCTCGTCGCCGTAGTCGGCGCCGCCGCGGCACCAGACCTCGAGGTCGGCGAGCGCCTCGGTCGCGGCGCGGAGCTTGGCGAGGTCGGTGTCGCCGAGCCGGCGCACCAGCTGCTTGGCGGCGTACGGGTGCATCTTCAGCGACGACTCGACCTGCGGCGGCGACACCCCCTCCTCCAGCATCGCCGCCGCCGCGCAGGCACCGCGCAGGCGCGAGGCGAGGCCGTAGACGAGGCCGGTGACGTTCTCACCCTGGTCAATCAGACGCTCGCCGATCGCCAGCGCCTTGGCGCCGTCGCCTTCGATCAGGGCGTCGGAAAGGGACCAGACCGCCTGCTCGGAGGTGTCGGCGATCATCGCGTCGAGGTCGGCGGCGCCCACCTCTCCCCCCTCGCCAGCCCACAGCGCCAGGCGCTGCAGCTCGTGGCCGAGCCGGACCGGGTTGGCGCCCATCCGGTCGACCAGCATCCGAGCCGCCGCGGGCTCGAGCCTGTAGCCGAGCCGCTGGGCCTCGGCGACCAACGTCCGCGGCATCTCGCGCGGCTTCGGCGCCTCGAACTCGTGGATTTCGCCAGCGGCGGCCTTCACAGCTTTCGCCAACTTCGCCGGGGCCTTTGCGCGGGCGACCAGGACCAGGGTGAGGTCCGGTGGCAGCGAGCCCAGGGCGGCGGCGACCGCCTCGAGTTGCTTGTCGCGCCAGCGCTCGACACCGTCGGCGAGCAGGTAGCGCCGCGTCTGCGTCAACGACATCGCCGGGATCGCCAGCAGCAGCGCCTCGTGGTCGGGCGCGCCGCGCCCCTCGGCCGCCTCGAACACCTCCAGCGCCGTGCTCCCGCCCTCCCCTTCGGCCCGCGCCCGCAGCCGCGCCCGGGTGGCGTCGATCTTCGACTCGTCGGTGCCGGCGATCAGGTACAGCGGCTTCATCTCGGCGGCCATCGGCCGAGTGTATTGACGGCGACGGTCTAGTCCTCGGTCTCGATTTCGAGTCGGTCGCGAGTGACCCCCAGCGCGATCGTCCCCTCCTCGTCGGTGCGCAGGACGGGGACGCCATGCACGGCAAGCGTCGCGAGCGTGGCGGCGGTGGGGTGGCCGAAGGGGTTGTCGTCTCCGGCCGAGATCAGGGCCAAGCGCGGGCGAGTGCGCTCCAGCAGAGCGCCGAGGCCGGCGTCCTCGCTGCCGTGGTGGGCGACCTTGAGCAGGTCGATCGGGCCGGGATCGAGCGGCACCGCCTCGGCCTCGGCGTCGCCGCTCAGCAGCATCGTAAAGCCGCGCCAGCGGGCGAGGAGAACGAGTGACTGGGCGTTGGGGTCGGTGGCACCCAGCGGTTCGGCCAGCAGGGCCGGCGGCGGCCAGAGGGCTTCGAGGCGGAGGCGGCCGGAGCGAAGAACGTCGCCGGTGGCGAGACGCGCGGTGGGGATGCCGGCCGCGCTCGCTTCGGCGCGCAGGTCGCGCCCGAGCCGGGCGTAGAGCAGCCTTTCCACCGGAACCCGCCCGAGCAGCTCGCCGAGGCCGCCGCTGTGGTCGGACTGTTCGTGGGTGACGATCACCGCCCCGAGCCGCTTCACCCCGGCCTCGTCCAACGTGGGGACCAGATCGGCGCCAGGCGGGCCGGCGTCGACGAGGATCGCAGGGTCCCGCGGCGGCCGCAGCAGGATCGCGTCGCCCTGGCCGACGTCGAGCATTTCGACCCGCAAACCATCGGTGGGCGGCAACGAACGCGCCTCGGCACCGAGCAGATCGCCGACTGAGTCCTGGGCGAGATACAGCGCCAGCACCACGGCGAGAGCGCCGGCAAGTGGCCGCACTCGCACGCGTTCGCACTTATTGTCGGATAGCGGTAATAAGTGCGAACGGATCCGCCGCACGTAGGCCACCGCCATGACCGCGAGGGCGAGTCCGACGTAGGCAGCGATGAGACCTCCCGCCCCGAGCCGGACCTCGACCTCCGCCCAGGGCGGACCGCCGCACCACTCTGCGACCTGGGCGATGTAGGCGAGCAGCAAAGCGTTGACCGCGTTCAGCGGCTCCAACGGCAGGCCCGGCACCTGAGCCGCGGCGGCGCACAGCATCCCCAGCCACATCGCCGGCGCGACCGCCGGCAGGGCCAGCAGGTTGGCGAGCAGCGTCGTCGTCGAGAGGGTGCCGAAGTGGAAGGCGATCAGCGGCGCCGTCGCCAGCGTCGCGGCGATCGTCAGCGCCGCGCCCTCGGCCAGCGCCCGCCGCCAGTGACCGTTGCCGATCCGGATCGAGATCGCCTCCCGCAGCGGAGCCGCGAGAACGAAGATGCCGGCGACGGCGGTGAAGCTGAGCCGCCAGCCAACGTCGCCGCCGACGCCCGGGTCGACGGCGAGCGTGACCAGCAGGGCGAGCACCAGCGCGTAGAGGCGCGAGGAGCGCCGCCCGGCCATCGTCGCAACCAGGCCCGCGCCACCCATCACCGCTGCGCGCTGGATCGAGGGCTCCGCCCCTGCCAGCGGCACGTAGACGGCGATCAGCGCCAACAGCCAGACCAGCCGCTCGCGCAGCGGGATCCCCAAGGCCGCCAGGAGCGGCGTCGCCAGCAGGGCGAGCAGCATCACGTTTTGGCCACTGACCGCGAGCAGGTGCGAGAGTCCGGCGCGGCGGAAGTTCTTCTCGGTCGCCTCGTCGACTCCGTCGTCCTGGCCGAGCACGAAGCCGCGGGCCAACGCAGCCTCGCGCGCCGGCATGCCGCGGCCGAGGCCGTCCTCGGCCCGTTCGCGGAGCTCGCCGCTGCGGGTCAGCGCCAGCGCGACGACGACGGCGATCCCGATCAGGACCGGCAGCGAGGGTCGCGGCGAGCGCACCCTTACGGCTGCAGCCGTGCTCGCAGCGACTCCATCGTCGCCGGGCCGATCCCGCTCACCTGGTCGAGCTGATCGACCGAGGCGAGGCCGCCGTGCTGGTCGCGGTACTCGACGATCGCGGCGGCCGTCACCGGCCCGATCCCGTCGATCTCTTCCAGCTGCTCGACGGTGGCGGTGCCGAGGCTGATCGGACCGTCTTCGCCGCCGGTTCCGACCGCGGCGACGCCGCTTCCGCCGGCGACGCGTTCCGGCACCACGACCTGCTGACCGTCGGCCAGCCGCGCTGCCAGGTTGACGACTTCCAGCTCCGCCCTCGCGGTGGCACCCCCGGCCCGCCTGACCGCGTCGTCGACCCGTGCCCCGGCCGGCATCCGGTAGACGCCGGGCCTTTCCACTGCCCCGGCGACGTGCACGACCAAGTCCGCCCCCTGCCCGCTCAACTCGATCCCGCCGCCGGCCGACTCTCCCCGTGCGGCTACGGCGAACGACTCGCCCCCACCCTCCTCGGCCCGGATCGCCCGCGCCCCGACCAGCAGCAGGGCAACGGCAACGACCCCATAGACGACGACCTGCGATCTGCTCAGCTCCGGCATGCGTCGAGCGTGGCAAGAAAAAGCGCACGCGTGGCGCGCAGATCGCGCCAATTCTTGAACCGAACTGCCCCTAGATCGTCAGGACGGCTTAATCCTCGTCGTCGTAACCCGCGACCTCTGCCAATTGGTCGCTGTACAGCTCCGAGGCCGCCACCGGCGGCGACTGGATCGAGACGCAGGCGAGGTCGACCTCGCCGTCGTTGCGAACCGAGTGTTCGGTCGCCGGCGGGACGAGGATCAGGTCGCCCTCGCCGATCTGCTGGATGTCGCCGGCGACGGACATCGAGCCGCTGCCGCGGACGACGACGTAAGCCTGCTCGGACCCCTCGTCGGTGTGCATCGTCTGCTCGGCCCCGGCCGGCAATGCCACCCAGGTGACCGAGAGGTTGCGCGAGCCGAGTTCGCCCGCGTCCATCAGGACGTGGGCCCGCAACCGGTGCCACTCCTCGACGGGAGCGTCTGCGAGGCGCCTCACGAGCATCGGCGGGCTTTGTACCAGATAGCAGCCGTTAACCGCTGAGAGTTCAGCGAACAACCAGGTTGACCAGCTTGCCCGGGACGACGATCTCCTTGACGATCTGCTTGCCGTCGAGGTGGCCCTGGACCTTCTCGCTGGCCCGCGCCAGCTCCAGCAGCTCCTCTTCCCCGGCCTCGGCGGGGGCCTCGATCCGGTCGCGCAGCTTGCCGTTGACCTGGACGATCAGGGTGACGGTGTCGCTCGCCAAAAGCGCCGGGTCGGGCTCGGGCCAGGGCCGCTCCCAGACCCGCTCGCCGGTCATCCGCTCGAACACCTCGGCGCCGAGGTGCGGTGCGAAGGGGAAGATCAGCGAGGCCCCGGTCTCGGTCGCGAAGCGCAGCGCCGCCTCACCGGCCGGCTCGCCGTAGAGGCCGTCCTTGAGCCGGTAGGCGTCGTTGACCAGCTCCATCACCGCCGCGATCACGGTGTTGAACTGGAAGCCGCGCTCGAAGTCGGCCGTCGCCTTGGCGATCGCCCAGTGCGCCTTGGCCAGCAGCTCACGCGCCGGCCCACCCTCAGGGGCCGCCTCCGCGTCCGGCCCGCCGGCCGCGGTCCGCTCCTCGACCTCCGCGCAGAGTCGCCAGAGCCGGGAGAGGAAGCGGTTGACCCCCTCCACCCCCTCGTCGGTCCAGTCGCCGCCGCGCTCGGGCGGGCCCATGAAGCAGACGTAGGTGCGGGCGGTGTCGGCGCCGTAGCGCTCGACGTACTCGCCGGGGCTGACCGTGTTGCCCTTCGACTTCGACATCTTCGCCCCGTCGCGGGTGATCATCCCCTGCGCGAAGAGGTTGGCGAACGGCTCCTGCACGTCGAGGTGGCCGAGGTCGGCGAGCGCCTTGGTGAAGAAGCGCGCGTACATCAGGTGCAGGATCGCGTGCTCGACGCCGCCGATGTACTGGTCGACCGGCAGCCAGTGGTCGCTGGCGCGGCGGTCCCAGGCGGCGTTCTCGTTCTTCGAGTCGAGGTAGCGGATGAAGTACCAGGAGGAGTCGACGAAGGTGTCCATCGTGTCGGTCTCGCGCCGGGCCGGGCCGCCGCAGCGCGGGCAGCTCGTCGCGACCCAGTCCTCGGCCGCCGCCAGCGGGCTGCGGCCCTGGGGCGCGTAGTCGTCGATCGCCGGCAGCTCGACGGGCAGCTGCTCGTCGGCGACCGGGACGATCGCCGGTTCGTCGTCCTCGCCGCAGGCGTCGCAGTAGACGACCGGGATCGGCGCCCCCCAGTAGCGCTGACGCGAGACCAGCCAGTCGCGCAGGCGGTAGTTGACGGCGTCCTCGCCGCGGCCCTCCTCGCGCAGCCAGGCGACGATCTCCTCGTAGGCCTCGCGGTTGCCCTTGCCGTCGAAGCGGCCGGAGCCGGTCATCGGCCCGTCGCCGGGGTACGGCAGTCCCTGCTCGTCGCGCGCGGCCTCCTCGTCGACCCCCTCGATCACCCGCCGCAGCGGCAGCCCGAAGGTCTGGGCGAACTCGTAGTCGCGTCCGTCGTGGGCCGGCACCGCCATGATCGCCCCGGTCCCGTACTCCATCAGCACGTAGTCGGCGACGTACATCGGGATCTGCTCGCCGTTGACCGGGTTGACGACGCTGCGCCCGAGCGGCACCCCGGTCTTCTCGCGGTCCTCGGCGCCGCGCTCCTCGGCCGACTCGCGGCCGACGCGGTCGACGTACTCGCGCACCGCCGCCTCGGCCTCGGTCCCGGCGACCAGCCGCTCCAGCTCCGGGTGCTCGGGGGCGAGGACGAAGAAGGTCGCGCCGAACAGGGTGTCGGGACGGGTCGTGAAGACCGGGAAGTCGAGGCCGACTTCCTCGCAGCGAAAGGTCACTTCCGCCCCCTCGGAGCGGCCGATCCAGTTGCGCTGCATCGTGATCACGTGCTCGGGCCAGGACTCGAGCAGGTCGAAGTCGGCGAGCAGGCGCTCGGCGTAGTCGGTGATGCGGAAGAACCACTGCGCCAGCTTGCGCTGTTCGACCACCGTCCCGCAGCGCTCGCAGCGACCGTCGACGACCTGCTCGTTGGCGAGCACGGTGGCGTCCTTGGGACACCAGTTGACCGCCGCTTCCTCACGGTAGGCGAGCCCCTGCTCGAACAGCTGCAGGAAGATCCACTGGGTCCAGCGGTAGTACTCGGGGGTGTGGGTGCCGAGCTCCCGCGACCAGTCGATCGAGATCCCCCACTCGCGGAACTGACGGCGGAAAGAGGCGATCGAGCGCTCGGTCGCCTCGCGCGGCGGCTCGCCCGTCTTGATCGCGTTGTTCTCGGCCGGCAATCCGAAGGCGTCGTAGCCCATCGGGTGGATCACCTGGAAGCCGCGGCGCCGGCGGAAGTGGGCGATCGCGTCGCCGACCGCGTAGCACTTGAGATGGCCGACGTGCGGCTCGCCAGAGGGGTAGGGCAGCATCTCCAGCACGTAGGACTTCGGCTTGGTGTCGTCAAAGCCGGCCTGACCGGGGTTGGCGACCTCCCAGGTCTTCTCCTCGGCCCAGACGCGCTGCCAGCGCTGCTCGATCTGCTTCGGCTCGTAGGCGCTCATGCGAAGCGCGATCTTACGAGCGGCGACGGGTCAGGCGCAGGCCGGACCAGATCTCGTCGATCGCGCAGACCTCAGATCGTCGTCGCTAGAAGGCCGGCGAGATCGCCTCGAGGATCTGCGGCCAGACGTAGACCTCGATCGTCGCCGAGACGAGCAGCACCGGGATCGCCAGCGCGACGGTGATGAAGGTGGCGGCGAGCAGCTGGTTCCACTCGCCGCGGCGACTGGCGATCAGCCAGGCGGCGAGCGGCAGGAACAGCGCCGTCAGCTCCGGCAGCGCGTGCGGCAGCACGCTGAGGATCAGCTCGAGCCGGCTGATCCCGAGCTGGAAGGCGATCGTCGAGCCCTGGAAGCCGAGGTAGAGCGACTGGGTGAGGAGAGAGAAGAGGGTGACGGCGGAGACGAAGAGGATCGCCAGCTGGCCGGCCTTGACGTGGACCCAGCGGGAGAAACCCGTGCGCTGGGCGGCGGCGATCGGCATCGAGGCGCCGGCGATGAAGCCGGCGACGCAGGCGGTGCCGTGCAGCGCCAGCACGGTCAGGTTGCGGAGCATGATCGGCAGCAGGTCGTCGGGCTCAGAGGGGGAGGTGAGGCCGGGCATATGGATCCGGGTGTAGTCCGGCGTCAGTTGCCCAGCGACGAACCAGACCGAGCTCAGCAGCGCCACCGCGATCGCGAAGCTCAGCAGCAGCCAGCCGCGCAGGACACCCCATGGGTGTGCGCTCCATATCTCGAGCGTCTCCCGGGTATCCCGCATCCCATGGGAAAACACATGCTGGTTCGCCGTGCTCATCGCTAGTTCATCGGCACTCGCCAGCCGCGGTTTGAGACTCATGAATTTTTGGTATGACTGTTCTATGCGGTTGTACCCCGGGAGGCTCGCGGCGGCTTTGGCGGCGATCGCCGTGCTCGCCGTTCCCTCTGCCGCCGCCGGGGACTCCGCGCGCTACGGCTTCGCCGACCGCTGTGAGGTCCTGCAGACGAGCGGCGGCGCGGTTTCGCCGGGCCTGATCGGCTACGGGGTGGGCGGGCCCGCCGAGCCCTTCTTCATGAAGGCCTCGGGCCTCGGCACCTACCTGCTGCGCGGCCGCGAGGGCTTTCTCACCGCCGGCCCGACGATCGATCCCGTCCTTCCCCTCCTGCCGGCCCTGACGCTGGTGGTTCCAGCCGCCGAGCCCGGGCCGGCGAGCGACTGGGAGCTGCGGGAGGACGGCGGCGGCTTCACGCTGACGAACCTCGGCAACGGCCGCTCGCTGGCGGTCGAAGGCAACCGGCTGGTTCTCGTCACCGGCAAGGGCGCGACCTTCTCGCTCCAGGACTCCGGTGGCTGCGCCCCGGTTCCCGAGATCGGCACCCAGGCGAGCGGCGCCCCTGGGCCTGCGGCGACGCCGTACGCGGCAGTGCGGGGCGCGGTCGACGGCCACAACCACGTCACCGCCTACGAGTTCCTCGGCGGCGACGCCCACTGCGGCGAACCGTGGAGCCGTTACGGCGTCGCCGCGGCGCTGGTCGACTGTCCCGACCACCAGCCCAACGGGGCCGGCGCTGTGCTGGAGAACGCGCTGTTCGGCAACCCGGTGCGGACCCACGACCCGGTCGGCTGGCCGACCTTCAAGGACTGGCCCGCCCCCTCGTCGATGACCCACGAGCAGACCTACTACCGCTGGATCGAGCGCGCCTATCTGGGCGGGGTGCGGGTCATGGTCAACGACCTGGTCGAGAACGTCGCCCTCTGCGAGATCTACCCGATCAAGCACAACAGCTGCCAGGACATGGACAGCGTCCGCCTGCAGGCGCGGCGGATACGCGAGCTGGAGGAATACGTCGACGCGCAGGCGGGCGGGCCCGGCAAGGGCTGGCTGCGAATCGTCCGCACCCCGTTCGAGGCGCGGCGGGTGGTCAACGAAGGCAAGCTGGCGGTGGTGCTGGGGATCGAGACGTCGGAGGTCTTCGGCTGCGGCGGCTCGGCCGCGCAGCCGCGCTGCAACCGCGCCCAGATCGTCAGCGGCCTCGACGAGATCGAGGCGATGGGCGTCGCCTCGTTCTTCCCGATCCACAAGTTCGACAACGCCTTCGGCGGGGTTCGTTTCGACGGCGGCGCCTTCGGGGTCGCGATCAACGCCGCCAACTTCAAGCAGACCGGGCAGTTCTGGCAGATCGAGCGCTGCACCGGCGTCGAGCACGACAACGAGCAGGAGACGGCGGTGCCCGCCTCGGCCGGGGTGATCGGCGCCGGCCTGTCCGCCCTGCTGCCGGCCGGGGCGACGCCCGTCTATCCGCCGCCGCCGCACTGCAACAAGCGCGGTCTGACGCCGCTGGGCGAGTTCCTGATCGAAGAGATGATCGACCGCGGGCTGATGATCGAGGTCGACCACGAGTCGCAGAAGACCGCGAAGCGGGTGCTGGAGATCGCCGAGCGGCGCGGCTACTCGGGCGTGATCGCCTCCCACACCTGGACCGACCCCCACCTGCACGCGCGGATCTACCGCCTCGGCGGGTTCGTCGAGCCGATCACCCTCGCCGCCGAGGACTTCGTCGAGGAATGGCGCGACCTGCGGGCCGCCGCCGACCCCCGCTTCGAGTTCGGGGTCGGCTTCGGCGCCGACGCCAACGGCTTCCACGCTCAGCCGCCGCCCCGCGGGACCGACAAGCCGAGCCCGGTCTCCTACCCGTTCCGCTCGCTCGACGGGACGGTGACCTTCGAGCGCCAGGTCTCCGGAGAGCGGACCTACGACGTCAACGTCGACGGCGTCGCCCACTACGGCCTCTACCCCGACTGGATGGAGCAGCTGCGGCTGCTGGCGGGCGAGCCGATCGCCGACGACCTGATGAACGGCGCCGAGGCCTACCTGCAGACCTGGGAGCGGGCGGTGGGGGTGCCCGGTCCTCGCTGCCTGGCGCCGCCGAAGCGGTTGGGCAAGACCGGGTTTGGCCCGCTGCGCCTCGGCCGCACCCCGGACCAGGTCCTGCTCGCCGCGGGTCAGCCGCGGGGCCGGGTCGCCACCTCCTACCGCTGGTGCTCGAGCCGGAGCAAGGCGAAGGGCGCCAAGAGCGCCGGTGCCGCGATCGTCTTCGACCAGACTAAGGGCGCTGAGTTCGTGGTCAGCACGGCAGCCGGCAAGGGCAAGACCAAGCGCGCGAAGAAGCTCGGCCCGAGCCTGTTCGTCGACCGCCGAGGCAAAGGCGGCGACCGCGTCTGGGGCTACCGCAAAGGCAAGCTCCGCTTCAGCGCCGTCACCACGCCGGAGATCGCAAAGCAGGCGAATCTGGTGAGAGCGGCGCTGAAGGAATCAGGTCTGGGCTAATCGCCGCCAGCGCGTGGCACCGGCTTGATCCGAAAGCGCGTGCTGGCGGGCTGGGAGTTTTGGCCGGCGGCGTCAGTGGCAGTGGCGACAAGTCGATAGCGCCCGACCGCCAGTTTCCGTTTGCCGAGACGACCGCTGAACGGCAGGCTGTTCGTGCCGGCCTGTGCCTGGTGCGAAAAGCCGCCAGCAAGAGAGATAAACCGGGAGCAGGACTTTCCTTTCGCGGTCGCCGCGATTCGTTTCACGCACACCCCTTTTAGAAGGGTGCCCTTCACCACTCGCTCGACCCGAAATGCAACCGCAGCCACCTCCGATGAGGCATAGCTGATTTTCGCTCCCGTCGCCGACGCAGTCGCCCGTCCTCCGCCGGGGACAAACGCCCTCGGATTCACCCTCAAGGCCGAGAGGGCCGGCGCGGGATCGAATGACGGCGGCGAAGAGGGCGGCGACGGTGAGACCACCGGCTGCGGCCGCGGCAGGCAGTCGTTGACCGGGGCGGTGCCCGGGGCATCGACCGGAACTCGCAGCATCGCCATCGTCCATAACAGCGAGTCCGGATTGGGCCCCGGATCGGAGAAGATGCGGGTAGAGGTGGAGGCGGTCCCGGCGGAGAGGTAGATCGGAATCGTGTCGGCATCCCAACGCGAGCCGGCGCTGGCGTCGAGGCAGCCGACCACATCAGCGTGGCCGGAGACCGAGATCCGATCGGATCCCGCCTCGGTGGCATCACCGGCGATGATCGTCAAGGCTCCTATTCGAGCAAAGGGGACCGCACCGTGATTGAAGGTGACAGGCGCCGTTTCCCGCGTATCGCCGGGAATCAGGTCGTTGCCGAAGGCGAAGTCGAGGTTGTCGAAGACCTGCACGCGGTAAAACACGGTGCTGGCTGGGTCGGTGTAGGCAACGACCAGTGAGGCCCCATCGAGGCGAAAGAGGTTGGAGGCCAGGTTTCCGTCGCCGATCGTGAACGTCCGGACCCCGGCACCGGCTGCAGCGACGAGGCTGGTCACGTCGGCGAAGTAGCCGATGTTGTTGACCGCCCCGTTCTCCGTCGCCGCTTGCGACTCGGTGCCGATCACCGTGCCGGTCAGAGGAGTCCCGTTGAAGATCATCTGCTGGTCTTTGTAGGGCTGGGTAAGCGTGCAGCCCCCCGGCCCGGGAGGGCAGGGAAGATCGCGACCGGCCCAGTAGAGCAACGCGAACCTGACGCTGCCGCCGACGTTGACGCTGAAGCTGCGCGTCCCGGAGCCGAGGCCTTCGAGCCCGACCGCGTCGTCGGTCATCGTCAGGCCTTTCTCCTGCAGGTCGATGAACGGGCTCAGCGGGGTCGCGAGGGCGGACGAGGGGAAGACAAGCCCGAGCAGCAGTGCAACGCTGAGCAGCAGCCGCTTCATCTCTTGCCCTGCAGGCGGACGACGATCGAGCTGGAGGCGGAGCTGCCGGCGGCGGTTGCGGTCACGGTGAGCCGGTAGGGGCCTGGCTGGGCGGCGCGGCGGCCGAGGCGGCCGTTCCAGGCGAGCGTCCCGACTCCGGCTTTTGCGTCTTTAGCGGCGACCTGGGCCGTCTGCCTACGTTTTCCGCTCAGCGGCGTAACTCCCAGCGACACCCGGGCCGCGCCGGTCAGCGCGAACTTCACCTGCACCCGCTTGCCGGCACGGGGCCTGGCCGGCACGGCCTGGAAGGCAACCAAGCCAATCCGGGTCTCACCGGCCGGGCCCTGAGGTCCAGCCGGGCCGGCTGGACCCGCCGGCCCCTGCGGACCGGTCGGATCGGGGGCGCCGGGAAGAGCGAAAGTGGTAATTGCGCCAGCGGTGGTGATGCGGCCGATCCGGTCCGCGGAGGGGATCGTGAACCAGAGCGGCGCGCCCACCCCCGCCGCCGAGGCGATGTCGAAGGGCGAACCGAAGGGCACGGGGAATTCATTGGTGATCGTCAAGCCGGGACCCATCCTGCCGATCTGGCGGCTGCCCGGCGCCGTGAACCAGGAGCTCCCGTCGGAGCCGACAGCGATCGAGGTGGGCTCTCCGCCGGGCACTGCAAGCGGCACGTGCAGGACGACCCCGCCGCCGGTGCCGAGCAGGCCGATCCCGTTCGCTCCCCGGAACGGAAAGTTGAGCAGCCCGCTGCTATCGACGACAATGCCGCTGGGTTCGCTGCCAGCTGGAGTGGCGATCTCGAACTCGATGGCCCCAGCGGTGCTCATCCTCGCGATCTCGCCGCTGGCGGTCTCGGTGAAGAAGATTTTCGTTGGCGAGGAGGTGATCCCGGTCGGAGCGTCGTCATTGCCAGGGATTTCGAACTCCGAGACGACCCCCGCCGTGGTGATCGCCCCGATCTGATCCGATCCACCCTGGGTGAACCAGAGTCGCCCGTCTGGTCCGGTGACGATCTCCAGCGGCATGCTCCCCGCACCGGGCACCACGAACTCGGTCACGGCGCCGGCCGTGGTGATGCGGCCGATCCTGTCGGCGAACGGCTCGGTGAACCAGAGGGCGCCGTCGGGGCCGGTCGTTACCTCGTACGGCTGCCGGCCGGCCGGCACCGGGAACTCGGAGACCGCGCCGTCGGGCGCAATTCGACCGATCTCGTTGTCACCCGCCTCGGCGAACCACATCGCCCCATCTGGACCGGCCGTGATCCCGCGGGGAATGCTCGCAGCGAGCGCAGTGGAAGCCGACAAGATCAGCAGCGAAGCCGAAAGGGCGAGAACAGCCGTCAAATGGCGCATGCCGCGATGCTACCCCCCGTGCACAGCGATAGCGAGCGTCAAGCTCGCTAGAGCGCGTTGACGACGCCCTGGGCGGTGACGAAATCGACGCCGGCGCGTTCGGCGTGCAGCTTCGCCGCGCCCATCCGGTCGCCGGAGCGGGCCAGGGCGACCACCTCGGGGTCGACCCCGTCCTCGCGCTCGTCAGCCGGCAGCCCCGCCCGCTCGCGCAGCTCCCGCACCTGCGCCTCCAGCCGCAGCAGCCGTTCGACGATCTGCGCTTCGCTCAGTCCCTCGACCATGAGGCGATCCTAATCGGGGCGGCGGGCGAGGCGAATGCGCTTGAGCTGCGGACCCAGGCGCACGGAGGGGCGACCGCGGCGGTTGACGAGCACCTCCGTCCCGGCCGCGGCCCGCTCCATGTAGAGGCCGAAGCGGTTGCGGAACTCATGGGCGCCGACTTCTTCGGTGGCGCACACCGAAGAAGCGGAAGAAGTGGAGCTGAGGGGATTCGAACCCCTGGCCTTTCGAATGCCATTCGAACGCTCTGCCAACTGAGCTACAGCCCCAGAAAACTCGTAATCAGCCGCAAAGTTTAGCGCTGCGCGCTGTCCGTTCTTGGTCTCGGTCAAACGGAGGTAGATCGTACTCCGCCCTTCGAATAGAGGCGGAGGCAAAAGGTAGAAGCGATGAGAGTCGTCCGCACAGTAGATGGCCACCAGGTCAATCTCAGAGCTGTCGTACTTGGTGACGACATATCCACGCGTCGGTGAATGATACGACGACCTCAATCTGACTTGAATGACATCTCCATGCCTTGAAGCCCACTTGCACTGCACCTTGTAAAGGTGCCCCCCGACCCCCAGCACGAGGTCGTAGCGCTCATGCTCGGTCAGGGGCTTCAGAACGGACAGACCGAGACGGCAGGCCTCAGCGGCAATTGCAAGCTCAGCGACGTTGCCCTTGCGGTTGGGATCGTGCTCTGCCATTGGCGCAGACAATACGCTGCACCTCGGACGAAACTAGGCCGCGTGCTGCTCGGGGCCCTGGTCCTCGTCGACGTCGAGGACGAGGTTGCCGGGGGCGGTGTGGCGGACCTTGAAGTCGAGCTCGGAGAGCTCCTCGAGCTCGCGCAGCAGCTCGGTCGGCTCGTCGAGGTGCATCGAGACGGTGGCGCGGCCCTCGGAGAAGCGTTCGACCGAGATCTCGGAGGCGCCGAGCTGGCCGACCGTGTCCTCGAACCCGACCAGCTGCGAGAAATCGCCGAGCGGGCCGATCTCGACCTTGACCTCGCCCTCGAACATGCCGTAGGTGGGGTCGGGGGCGGTGCCGCCCTCTGTCGCCTCCCGGGCGTCGGTGAGGGCCTGCACCCGGCGACTCACCTCGACCGCCTCGCGCAGCGCTTTCATCCGGATCCGAGTTGCCTGGCCGCGGGCCTGGGCCTGCATCTCCTCCATCCGCTCGGAGACAGCGTCGAGCGAGCCGATGCTGCGGTCGTGGCGCTCGTTCGCCTCCTGCAGGCGCTCGACCAGCTCGCGGATCTCACGCTCGCGCTCGATCACCATCCCCGACAGGGCGGCGGTCTCGCGCTCGAGCTCGGTGACCGAGCGGGCCAGCGCCACCGCCTCGCTTTCCAGCTCGCCGATCAGCACCGCCCGGCGCTGTGCTTCAGCCGCCTTCTGCTGCATCGACGCCGCTTCGCGTTCCAGCTTCGGCACCTGATGGGCCTTGCTCTCGGCTTCGGCCGCCTTGCGCTGCAGGGCGCGCTGGCGTGCGTCGGCCGCGGCGATCGCCGCGTCTACGTCGGGGCGGCGATACCCGAAGAGCGCCCGATTGAAGCTACCCATGCGCGGCACCGTACGGGCCTCCTCGGACGGCTTTTCAGGCGCTGGCGGCGGAGGGCGCTTCCGGCGCGTCGAGGTCGAGCTGCAACCGCGGCGCCTCGTGCCAGAGGTCCTCGAGCTGGTAGCGCTCGCGGGCCTCGACGGTGAAGACGTGCAGGACGCAGTCGAGGTAGTCGAGCACGACCCACCCGTCGGCGCCGGCGCCGTCCACACCGCCCGGCAGAAACCCCAGCTCGCGCTTGACCCGCAGCCGCACCTCGTCGACGATCGCCCGCGCCTGACGCTCGTTGCGAGCGGTGCAGATCACCAGGAAGTCGGTGTAGGAGACGAGCTCGCGCATATCGATGGCGACGATCTCCTCGGCTTTTTTCGAGTCGGCCAGCTCGGCCAGCCGCCGCGCCAGAACCTCGGACCCTGGTCCGTTCATCGGTAGATCCCCTTCTCTTCGATGAACCGGGCAACCGCCTCCGGAACCAGGTAGCGCAGCGGCCTGCCGCCGCGCGCCCGCTCCCGCACCGCCGAGGAGGAGACGCCGAACTGAGGCATCTCCAGCATCGTCACCTGCCCCTCGGCACCGAGGCCGCGCATCGTCGCCGTCACCTCGGCCTCTGAGATGCCCGCCCGGCGGGCGACCGCGATCCGCGCCAGCTCCACCACCCGCTCGGGGTTGCGCCAGCTCTCCAGGCCCACGGCCGCGTCCGCCCCCATCACGAACACCAGCTCCGTGTCGCCTTTCTCTCGCGCAAGCAGTTCCAAGGTCTCATACGTGTAGGACGGCCCCTCACGCTCGACCTCCAGGGCGGAGACCGCGAAGCGCGAATCGTCGGCGGCGGCGAGCCGGGTCATCGCCAGCCGCTGCTCGCGGCCGGGGTCGTCATGGATGCGCTTGTGCGGCGCGGTCCCGGTCGGGACCAGCACCACCTCGTCCAGATCGAGCTGGTAGAGCGCCTCCTGGGCGAGGGCGAGGTGGCCGAGGTGCGGCGGGTTGAAAGCGGAGCCGAGAACCCCGACGCCGCTACTCACGAATCTGGCCGTCGCCGTGGGCGACGTACTTGAAGGTCGTCAGCTCGCGCAGGCCGATCGGGCCGCGCGCGTGCAGCTTCTGGGTCGAGTTGCCGATCTCGGCCCCCATCCCGTACTCGAAGCCGTCGGTGAAGCGGGTCGAGGCGTTGACGTAGACGGCGGCGGCGTCGACCCCGGCGACGAACTCCTCGGCCGCCTCGTCCGAAGCGGTGACGATCGCCTCGGAGTGGCCGGTGCCGTGGGCGTTGACGTGCTCGACCGCGGCGGCGACCGAGTCGACCACCCCGACCGCCAGCTTCAGCTCCAGGTACTCGTCGTCCCAGTCCTCCTCGCCGGCGACGCCGATCTCGGCCGCGCCGGCCAGCTCGCGCGCGCGCTCGTCGCCGACCAGCTCGACCCCTTCCTCGCGCAGATCGCTCAGCACCGCCGGCAGGAAGCGCTCGGCGATCGCCGCGTCGACCAGCAGCGTCTCCGCCGCGTTGCAGACGCCCGGCCGCTGGGTCTTGGCGTTGACGACGATCCGCCGTGCCATCTCCGGGTCGGCGTCGGCGTGGACGTAGACATGGCAGTTGCCCGCCGCCGCGTACATCACCGGCACCGTCGCCACAGACTTCAAGGCGTTCTTCAGACCCTCGCCCCCGCGCGGGATCAAGAGGTCGACGACCCCGTCCTGGGTCGCCAGCTCGGCCAGGTCCTCGCGGCCGCCGCCGGCCAGCAGCAGCACCGCATCCTCCGGCAGCCCGGCCTCGGCCAGCGCCTCGCGGACGATCGCCGCCAGCGCCCCGTTGGAGCGCTCGGCGTAGCTGGAGCCGCGCAGGACGATCGCGTTGCCGCTCTTGATCGTCAGCGCCGCACAGTCGATCGTCACGTTCGGCCGCGCCTCGTAGACCACGGCGACGACGCCCAGCGGCACCCGCACCTTGCGCAGGTCGATGCCGCTGGCCAGCGTCCTGTGCTCGAGCTCCTCGCCGACAGGGTCCGCCAGCGCGGCGACGGCGCGCACGCCCTCGGCCATGCCGGCGATCCGCTCCTCGCTGAGGGCGAGGCGGTCGCGCAGCGCCTCGCTGAGCCCGGCGGCGCGCTCGTCGGCGAGGTCGGCGGCGTTCGCCTCGAGGATCTCCCCGGCGCGCTCGCCGAGCAGCCGCGCGGTCGCCTCCAGCGCCGCGTCCTTGGCCTCGGTCGAGGCGCTGGCGAGCGACCGCGCGGCCCGCTTCGCGGCGGCGCAGGTCTCGGCGACGGTGGTCGTGGTCACGGCCATGACCGTCAAGGGTAGCTGGCCATCGCGTGGTTCCTCAGTCGTGTCAGGGACGACTAAGGAACCACGCGTTGAGAA
>DATHUE010000238.1:0-1606 GCA_035462545.1 Solirubrobacterales bacterium
CGGGGTAGAAGGTGGAGAGGCCGCCGACGCCGGCCAGCAGCATCCCCATCGGGTGGGCGTCGTAGCGGAAGCCCTCGAAGAACTGCTTCAGGTCCTCGTGGACGAAGGTGTGGTGGGTGATGTCGAAGACCCAGCGGTCGAGCTGCGGTTGGGTCGGCAGCTCACCGAAGATCAACAGGTAGGCGACCTCGAGGAAGGTCGAGTTCTCGCAGAGGTCGGCGATCGGGTAGCCGCGGTGTTCGAGGATCCCCGCCTCGCCGTCGATGTAGGTGACCGCGGAGCGGCAGGACGCGGTGTTGGTGAAAGCCGGGTCGTAGGACATCAACCCGAATTCGTCCTCGCTGACTTTGATCTGCCGCAGGTCGAGGCCGCGGATCGTCCCGTCCTCGATCGGCAGCTCGTAGGTCTTGCCGGTGCGGTTATCGGTGACGGTCAGCGAGTCGGAGCTCATGGCGGCCGCCATTCTTTCAGTTCGCCGCCGCCGGCTGTTAAGAGGCTGCGAGCGCGTCGAACTGGGTCATCTGCCGCAGCGACTCGAAACGCTCGTCGATCTCCTCGCGACTGAGGCGGGCGACTCGCTCGGTCCCGAACTCCTCGACGTTGAAGGAGGCGAGCACGGTGCCGTAGCCCATCGCCCGGCGCAGGCAGCTCTCGTCGAGCTCGCCGTCGTGGCCGTCGAGATAGCCGAAGAAGCCGCCGGCGAAGCTGTCGCCGGCGCCGGTCGGGTCGCGCACGTCCTCGAGCGGGAAGCCCGGCAGCGCGAAGAAGCCGTCGGCGGTGAACAGCGCCGCCCCGTACTCGCCCTGCTTGGCGACAACCGCCTGCGGCCCCAGCTCCATCACCGCCCGGGCTGCCCGGGCCAGGTTCGACTCGCCGGTCAGCATCCGGATCTCGGCGTCGTTGACGACCAGGCAGTCGACCTCGGCGATCGCCGCCAGCAGCGAGTCCTTGGCGGTCTCGATCCAGAGGTTCATCGAGTCGAGGCCGCTGAAGCTGGCGTCGCCGCACTGGGCCCGCACCTGGCGCTGCAGGTCGGGCTGGATGTTGGCGAGGAACAGGGGGTCCGACCCCTGGGCGGCGGCGGAGAGCTTCGGCTCGAACTCGCCGAAGACGCCGAGCTGGGTGTCGTCGGTGTGGGCGACGTTGAGGTCGAAGTCGTAGTGGCCGCGCCAGAAGAAGGACTGGCCGCCGGCGACCCGCTCGACGTCGTCGGTGAGGACCCCGCGCGCTTCCAGCACCTCGAACTGCTCGGCGCCGAAGTCGTCGCCGACCGGTCCCACCGGCCGCACCTCGGTGAAGAAGCTGGCCGCGAGCGAGAAGTGCACGGCGGCGCCGCCGAGCATCCGCTCGCGCTCGCCGAACGGCGTCCGCACGGCGTCGAAGGCGATCGATCCGACCACGGTCAGCGACATCGCGGCAACAGTATCCGTAGGATCGCCGGCATGAACTCCCGCCTGACCCTGCTCGCCGTGGTCACCGTCCTGCTCGCCGCCTTTGCCGTCCCGGCGCTCGCCGCGCCGGTCGAGAAAGAAGCCGACGTCCAGGGACTCTCGACCCGGGCGCTGGCCAAGGCGCGGCTGGCATTGCTGACTGCTCGCTCGGCGAA
>DATHUE010000239.1:0-23683 GCA_035462545.1 Solirubrobacterales bacterium
GGCGATGTCGTGGGCTACGAAGAGGTAGGTGAGGCCGATCTCTTCCTGGATGTCGGCCAGGAGGTTGACGATCTGGGCCAGGATTGAGACGACCAAGGCAGAGACCGGCTCGGAGGCGACGATCAGCTTCGGTTCCGGCGCCAGGGCGCGGGCGATGCCGATGCGCTGCCGCTGGCCGCCGGAGAACTCGTGCGGGAAGCGGTTGTAGTGCTCGGGCGCGAGGCCGACCCGCTCCAGCAACTCTTCGACGCGCCGGCGCAGCTCGGCGCCGCTGGCGATGCCCTGGATCCGCAGCGGGTCGCCGACGATCTGCCCGACTCGCCGGCGCGGGTTGAGCGAGGCGTAGGGGTCCTGGAAGATCATCTGCATCTCACGCCGCAGCGGCCGCATCCGCCGCCGCGAGAGCCCGGCGATCTCCTCGCCCTCGAACCTGACCGAGCCCGAGCTCGGGGGGGTCAGCTGCAGCAGCGCCCGGCAGAAGGTCGACTTGCCGCTGCCCGACTCTCCGACCAGGCCGACCGTCTCACCGCGCCCGACGCTGAGGCTGACCCCGTCGACGGCGCGCACCTGGGCGACCTCGCGGTCGACCAGCAGGCCCCGCTTGACCGGGAAGTGCTTGACGACGTCGGTCGCCTCGATCAGCGGTGCCTCGCTCACGGCGCCGGCACCTCCAGTCCGATCCGGCCCTCCTCGACCTGGCGCCGGGCCCGCTTCTGTTCCGGCTCCAGCCAGCAGCGATCGAGGTGCGCCGGCGCGTCCGCCAGCCGTGCCTCCAGCCCGGGCAGCTCGACGCACCTGCCGAACTCGTGCGGGCAGCGGGCCCGGAACGGGCAGCCGGCCGGCGGCGCCAGTGGCGAGGGCGGCGCGCCGGCGATCTGCGGCAGCCGCCGCGGCCGCGGCCGGTCGATCCGCGGCAGCGATCCCAGCAGGCCCCAGGTGTAGGGATGCTGGGGGTCGTAGAACAGCTCGTCGAGCGTCCCCTGCTCGACGACCCGCCCGGCGTACATCACCAGCACCCTGTCGGCGACTTCGGCGACGACGCCGAGGTCGTGGGTGATGAGGATCGTCGCCAGGCCGCGCTCGCGGTTCAGCCCTCCCAGCAGGCGCAGGATCTGCGCCTGGACGGTGACGTCGAGGGCGGTGGTCGGCTCGTCGGCGATCAGCACGCTCGGTTCCAGGGCCAGCGCCATCGCGATCATCGCCCGCTGCCGCATCCCGCCGGAGAACTCGTGCGGGTAGTCGTCGGCGCGGCGCTCGGCTTCGGCGATGCCGACCGAGTCGAGCAGCTCGAGCGCCCTCCGCCGTGCCCCTGCCTTGCCGATCTCCCCGTCGTGGGCCCGGATCGCCTCGGCGATCTGCGCCCCGACCCGGTAGACAGGGTTGAGCGAGGTCATCGGGTCCTGGAAGATCATCGCGATCTCGCCGCAGCGGATCAGTCGCAGCTTCTCCTCCGGCATCGAGCTCAGCTCCTCGCCCCGGAACCTGACCGTGCCCTCGATGCGGGCGTTGGCGGAGCGGGTGAGGCCGAGGATCGTCTGGGCGGTGACGCTCTTGCCCGAGCCGGACTCGCCGACGATCGCCAGCACCTCGCCCGGCGCCAGGTCGAAGTCGACCGACTCGACCGCGCGCACCAGGCCGTTCTCGGTGGCGAACCCGACCCGCAGATCGCGGACGGAAAGCAGCGGCTCGCTCACCGGGCCTCGCTTCCGAGCCGGACCCGCGGGTCGAGGTAGGCGTAGGCGACGTCGACCAGGGCGTTGAAGAGAACGACGAAGAAGGCGCCGTAGAGGGTGATGCCCATGATCGGCGGCAGTTCGAGGTTGCCGACCGCTTCCGCCGCGTAGAAGCCGACGCCCTGCAGGTCGAAGATCGATTCGGTGATGATCGCGGTGCCGGCGACCGTCGCGCCGAAGTCGAGCCCGAACAGGGTGACGATCGGGATCAGCGAGTTGCGCAGCACGTGCCGCCTCAGCACCTGCCGCTCGCTCAGCCCCTTGGCCCGCGCGGTCCGCACGTAGTCCTCGTCCATCGCGTCGAGCATGTTCGAGCGCAGGACGCGGCTGTAGAAGCCGATCGAGAGGGTGGCGACGGTCAGCCAGGGCAGGACCAGGTGGTAGGCCCAGTCGAGCGGGTCTTCGGTGATGCCGACGTATTGCCCGTTGGGGAAGAGGCCGAGCTGTTCGGCGAGCAGGTAGATCAGCACCGGCCCCAGCAGGAAGACCGGGATCGAGATGCCGGCGACCGAGATGCCGCCGAGCAGCTTGTCGAGCCACCCGTGCGGCCGCTGGGCCGAGAGGTAGCCGAGCAGGATGCCGAAGAACATCCAGATCGCGGCGGCGCCGATCGCCAGCGAGAGGGTTGCCGGGATCCCTTCGGCGATCCGTTCGTTGACCGGGATTTCCGGCTCATAGGAGGTGAGCTCGCCGGTGAAGACCTTCCCCATCATCGCCAGGTACTGCTGCGGCAGCGGCTCGTCGAAGCTCCAGTCCTCTTCGATGTTCTCGACCAGCGCCGCGGTCGCGTTTTTTCCGGCCATCCGCTCGGCCGGGTCCGAGTTCGGGATCACGTTGAAGACGAAGAAGACGACGACCGAGACCGCGAACAGGACGGCGACCATCCCCGCCAGGCGCCTGACGACGAAGCGGGCCATCAGACCGCCGCCCCCTCCGGCTCGACCCTGCCGGCGTGGGCCTCGAGCCTGATCTTGGCGCGAGGGTTGAGAGCGTCGCGGAGGCCGTCGCCGACGATGTTGAGGGCGAGCACGGTGAGCGCGATCATCGCCCCGGGGACGATCGCCAGCAGCGGCGCCGTCTTCAGCAGCTCCTCGCCGACCGAGATCATCGTCCCCCAGGAGGAGTTCGGGGGCTGCACGCCGGCGCCGAGGAAGGAGAGACCGGCCTCGAGCAGCAGGTTGTTGGCGATCGTCAGGGTGAAGAAGACGATGATCGTCGAGCTGAGGTTGGGGAGGATCTCGCGCAGCATCACCCGCAGCGGTCCCGCTCCCTGAGCCACCGCCGCCTCGATGAACTCCTTGCGGGTCAGGGCCAGCACTTCGCCCCGCAGCGGCCGGGCGACATAGGGGATCGAGACCACGGTGATGATCAGGACCGGGACCCAGAGCGAGCCGCCCGAGAGCTCGATCGGTCCCAGCTTCAGGCCCCCGACCGCCAGCGATACCCCGAGCGCGATGCCCAGCAGCAGCGCCGGCAGCGACCAGATCACGTCGAGCGTCCGCGCGATCAGCGCGTCGACCCAGCCGCGGTAGTAGCCGGCCAGCAGCGCCAGCAGCACCGCGAGCGCGGTGGTGATCGCGGCCGAGGCGATCCCGATCAGCAGCGAGGTGCGACCGCCGTACATCAGCCGCACCATCTCGTCGCGGCCGAGGCGGCTGTCGGCGCCGAGGAAGAACTTGCCGCCGGCGTCGAACCAGACCGGCCCGATCGGCCTGCCCTCGGGCGTGACGACGTCGCGCTGCTCGCCGTCGATCGCCAGCTTTTCCAGCGTGTGGGTCTCGTTGGGGCCGGTCTCGGCGACGTGCTCGGCCCAGAGCGGCGCCGCGAGGACGAAGAGGACGATCAGGACGAAGACCCCGAGGAACGCCAGCGCCAGCCGGTTGCGCAGGAAGCGCCCGGCGGCCACTCGCCAGGGCCCACGCCGGTCGACGGGTGGCACGGGTAAGGGGTCGGCGGCCACCCGCCTATTCTCGCCGCCCCTCCGGCGTCTACTTGAACTGGAAGCTGGTCAGGTCCTGGCCGAAGGTCGGGTTGAAGACCACCTCGTCGAGGTCGATCTCGCTGGAGACGAAGGTCGAGGTCGCCCGGTTCCCGTAGGGGGCGAGCGGGGCCAGCTCCATGTATTCCCGGTCGAGGTCCGCGTATTCGGCCTCCACCTCGGGGCTGAGGTCCTGTTGGCTGAGTTCGTCGATCTTCGCGTCCAGGGCTGGGTCGGCCATCCGGGCCAGGTTGGTGTTGCCGGTCGCCTGGATGCTTTCGCCGGAGAGCAGCGGCTGGAACAGGGCGTTCGGGTTCGGGTAGTCGAGGAACCAGTTGGCCCAGCCGGTGTCGAGGTCGGGGGTCCGCTCGTTGCCGATCAGCGTGAAGTAGGTCTCGGCGTTGATCACTTTCAGCGTCGTCTCGAAGCCGATCTGGCGCAGGACGTCGTCGTAGTATTCGGCCGCTTCCCGGTTTTCCGGTTCGTCGAGGGTCCAGACCGTGATCTCCCGGTCGGCCGGGTCGGCCTCGACGAGCAGCTGCTTCGCTTTCTCGAGGTTGTGCGGGTAGAGCTCGAATTTTTCGTAGCCCGGCACTCCCGGCGGGATGATCTGCTGGCTTGCGGCCAGCTGACCGGCGTAGATCCGTTCCATCGCTTCCCCGTCGACGGCGTAGTTGACGGCCTGCCGGACCTTGACGTCGTCGAACGGCGGTCGTTCGGTGTTCATCCAGAAGAAGTAGGTGCTGATCGTCTCCTCGACGCGGAACTGGGTGCCTTCGAACTCTTCCTTGACCCGGGTGTACTCGTCGGGCCCGGGCGGGTTCTGCATCCAGTCGTACTTGCCGCGTTCGACGTCGCTGACCTGGGTCGTGTCGTTGCCGACGACGGTGATCTCGATCTTGTCCATCGAGCCGCCGGGCAGGTCCGGCATCGCTTTCGCGTTGGCTTTCTCCCAGAACGGGTTGCGGTCGTAGCTCCAGCCGCGACCGGGCTGCGATTTCGTGATCACGTAGGGGCCGGTGGCGGGGGGCGGGCTGGCAGTCTGGTCTTTGCTCGGGGTGTCGGCCGGCAGCACGGCCACGAACAGCATCCCCAGCTCGTTGCTGAAGGTCGCCCGCGGCTGGACCAGGTCGATGCGGATCTCGCCGGTCTCGTCGTCGGTCTCGATCCCGGAGATGCCGCCCTTGCGCGTTTCGGCGAACTTTTCGGCGCCGACGATGCCGGTGTAGAGGGGCGAGCCGCCGGAGTTGACCTCGAAGAGGCGTTCGACCGAGGCGGCGAAGTCGGAGGCCTTGACCGGTTGCCCGTCCGAGTATTTGAGGCCGGGGCGGAGGAAGAGCGTGTAGGTCTTGCCGCCGTTGCTGATCTTCGGCAGGTCTTTGGCCAGCGCCGGGACCACTTCGCTGCCTTCGGTGCCGCTGGCGTGCTTGTAGGTGAGCAGCGGCAGGTAGGTGTTGTACATCGCCGTCCAGCCTTCGGCGGTATAGGAGATCGCCGGGTCGAGGCTGTCTGGGAACGACACGTAGGTGGCTTCCAGAGTGCCGCCCTCCTTGCCGCCGGAGGAGCTGCCGCAGGCGGTGAGGCCAAGCGCCGCCCCCGTGGTGAGCACGATCGCTGCGAGCACGACGCCTAGCTTCTTCAACTCAAGACCTCCGGGTAGGGCTGGGAGTTTGGATCGCTGGCCTGGCCGGGACCAGCTCCAGGACAACTTCGGCACTGTCATCGGTGTTCCTTGAATCGGCATCGGTCACCCGTCCGGCCCAGCGCGATCCGAGCCCCACCGCTGCCAGGACGGCGACGACGAGGACGCCGACCCCGGCGACGACGAAGGTTGCCCGCGGCCCCGCCTCGGCGGCGATCAGGCCGCCGAGCAGGTAGCCGACGCCGGGCATCGCCGCCCCGATCGACTCCAGCACCGCCAGCACGCGGGCCTGCATCTTCTCTCCGGTCAGCTCCTGCACGGCGCTGATCACCCCGACCCACTGGACGCCGTTGCCGGCACCGCCGACGACTGCCCCGGCGCAGGCGAGCAGCAGCGTCGGCGCCGCCGCCATCCCCAGGTAGCTGACGCCGACCGCGACCGTGCTGAAAAAGAGCAGGGCCGGCAGCGGTGCCTTGCGCAGCAGGGCGAAGGCGAAGCCGCCGACGATCATCCCCGCCCCCCAGCTGGCGAGCAGGATTCCGTAGCCGCTGTCGCCCACTCCCAACGTCTCCTTGGCGAAGATCACCTCGACCGGGATCACCGCCGAGAAGAAGATGAAGGCGACGGCCTGGGCGAGCAGCAGCCGGCGCAACTTGACCCGGCCGCGGATGTGGGCGACCCCGGCGCGGACCCGTTCGCGCATCGTCCCCGGTTCGACGTCGGGGTGGGGCAGGCCCTTGCAGGAAACCAGCAGCCAGCCCATCGCGCAGAACGAGACGGCATCGAGCAGCAGCGCCGTCTGGACGCTGAACTGGGCGACGACGAGGCCGGCGATCGCCGGGCCGATCGCGGCCCCCCAGGTAAAGGCGAGGTTGAGGATCGCGTTGCCGGCGCGCAGCTCGTCCTCGTCGTCGAGCAGGGAGACGACGACGGAGCGGGTGAGGGCGCGGCTGCCGACGGCGAGGACGCCGTCGATGCTGGCGAGAATGACGATCGCGAGCATCGAGAAGTCGACCGCAAACAGCGCCAGGCCGCCAAACACCGCCGCCTCGGCGCAGTAGATCACCGGCAGGGTGAGGCGCGGCGGCGCCTTCTCGACCCTGGTCACGAACAGCGGCGCCAGCAGGCCCGGCAGGAACTGGGTGGCGATGAACAGAACGGCGGTGGCGATGGCGCTGCCGGTCTGGTCGAAGACGAGGACCGAGAGGGCGATGATCCCCATCCAGTCGCCCATCTCGTTAACCGCGTAGGAGATGGCGAGACGACGGAAGACGGACCGGCGGAGGGGGGCTTTCAGGCCTGGATTACTCATTCGTGGGGATGCCTAGGCGGATATATCTGCACAACTTTCCTTGCAATTGCACAAGTTTTGGCCGACCTGTGGTACAAACTTGCACAGGCAATGCACGAGTTTCCGGTGCTGGACATATGCACCGGAGGGCTTCTAACAAAGGAAAGGGACACTGATATGGGCTTCCGCGGTCGTTAATCAGCAGTTTCAACAGACTTGGGTCACGGACTGAGCGTCTGCAAAGTTCGTGCCAACGGGAAGGGCGTTCCGGCAGGGACGCCCTTTCTGCATTTCGGGACCGGAACGCGATTTCCCGCTTGACAGGCCGATCTGGCCGTAAACAGGCCGGTTCGAATCTCTGTTTAGGTTGGATTTCCTCGAAGTAGTCTCAACTGGCACGCAGGGAATGCCGATATTCCCAGGAACCTGTATCCACGCCTGGGGGCGGGCAGATCCGCACCGGGCGCAGTCCGATGCCCGAGAGCGCAAAGAGCCGTCCTTCCCGCTTCGTCGTCGCCGGCATGGTTGCCGGGCTCCTCGCCACGGGCGCGGGGATGGTCCTGGCAGCGCCGGCAGCCAACTGGGACCTGCTGCTGCTGATCTCCCTGCTGGCGCTCTGCATCTTCAGCGACCTGACCGCCGTCGAGGCCCACAAGCGGGTCGTGATCTCCGGCAGCTTCCTCTCCCTGGTCGTGGCGATGGTCCTGCTCGGCGGCACCCCGGCGGCCGTGCTCGGCGTGGTCACGATCCTCGCCGGCTGGCTGCGCTGGCGCGAGGGCATGGGCTACCTGCTCAACAACGTCCTCACCTTCGCCCTCTTTCCCCTGCTCGGCGGCATCCTCTTCCACTGGTTCGTCGAGGAGACCGGTCTGACCAATTCCAACCCGGTCTTCTACCTGCTGATCTTCGCCCTCTTCCAGTTCTCGCTGATGCTCAACTTCATCATGGTCGCCGGCTACGGCAGCTACGCCGAGCGGACGCCGTTCTCGACCAAACTGAAGCTGCTGCCGCCGGTCCTGCCCTCCGAGTTCGCCAGCGCGATGCTGGCGGTCGGGATCACCTTCCTCTACCACCAGCTCGGGATCAGCGCGATCGTCTTCTTCGGCATCGCGATGGTCACCTTCCAGCACCTGCTCGGCCAGCTGCTGCTCTCCCAGCAGCGGGCTGAGGAACTGGAGGAGCGCGGCAAGCAGCTGGCCAGCTTCCAGGTCGGGATGCTGAGCGCGATGCTGCGCACGCTCGACCTGCGCGACCAGATGACCGCCCGCCACAGCGCCGCCGTCGCCCGCTACTCGCGGGCGATCGCCCATCACGCCGGCTTCTCGCGCCGCGAGGAGGAGCTGGTCCACATCTCGGCGCTGCTGCACGACATCGGCAAGTTCATCCTTCCCGACCGCATCCTCAAGGCCAACGTGCCGCTCACCGACGAGGACTGGATGCTGATCCGGCGCCATCCGCAGCAGGGGGCGCGGGTCGTCTCCTCGCTCGACGGCTACGGGCCGGTGGCGGAAATCATCCTCGCCCACCACGAGCGGATCGACGGCAAAGGCTATCCCCGCGGCCTCGAAGGCGACGACATTCCGGAACTGGCGCGGATCATCTCCGTCGCCGACACCTACGACGTGATGACGGCCCGCGACTCCTACCGGACGCCGATGTCGAGCGTCGAGGCGATCAAGGAGCTGCGTCGTGTCGCCGGCAAACAGCTCGACGCCCGCTTCGTCGAGGTCTTCATCGAGCTGCTCGAGGGCCAGGACGTCTCCTTCCAGCACGGCGAGGCGGCCGACTTCGAGAAGGAGCTGGCGCTGGAGTCGCGGATCGCCGAGACCGCCAGCCCAGACAGCGGCAAAAGCCGCTTCCAGGTCGCCGGCGTCAGCTCCTAGCATCGCGGGCGGGGAGCCGGGTGGGACTCACCTGCGCAACAGATGGGGAGGCTTGGCGAGTCCCACCCGACTCCCCGCTCAGGGCGCCGGTACGGTGACCGCATGCAGGCGGTCACGTTTCAGGCGCCGGGTGAGGTCAGGATTGAGGAGAAGCCCGATCCTGAGCTGACCGCCGGCGATGACGCGATCGTGCGGGTCGAGGCGAGCGGGATCTGCGGCTCGGACCTGCACATCTTCCACGGCCGCGTCCCGGTGGAGCCGGGGTTCACGATCGGCCACGAGTTCGTCGGCACCGTCCTCGCCGTCGGCGACGACGTCGCGCGGGTGAAAGTCGGCGACCGGGTGCTCGGCTGCTTCCACACCGCTTGCGCGACCTGCTCGTCCTGCCTGCGCGGCGACTACCACCGCTGCCGCAGCGGCCAGACCTTCGGCCACGGTTCGAAGCTCGGCGACCTGCAGGGTGCCCAGGCGGAGCTGCTGCTGGTGCCGCGGGCCAACCTCACCCTGCGCCGGGTGCCGGAGGGGATGGCGTCGGAGGTGGCGCTGTTCGCCGGCGACGTGATGGGAACGGGGTACCACGCGATTGCCCACGCCGGGATGCGGGCAGGCGACACGGTCGCCGTGCTCGGCCTCGGGCCGGTCGGGCTCTGCGCGGTGCAGGCGGCGCTGGCCGGCGGGGCGGTGACGGTCTTCGCGATCGACACGGTGGCCGAGAGGCTGGCGATGGCCGCCTCCTTCGGGGCGACGCCGCTGCACCTGACCGAGGACGAGCCGAAGCGGGCGGTGCGCTCGGCGACCGAAGGCCTCGGGGTCGACGTCGTCGTCGACGCGGTCGGCGATCCGGGCCCGCTGGAGATGGCGGTCAGCCTCGCCCGCGATGCCGGCACCGTCTCCGGGATCGGCGCTTACGCGGGCCGCGGCGAGGTGCCGCTCGGCCTCGCCTGGCTGAAGGGCCTGCAGCTGCGCCTCGGCCTCGCCAACGTGATCGCCCACGTCGACCGGGTGCTGGCGCTGATGGAGGCCGGCAAGCTCGACCCTGCCCCGCTGGTCACCCACCGCATGCCGCTCGAGCAGGCACTGGCCGCTTATGAGCTCTACGACCAGCGCCAGGCGCTGAAGATCGTCCTGACGCCCTGAGCGGGTTACCGGGGATCAAATAAAGCGTCTCCGCATTTGTAAATGGTGGATTTTGTCTCTAGAGTTGGCTTCGCGCGGGGGGCGCGCGTGGCAATTGCCGTAGCTCGGCCGCGCTGCCAGGCTGGAACACCGCCGGCGGCGCGGCCGCAGCCTTTTCTGGGCTTGCGAAAGCCGCTCCTGTACTAGTTGACTAGAACAGCAGTGGGCAATAGTGTGCCCCTCACATGGCACAGTCCACTGCAAATCCGGTCGCCAACCCCTTTGCGACGGATCACGCGGACGAGCTCCCGGTCGGAGTGCAGCTCGGCTGGCGCCTGCGAGCCCTGATCGCCACCGGTCGCCTCGGCGCCGGCGAGCGGTTGCCGAGCTTCCGTCAGCTGGCGGGCTGGGCGGGAGTCAACGTCAACACCGTGCGCGCGGTCTACGAGGGGTTGGAGGCAGAGGGCCTGGTGGTCAGCCGTCAGGGCCAGGGGACCTTCGTTGCCGACGAGGTGGAGGCGACGCCCGAGCTGGAGGAGATCGCCGGCGACGCCCTGCGGCGAGCGCGCGAGGCGGGTCTGAGCCCGCGCCAGCTGGCCGAGGTGGCGATGGCCTGCGCCAGCATGGAGGCCGAGAGCGAGACGCTCGAGCTGCGCCGCGAGCTGCGGCGCCAGATCGCCCGGCTCGAGGCTCGGCTGGCGGCCCACACCCGTGACCTCGCCGAGGACGAGCGGCGGACGGCACCGCACTGGGCCGAGGCCCACGTCGCCGGGGTGCAGGAGCTGGAGCAGATCCGCGACACGCTGATCGCCAAGCTCTCCGCCGCCCAGAGGACGGCGGAGGAGCGCGTCCGCAGCGAAGCCACCGGTCCGCTGGGGCGGGCGATGAGCTGGTGGCGGTCGAAGCCGTGAACAGCGCCGCGGCCCCTGTCAAAGCCGCCTTCGAGCAGGTAGGGAACATGATGATCCTCACCACGAAGACGCTGCTCTCGGCGATCCGCCGGCCCTACCCCTACGGCGAGGAGCTGGTCAGCCAGTTCATCTTCGTCCTCAAGCTCTCGTGGTTCCCACTGACGATCTCGACCTTCGCCCTCTGCTTCGGGGCGCCGGGGCTGCAGGCGGCGGGCATCCTCTCCCTGTTCGGGGCGCTGGACCGGCTCGGCGGCTTCTTCGTTCTCACCGCGATCCGCTGGATCGGGCCGCTGGTCACCGCGGTCGTCGTCGCCGGCGTCGCCGGCACCGCGATCACCGCCGATCTGGGAGCGCGGAAGATCCGCGAGGAGCTCGACGCCCTGCAGGTGCTCGGCGTCGACCCGGTCAAGAACCTGGTCGTGCCGCGCTTCCTGGCCCTGATGGTGGTGACCAGCCTGCTCGACATCTTCGCGATCGTCTTCGGGCTGACCGCCGGGATCGCCGCCGAGCTGCTCTACCGGCAGTCGCTCGGCGGCTTCTTCGCGACGCTGTTCTCCAACGCGACCGTCACCGACCTCTGGGCCTCGGTCCTGATGTGCTCGATATTCGGCGCGATCATCGCGATCGTCTGCTCCTACAAGGGGATGACCGCCTCCGGCGGCGCCGCCGGAGTCGGGCGGGCGGTCAACCAGGCGGTGGTGATCGCGCTCGTCGCCGTCTTCTTCTTCCAGTTCGTCCTCACCTCGTTCCTGCTCGCCACCAACCCCGAACTGCAATCGATCCGGTGAGAGGGCGGGCGGCGATGATCGGCTGGCTCGACGTGCCGCGCGACTGGCTCGACTCGTTCGGCGAGATCGCCCGCTTCGGCACCCGGGTGATGGGCCAGGTCCTCAGCGGCCGCGTCTTCCGCTTCTTCGGCGAGGGGCTGCGCCAGGCCGGGATCCTGATCTTCGGCTCGGCGGTGATCATCTGGGCCTTCGTCTTCATCCTCGGCCTCCAGTGCGGGCTGCAGGGGGCCTACTTCAACCGCTCGATCGGGGCGCCCTCGCTGGCCGGCCTGTTCTCCGCCTACTGCGACCTGCGCGAGGGACTGCCCTACGCCTTCGGCTACATCCTCTCGGCCAAGGTCGGGACCGGGATCGTCGCCGAGCTGGGGGCGATGCGGATCTCCGACGAGATCGACGCGCTCGAGGTGATGGGGATCCAGCCGATCACCTTCCTCGCCGCCACCCGCCTGCTCGGCGCCTGGATCGCGATCCCCTTCCTCTACCTGGTCGGGATCGGGGTCGCCTACCTCGCCTCCTACATCGCCGTGGTCGAGCAGGTCGGCGACGTCTCCGCCGGCGGCTACCTGTTGATCTTCTGGATGTTCCAGGACCCCTTAGACCTGTTCTTCAGCCTCACCAAGGGGATGGTGATGGCGACCGTGATCGTGCTGGTCGGCTGTTACTACGGCTATACGGCTTCCGGCGGGCCGGTCGGGGTCGGCACCGCCACCGCGCAGTCGATGGTGGTCAACATCATCCTCGTCCACATCATCGGCATGCTCGGCACCGTGGTCTTCTGGGGCGCCAACCCGAGGGCCCCGATCGGCGGCTGAGCGGCCTAAACGGCGGCGGGCTGGCGCCCGGGCTTGCGGTGGCGCCGAAACATCTCCGCGACCCAGACGAAGCCGGGACGGCCGCGCGTTTCCTCGCGCAGCGCTTCGAAGCCGTCGGGCATCTCCTGGTCCGGCGGCAGCGGGCCCTCGGCCGGGCCGACCAGGGGATAGAAGAGCGAGGCGGCGGTGAGGTCGGCGACGCTGAAGGAATCGCCGGCGAGGTACTCGCCGTTGCCCGCGGCGAGCTCGGCGTCGAGCCGGTCGAGGGCGGCGAGGACGCCGGCCCGGGCACGCTCGGCGCCCTCGGCGCTGGCGGCGCCGAAGCGCAGCGAGGTCCAGGCGCGGGCGTAGAGCGCGGTGGCGGCGCCGAAGCGGCGCAAGGGCGGCGGTGCCGAGAGATCGGTCAGCTTCCGCATCCGCGCCGGGTCGGTGCCGAGCTGGTTCCAGGCGTAACGACGGATGTGGGGCCCGAGCTGCTCGTCGAAGTAGTCTTCGAGCTCGAGCGCGCGGCGGCGCTGCTCCGGGTCGGCCGGGTAGAGCGCGGGCTCCGGATGGCGCCGCTCGAGCGCGGCGACGATCGCGGTCGAGTCGGCGACGTTGCGGCCGTCGAGGCTGAGAATCGGGAAGGTCGCGGCCGAGCCGCGGGTCAGCCACAGCGCCACCACCGCGTGCGCCCCCGGCACCGGCGCCCGGCGACGGTGCTCGACCCCCTTGTGGGCAAGCGCCCAGCGCACCTTCTCGCTGTAGTGCGAGACGTCGATGTGCCAGAGGGTGGGCTTTGAGTCGGCCATGGTTTGCGCCTCCGCGGCGACCCTGGCAGCATAGGCGGATGGCGCTGCTGAGCGACGGTGAGATCGAGGCGAAGCTGGGGGAGCTCTCCAGCTGGGAGCGGCAGGGGGAGGCGATCGTCAGGCGCTTCGAGCGCGGCGACTTCGTCGGCTCGGTGAAGTTCGTCGACGCCCTGGTCGAGCCGGCCGAGGCGATGGGGCACCACCCCGACCTCGAGATCTCCTGGGACACGGTGACGGTGAGGATCTCCACCCACTCCGAGGGCGGCCTGACCGCGGCCGATTTCGAGCTGGCGGCGAAGATCGACGCGCTCGCTTAGCGGGCGAAGGCGTCGCCGAGGGTGGCGACGAGGGCACGGCCGCACTCCATGCCTGGGTCCTTCTCCGGGTTGTAGCAGGCGATCGAGGCGCCGACCAGGGCCGGTTGGGCGAGCAGCGGCGGCAGGAGCGCGCCGAGCTGCTCCCAGTCGAGGCCGTCCGGCTGCAGATAGTCAGTGGCGGGGAAGACGCCCTGGTCGAGCACGTCGACGTCCAGGTGCAGCCAGAACGGCCCTTGGGCTGCGAGTTGGCCGCCTATCTCCGCGCCGATCGCCGCCGGGTCGCCGGCGTGTAGCCCCGCCGCGGGCCGCAGCAATGGCGGCGGCTCCAACTCCTCCGGCTGGCGCATGCCGTAGGCAAGCGACTCCTCGCGGTCGCGGAAGCCGACGATCGCGGTGCGCTCGGCCCCGACCGAGGCGCCGCCGCAGGCCTCGACCCAGGCGGCGGGACCGAGCCCGAGCGCGACCGAGACCGGCATGTCGGCGGCCTCGCCGCTGGCCGAGGTGAGGCCGTCGTAGAGGTCGAGGTGGCCGTCGAGGTGCAGGAGGCCGATCGAGCCGAGCGCGTCGCGGGCGCCGGCCAGGGCCCCGGGCAGCGGGGCGCAGCAGCCTCCGGCCAGCAGCGGAGCGCGACTGGCGGCAAGCTGTTCGGCGACCGCGGCGCGGATCGTCGCCGTGCTGGCGAGAACGTCGTCGCTGGCCAGTAGCCCGGTCTCGGGGTCGCGCTCCTCGCCGCGCAGCCGCACGGACAGGTCGCCGGCGTCCTCGGCCTCGAGCGCCGCCGCCAGGCCGAGCTCGCGCAGCGCCGCCGGGGCCAGCTCGGCACCGCCGCCGCGGCCGACCGAGTCGATCGGGACGCCGATCAGGATCAGCGGGTCCACCTGTCCACCTTAATGGCGTGACTCATGAGTTTTGGCCCCTATAGGGGCACTAAAGCGTGAGGCACGAGGTGGCAAACTCGGGTCGTGGCCAAGCGCAAGAAGAAACGTCGCGAACGGGAGAAGCCGGAGACCGTCGACTATGTCGATGCCGAAGGCAACGTCCTCACCCTGCGGCAGACGCTGAGCCGGGGAACGATCCGCAAGATCGGCGAGGGGCCGGCCAGCGAGGCGGCCTCGGTCGACGACGCCTGGCGGCGGCGCTCGGAGCTGCTGTTCGAGCGCCTGGCGGTGCGCTGGGAGATCGCCGGGCTGCCGCTCGAAGAGCAGGCGATGCTGCTCGGGCGCTACCGGATGGCCGACGCCGCGACCCAGCGCTGGGTGCGGCAGACGATCGCCGAGCACCTCGAGCGCCACATTCCCGAGCTGAGCGGGTAGGCAGCGGTGGCGGAGGAGCTGCGGATCGACGAGCGGTTGGCGATCCCGCTGGCGGAGATCGAGCTGCGGACGAGCCGCTCCTCGGGGCCAGGCGGCCAGCACGCCAACGTCACCGCCTCGCGGGTCGAAGCGGTCTTCGACGTCGAAGGCTCGCGGGCGCTGGACGAGCGCCAGCGGGCGCGGCTGCTGGAGCGCGCCGGGTCGACGGTCACCGCCGTCGCCCAGGACGCCCGCAGCCAGACCCGCAACCGCGAGCTGGCGTTACGGCGCTTGGCCGAGAAGATCGCCACCGGCCTGCGGGTACCGAGGCGCCGGCGGCCAACCCGCCCATCCCGGGCCTCGAAGCAGCGCCGGCTCGAGCAGAAGCGGCGGGCGGGGGAGCGCAAGCGGCAGCGGCGGCGCCCCGGGGAGGACTACTAGCCTCCCTGGGCAGCGACTGCCCGGTGCCCAGATCGTCGATCCGTAGACCGGATGGGCACGGCTGGTTTCGAACCAGCGACCTCTCGCGTGTGAAGCGAGCGCTCTCCCACTGAGCTACGCGCCCTGGTCGCCGGATGATACGGAGGGGCCGAGGCAGGGGTGGGCGCGAGTGGGAGACGAGAGCTTCGTGCATACGTCCAGCAACCCATTGAGGCAGCTGGGCGCGGGTAGCCCAGAAAGGTCCGAATCCCACCGATTGGTGGGAACGCGATCGAAAGGAGCACCGATGAGATGCCCAATGGCGCGGCGCCTGACCACCCTCGTGGCCGCGACTACGGCGAGCGTCGCGCTGGCGCTGCCGGCGGCCGCGAGCGGCGCCGAGAGCAGCTACCCGCCTGACGCGGCGGCGCGCGACTTCTCCGGCGGAGCCGGGGGATGGGAGAGCTCATCCAGCTTCAGCGGGGTCTGCGTGGCGCCGGTGCTCTGCCCGACGATCGCCAACACCCACCAGCCCAATGGCGGCGCCGACGGGGGCGGCTTCATCCGCTCCTCCTACAGCGGTGTGATCGGAGTGCAGTCGGTCGGCGGCACCGCGACGGCGATCTGGGAAAGCCCCCAGTTCGTCTACACCGGCGCCGGCGGCGAGGACGCCCGCTCGGTTCAGCTGACTCTCTCGCGACGCGCGGACGTGGCTGAGCTGCTCGCCGTGGCCGGCAACTCCGCCACCTTCTCTGTGCAGCTGGAGAACGTCAACCCTGGCGCCAAACTGACCCTGATCGACGAGACGTCGCTGGTTGGCGCCACCAACTGGACCGCGATCGGGGCGGCGAGCGTGAAAGCCTCCCGGCTCACCGCCGGCGACACCTACCGGATCAGGATCGTGACCGAGTACAGGACCGGGACCAGCGTCTTGGTCATCGGCAGCGCCGACTACGACAACGTGGTGCTCGGCGCCTCGACCGTTGGTGCTAACGGGAAGGGCGGCAGCGACGACGGCAAGGGCGGTGGCGGTGGCCTGTCGAGCGGGGAGCTCTCGTCGCTGATGCGGGCCTCGGGGATCGGTGACTTCGCCACCCTGATCGGCGCCCGCGGCGCGCGCGGAGCCAACGGCGGTGACGGCAACGGCGGCAACGGCGGAGCCTCAGCCACCGCGAAGCGCCTGCTGGTCAAGCTGCGCTGCCCGGCCAAGGTCGGCCGAACCTGCAAGATCAGGGCCCAGGGCCTGCTCAACAAGCGCAAGCCGGCGACCTTCGCCAAGCGGGTCTCGATCCGGAGGGGCAAGGCCAGGAAGGTGGCGCTGCGGCTGAAGCCGAAGGCCAAGGCTCGGGTCGCGAAGCGGAAGTTCATCCGCGTCAAGGCCAAGGTCCGCGCCGGCAAGACGAAGGCGACGGTGGTCAAGCGGCTGCGCCTGATCCGCCGCTAAGTAGCCGCGACCGGCTGCTCCCTGCGCGGGCGCTGCGAGCGCCTGCGCAGGGCGAGGCCGGCGAAGGGGAAGACCAGGGTCGAGAGCATCGCCGCGCCGACCAGGCCGGCGGCGGTGGAGGTCTCCATGTGGCCGGATTCGGTCGCGATCGTCGTGATCGCCACCACCAGCGGCAGCTCGGTCGCCGAGTAGAAGGCGAGGGCGGCGCGGTCGCGGAGGTCGAGGGCGTGGCGGTAGAGCAGCAGTGCCGGCGCCCCCCGGACGATCAGGAAGAGGGCGAAGAACATCGTCAGCTTGGCGATCGCTTCGGCCGAGCCGAGCGCGGCAAGGTCGAACGAGAGGCCGCTGGCGACGAAGAAGAAGGGGACGAAGAAGCCGAACCCGACCGCGGTCAGCTTCGACTCGAACACGTTCAGCTCCTGGCCCTTGAGCGCCAGGCGGACGATCATCCCGGCGACGAAGCCGCCGAGCAGGACGTCGAGCCCGAGCTTGCCGGCGAGCAGGACGAGGCCGAAGACGAGCACGACGGTGATCCGCACCGCCAGCTGGCCGCTCGACTCGAAGGTCCGCTCCAGGGCCGGCCAGCCCCGCCAGGCGAAGCGGACCGAGACCAGCGCCAGCAGCAGCGCCAGGGCGACGAACCCGATCAGGATCGCCGCCTCGTGCAGCGGGTTGGTGGTCGAGAGGACGAGGGTGACGAGCAGGATCGGGCCGAACTCGCCGGCGCCGCCGGCGGCCAGCAGGTAGGTGCCGAAGCGGGTCTTCAGCTCGCCGTTGTCGCGGAGGATCGGGATCAACGTCCCGATCGCCGTCGTCGCCATCGCCGAGCCGACGTAGAGGAAGGAGAGGATCACGCCGGCGGCGGCGAGGGCGCCGCCGATCCCGTAGGCGAGCGCGACCGAGAGCAGCCAACCGAGGGCGCCGAGCTTCAGCGGCATCCCCTTGATCCGCTCGAAGTCGATCTCGTAGCCGGCGAAGAAAAACAACATCCCGAGACCGAGGTTGGAGAAGAAATCGACGAACTCGTCGCTCTGGGCGAGGCCGAGCACTTCCGGCCCGATCAGGATCCCCAGCACCAGCTCGAGCACCACGACCGGCGGCGCCAGCCGCTTCGGCACGGCGGCAACCGTCCCCGCCGCGAGGGCGGCGACGACGACGATCGCGAAGAAGGAATCGGTGTCGACCTCGATCACGGCGGGCCGATCCTACGTCCGGGGCGCTAGGATCGGCAACGGACCGTGCTAGGCGGGGAATCAGCGGTGCCCTGTAACCCGCAATCCGCTCTAGCGGGGCCGAATGCCGTTCCGAGGGGCTGACCGTCGGGGTCAGTGCGTTGCGGGAGGCGTTGACGGCCGGGTCCTGCGCGACGTGGGCACGCGAACCAGGTCAGGTCCGGAAGGAAGCAGCCTTAAGCGGATGCCGCGGGTGCCGCAGGCGAGCCCGGCCCGAGCCAAACGCGACGGACACGCCCGGTGACCATGTCTCGAAGGCGGTTGCACGGTCCATTTTTCGCTACGAGTTCGCAGTTTTGGTCGGTATGCGACCAGAAGGGCGAACTCGTCAATCGATCAGCCGCTTGCTCATGCGGCCGATCGCCACGCGCCAGGTGACGAGCGCGAAGGCGACGAGGAAGCCGAACCGGGCGAGGTCGATGGCCTCGAAGCCGAAGGCGCCGCCGCGGACCAGTTCGACCAGCTGGTGCAGGGGGTTGAACTGGGCGACCACCTGCACCCCCTCCGGCAGGCCGTCGATCGGGAAGAAGGTTCCGGCGACGAGGAACAGCGGCGTCACGAACAGGGCGGTGACGTAGTTGAACTGGTCGATCTTGGCGACCGTGGCCGCCATCGCGATCCCGAAGCCGGCGAAGCCGAGCGCGGTGGTGAAGCTGAACAGCGGCACCAGCAGCATCCCCCAGGCGGGGTCGAGGCCGAAGACCATCGCCACCAGCAGCGGGCAGCAGCCGTAGACCCCGGCGCGGATCCCGATCCACAGCATCTCCGCCGTGACCAGCTCCTCGACGTCGACCGGCGCAGCGAGGATCGCTTCGTAGGTGTTCTGGAAGCGGTGCTTGACGAAGGTGCCGAACATCGCCGGCAGGGCGCTGGAGAAGATCACCGCGGTCGCGACCATGCCGGTGCCGACGAACTGGATGTAGGGGATGCCGTCGACTTCGTCGACCAGGGTGGCGCTGAGCCCGAGGCCGAAGGCGAGCAGGTAGACGATCGGTTCCAGCACGCTGGAGAAGGTCGTCCCCTTCCAGTAGGTGCGGAAGTTGGCGACCTCGCGTCTCATCACCCCGGCGATCGCCGCCGGTTCCAGCCGCCGCATCGCTCGCGTCTCGGCGCTCACTCCGCCTCCTCGCCGGTGAGCAGCACGAAGACGTCCTCGAGCGTCGCGGCGCGGATCACCGCGTCCTCGGGCACGTGTCCGTCGGCGGCCTGCTCGGAGCCGACGATCGCGATCGCCGGGCCGGCCGGGCGCACCCGCAGGCCAGCGTCCTCGGCGCTGGCGCGCAGTTCGGTCAGCCGCTGGGGTGGGGCGTAGATCTCCGCCGTGTGGGTGCCGGCATGGGTGGCGATCAGCTCCGCCGGGACGCCGCGGGCGATGATCTCGCCGTGGTGCATCACCGCCACCTCGTCGGCGAGGCGCTCCGCCTCCTCGATGTAGTGGGTCGACATCAGGATCGTCGTCCCGCGCGCTTTCAGCTCGCCGATCAGGGTCCAGAGCTCGGTCCGGATCTGCGGGTCGAGGCCGACGGTCGGCTCGTCGAGGAGTACGAGGCGCGGCTCGTGGACGAGGCCGCGGGCCAGCAGCAGGCGGCGGCGCATGCCGCCGGAGAGCTCGTCGACGGCGTCGCGGCGACGGTCGCGGAGGCGGGCCAGGTCGAGCGCCCGGTCGACCGCGGCGCCGACGTCCTCGACCCGGTAGAGCCGCGCGTAGACGGCGAGGTTGTCCTCGACCGTGACGTCGACGTCGAGGTTGTCGAGCTGGGGGACGACGCCCATCTTCGCCCGCGCCACCTTCGAGTCGCCGGGCAGCTCGTGGCCGAGCACCCGCAGCGTGCCGGCGTCGGCGATCGCCTGCCCGGTCAGCAGCCGCATCGTCGTCGACTTCCCGGCGCCGTTGGGCCCGAGCAGGCCGAGGCAGATGCCCTCCGGCACCTCGAGGTCGAGCCCGTTCACCGCGGTGATCGGGCCGAAGCGCTTGACGACGCCGGAGAGCTCGATCGCTGCCATCGCGGCCGATGCTTGCAGACCGGCCCGCGGAACATCGCGTGCTCGGGCTGTTCGCCCACGCACGGAATGGGATGAGATGAAAGAGTTGCGCTCCATGCTCGACGACGAGTGGATCAAGTCGCTGCACGTGCAGACCCTGCGCCGCTCCGAAGCGCACGAGGATCATGCTCCTCACGCGCTTTTCCAGGCTTCGACCGTCGCGGCGCTGCTCGAGGGGGCGTTCGAGGGCGACCTCAGCTTCGCCGAGCTGGCCGAGCACGGCGACATCGGCCTCGGCACCCTCAACGGCCTCGACGGCGAGATGATCGCCCTCGACGGCGGCTTTTACCGAGCGGACGTCGACGGTGCGATCCATCCGGTGCCGCCCGAGGCGAAGACGCCGTTTGCCGTCGTCGCTCGCTTCGCGCCGACAATCGAGGAGGACCTGCAGGGGCCGATTCCCCAGATCGAGCTGTTCGACTACATCGACCATCTCGTTCCCGACGCCTCGGTTTCCTGTGCGATCCGCATCGATGGCCGCTTCTCCGGCCTGCGGGCGCGCTCGGTGCCGGCGCAGAGCCCGCCCTACCGGCCACTGGTCGAGGTCGTCGCCGAGCAGCGCGTGTTCGAGCTCAGCGAGGTCGAGGGAACGATGCTGGGCTTCCGCTTCCCCACATACGCGGAGGGTGTCGAGATTGGCGGCTACCACCTGCACTTCATCGACGCCGATCGCGAGCGCGGCGGGCATGTGCTCGACGGCGTCGCCGAGCAGGTGCGGCTCCGCATCGACGTTTCCAACGAGCTCCACATCGAGCTGCCGCCCGGCGTCGATCTTGCCGATCCGGGATTGGCCGCCGCCACGCACGAGGCGCTGGCGCGGGCTGAGCACGACGGCTAGCGGCTAGTCGGCCTCAGCAGTTGCGGTAGACCAGCCAGGACTCGTTCTCGGCGATCAGCTCGTAGCCCGCCGGGACGTCGAGGTCCACCTCGGTCGGGTCGCCCGGGTCGAGGATGAAGTTGTGGATGACGAAGTCACTGGCGGGAGCGACGAAGTAGCCGCGGGCCGGCGCCGGTTCCTCGCTGGCGCTGATCACCTGGGTCGGCTCGATGTCGAGTCCGAAGGCGAGGCGGGGGACGGCGCGGTGGTTGGGGACCGCGATCTCGCCGCAGAGCGGCTCGAAGGCGCCGGCGTCGACCAGCTTGGAGAGGTCACTCTCGATCCTTGCCTGGTTGGTGAGGTCGGTGTCGACCCTGGCATCGAGGTCCCACTGGTTCGGCGCCCAGAGCACGAACAGCAGCGCCACCACTCCGGCGAACGCCTGCCAGCGGCGGCGCCAGGGGTGGTTGGGCTCCAGCAGCCGCCAGCCGAGCAGGGCAAGGGCGGCGAAGATTGCCAGCACCGCCGCAGCCAGCATCGTGTAGCGGGGGAGGATCGCGAGGCCGCCGCAGGCGAGCAGGGCGAAGGCGAGCAGGGCGAGGCCGGCGGCGGCGGCGGCGAGCAGCGAGCGGCGTCGAAGGAAGGCGAGCCCCAGCAGGACGCCGCCGACGGCCCCGACCATTCCCGGCCACTGCAGGACCTCGCCGAGCCGCCGCGGGCCGTAGAGAACGAGGTCGATCGGTCCGGTCTGGCGTTCCAGGGTCTCGACGGTCTCTTTGGTCCCCGTCCAGGAGTAAGTGGGGCTGCCCGTCGTCAGCCAGTCGAATGCGGCCCAGAGCAGCGGCCCCGCCGCCGCCAGCGCCGCCAGCCAGACCAGCTCCGCGGTTCCCCGCTCGCGCCGCCAGCGCAGCCCGCCTCGCCAGTCGAGCGCCAGGTAGAGCCAGTAGACGCCGGCGAACAGCCAGGCCTCAGGGCGCAGCAGGCCGGCGAGGGCCAGCAGGGCGAGGACGGGCCAGCCGGCGCGGGAGCGCTTGGTCTCGACCAGCAGCGCCGCCAGGCAGAAGGCGATGTAGGGGAGGTCGATGTAGGCGCGCAGGCCGTTGGAGAGGAAGGGCGCCCGGGTGAGGACGATCGCGGCGGCGACGGCGCCGACCCAGCGATCGAACCAGAGTGCGCCGAGGCGGTAGACGAAGAACCCGATCAGACCCAGCGCGGCGTAAGCGGTGACCATCGTCACCCCGATCGCGGCGCCGGTGCTGAGCGGCGCCGTCGCCAGGCCCAGCAGGTCGGTCAGCGGGTGCGGGGTGGGAGGGAGGGCGGCGCCGTAGTCGAGGTTCAGCCCGTCGGCCAGTTCCCGGCCCCAGACGAGGCCGTAGATCGTGTCGTAGTTGGGGAAGCCGACCGGGAACAGCGCCAGCAGCACGGCGCTGACGGCAGCGACCCAGATGGCCGGCGTCAGCCAGCTGGAGACCCTCGGTGGCACCGGCGCAAGGTACCGGGAGCGCCCGCGGCTCGTGGATACACTGGGCCGAGTGCCGCCGAACGAGTCGACCTCCCTCTATCGTCGCCACCGTCCAGGCTCCTTCGAGGAGGTGGTGGGGCAGCAGCACGTGGTCCGCACCCTGCGCAACGCGGTCGAGCAGGACAAGGTCCACCACGCCTACCTGTTCGTCGGCTCGCGCGGGACCGGCAAGACCTCGATGGCGAAGATCCTCGCCCGCTCGCTGAACTGCGAGCGCGGCGGGCCGACCGTGACGCCCTGCGGCGAGTGCGAGTCCTGCACGACGATCGCCGCCGGCACCTCGGTCGACGTGATCGAGATGGACGCCGCCTCCAACCGCTCGGTCGACGACGTCCGCGACCTGCGCGAGCGGGTCGCCTACGCCCCGGCTGGCGGCCGCTGGAAGGTCTACATCCTCGACGAGGCGCACATGCTGACCAAAGAGGCCTGGAACGCCTTCCTGAAGACGCTCGAGGAGCCGCCGCCGAAAACCGTCTTCGTGCTCGCCACCACCGAGTCGCACAAGGTGATGGCGACGATCGCCGACCGCTGCCAGCGCTTCGACTTCCAGCGCCCCTCGCTGGAGCAGATCTCGGAGGTTCTCACCCGGGTCGCCGCGCAGGAGTCGATCACGGTCGACGAGGCGGCGGTGGGGATGATCGCCCGCTCTGCCTCCGGCAGCTTCCGCGACGCGCTCGGCACCCTCGACCAGCTGGTCGCCTTCGGCGGCAGCGAGGTCGGGCTCGACGAGGTGCTGGAGATGCTCGGCGCGGCCGACGCCGACCTGCTGTTCGAGGCGGTCGACGCGGTGGTCGCCTCCGACCCGAAGACGGTCCTGCTGACGGTCGAGAAGATGGCCCGCTCCGGCCGCGACCCGGCCCAGTTCGCCCGCGACCTGCTCGCCCACCTTCGCTTCCTGCTCGTCACCCAGACGGTCGGCGAGGTGCCGGCCTCGTTCGTCGTCACCGCCACCGACTCGGCCCGGATGACCGCCCAGGCGGCGGCGATCGGCCCGGCGACGCTGGTGCGGACGATCGACGAACTGGCCGACGCGCTGACGGCGGTGCGCGAGGGCGACGACGCCCGCCTGGCCGTGGAGATCGCCCTGCTGAAAGCGGCGCGCCCCGACTTGGATCCCGGCACGGAGGGTCTGCTCAGGCGCATCGAGAAGCTGGAGAAGCAACTCGCAGAGGGTGGTGGGCCGCGGGTCCTGTCGCAGGGGGAGGGGGGCGCTGCGGGCGAGGGCGTCCTCGACCCCCCTCCCCCTGCGCCACCCCCGGCAGCCGACCCCTCGCAGGACGCTTCTGAGTCAGTCGAGGCGGTGGAAACCGAGCCGCAGGCCGAAGCGGCCGAAGGGCCAGTCGATCTCGACCGGCTCCTGCGCCTCTGGCCGTCTGTGCTGGAGCAGGTGCGCGACGCCGGTGCGCCGGCCCTGGCGGCGCTGTTCGAGGGCGTGCGGCCGACGGAGATCGACCGCGAAGAGGCAACGGTGACGATTGCCTTTCCCGCCAGCTCCACCTTCAACAAGCGCAAGGCGGAGGAAACGGAGAAGCGGGATCTGCTGGTGGCGGCACTGGAGTCGGTCAGCGGTGAGCGGCTGACACCCGTCTACGTGCTGCTCGACGGCGAAGCCGAGCCACCGCCCGTCACCGAAGCGGAGGGCGGCCTCGAC
>DATHUE010000240.1:0-4572 GCA_035462545.1 Solirubrobacterales bacterium
AGCTGCCCGACAGGATCGACCTTTCCATACGACGCTCGCAGGGCATCAGTCGCCCCGGCCTTCGGATCCGCCGTCGCCCCTCTCTGGCCGCCGCCGAGATCACGCTCGAGGATGACCTTCCAGTCACGAGCACCGTCCAGACCCTCATCGACCTGGCCACCGAACTGAGCCCGACCGCTACTGAGCGGGCCGTGAACGAGGCCGACAAGCGCGACCTGATCGACCCCGAGACACTCCGCCTCGCCTTGGACGACCACGCCGGCGAGCCCGGCGTCCGGCCGCTGCGCCAAATCCTTGACCGCCTCACCTTCTGCCTCTCCGATTCCGACCTCGAGATCTACTTCCGGCCGCTTGCCACCTCGGCCGGCCTTCCTTCCCCGCTCAGCAAAGTGCGGGTCAACGGCTTCGAGGTCGACTTCTTCTGGCCCGACATCGGGCTCGTCGCCGAGACCCGACGGCCTCCGCTATCACCGAACCCTTCGGCCCCACTCCTCCTAAATCCCGGGGCGGTCGGAGGTGGGAGACGTGCGACTGAGGGCGGATGTGGCCAAGCAGCTCAAGGACGCAGGGAGCCCGAATAGCAGCGCTATTCGGGCGACCGAGGACGCCGAGATGCGCCGCGCCACATAAGTCCTCAGGCGTGCGGCTCCCACCGACGCCCGACCCTAAAAGAAAGCGCCGCCCTTGTATTCGCCGAAGACGTCTCGCATCGCGCCGCAGACCTCGCCGATCGAGGCGTCGGCGGCGAGGGCGGCGCGGATCGGGTGCAGCAGGTTGCCGTCGCCGCGGGCGACGTCGCGCAGGGAGTCGAGCTTCTCGTCGACGGCGGCCTGGTCGCGCGACTCCTTGAAGGTCTTGAGCCGCGCCAGCTGGCGCCGCTCGGCCTCAGGGTCGACCTTGAGGATGTCGACGTCGTCGACCTGGTCGGTGACGAATTTGTTGACGCCGACGATGATGTCCTGGCCCGACTTGTAGCGCTCGTGGTAGGAGAGCGCCGACTCCTCGATCTCGCGCTGCATGAACTCCAGCGCCTCGACCGAGCCACCCAGCTCTTCGACCTTCTCCATCAGCTCCCAGGCGCGCAGTTCGACCTCGTCGGTCAGCGACTCGACGAAGTAGGAGCCGGCGAAGGGGTCAACGGTGTCGGCAGCGCCCGACTCGTAGGCCAGCACCTGCTGGGTGCGCAGCGCGATCCGGGCCGAGCGCTCGGTCGGCAGCGCCAGGGCCTCGTCGAAGCCGTTGGTGTGCAGCGACTGGGTGCCGCCGCAGACGGCGGCGAAGCCCTGCAGGGCGACGCGGATGATGTTGACCTCGGGCTGCTGCGCCTGCAGCGTGACGCCGCCGGTCTGGGTGTGGAAGCGGATCTGCATCGATTTCGGGTTCTCCGCCCCGAACCGCTCCTTGACGATCTTCGCCCACATCCGCCGCACCGCCCGGAACTTGGCGATCTCCTGGAAGACCTGGTTGTGGCCGTTGAAGAAGAAGGCGAGGCGGGGGGCGAACTCGTCGATCTTCAGGCCCCGCTCCAGCGCCGCCTCGACGTAGGCGATCGCGTTGGAGAGCGTGAACGCGACCTCCTGCACGGCCGAGCAGCCCTTCTCGCGGATGTGGTACCCGGAGATCGAGATCGTGTTCCATTTCGGCACGTTCTCCTGGCAGTACTCGAACAGGTCGGTCGTCAGGCGCATCGTCGGGTCCGGCGGGTAGATGTAGTTGCCGCGCGCCATGTACTCCTTCAGCACGTCGTTCTGGACCGTGCCGCGCAGCTTCTCGGAGGGGACGCCCTGCTCCTCGCCGACCAGCTCGTAGAGCAGCAGCAGGATCGGCGCCGGGGCGTTGATCGTCATCGAGGTCGAGACGCCGTCGAGCGGGATCTGGTCGAAGCAGATCCGCATGTCCTCGATCGTGTCGATCGGGACCCCGGTGCGGCCGACCTCGCCGTGGCAGAGCGGGTCGTCGGAGTCGCGGCCGAGCTGGGTCGGCAGGTCGAAGGCCATCGAGAGCCCGGTCGAGCCGTGCTCGATCAGGTAGCGGTAGCGCTCGTTGGTGTCCTCGGGGGAGGCGAAGCCGGCGTACTGGCGCATCGTCCAGAGCCGGTCGCGGTACATCCCCTCGTGGATGCCGCGGGTGAACGGCGGCTCGCCCGGCTCGCCGAGCCGCTCCTCCAGCCCCGGCGCAACGTCGCCCTCGTCGTAGAGGCGCTTGATCTCGATTCCGGAGTCGGTGAAGACGCGCTCGTCTTCGGGGCCGACCAGAGGCGCGATCGTGCGGTGCGCCTCGGCCGCGGACCCTTCGCTGCTGCCTGCGGTCGTCATCCCGGGCAGGATATTGAGGTCCGACGGTCCGGCGCGGGCCGCGCCGCTCAGGCGCTCTGTCCCCGCCACCACTCGAGGAGGTCGGCGAGACTCCGGTCCAGGGGCGTCGCGGTCGCGAACCCGGTCGCCTCGCGCAGGCGGGACGGATCGCCGAGCAGCAACGACGGGTCGGCGGGACGCGCGAGGGCAGGGTCGAGGCGGGTCTGGACCTGCAGCGGCGTCGCTGCGGCCAGCCCGTCCGCCAAGTCGGCGACGCTGGCGGCGCGGCCCGAGCAGAGGTTGTAGGTGCCCGTCAGCCGGCGCCGCGAGATCTCCAGCAAGGCTGCCGCGGCGTCGCGGACGTCGGTGTAGTCGCGGCAGGCGCCGGGGTTGCCCAGCGCCAGCTGCACCGACCGCTCCCCGGAGCGCTCGGCCGCGGCGACATCCCGTGCCAGTCCCGAAGCGGCGTGGAGGGCGGGCTGACCCGGACCGAGCAGGTTGAAGGCGCGGACGACGGCGATCGCCAGGTCGCGCGAGCGCGCGTACTGGCCGCAGACGGCCTCCATCGAGGCCTTGGCGGCGCCGTAGGGGCTGACCGGCGCGACCGGCGTCGTCTCCGCCAGCGGCATCGCGTCCTCGCCGGGCTCGCCGTAGACGGCAGCCGAAGAGAGACAGATGACGTGCGCGTCGGGGGCGCAGCGCGAGGTCGCCTCGAGCAGGTTGAGGACGGCGGCGGCGTTGACGGCGAAGCTCTCCTGCGGCCGCTCCCAGCTGCGGGCGACCGAGGGCGCGCCGGCGAGGTTGACGATCGCGGCCGGGGCGACCGCCTCCAGGCAGCGCTCGACCGCTTCGGGGTCGAGCAGGTCGCAGGCCGGGGCCGCCGCACTCGCCTCGCGACCGGCCGCGACCGCCGGCATTCCAGCTCTCGCTGCAGCTTCAATCAGGTGGCGGCCGACGAAACCGGCCGCGCCGACGATCAAGATCGCTCCCCGCACCGGAACAAACTCCCTCATGATGGATTGTGGACCGAGAGACCCTATGACCGCCGCCCCCCGACCAGCTTCCCGCCAGACGATCGCCGCCGCGCTTGCCGCCGCGGCGCTGCTGGTCTGCGCCTCGCCGGCGACGGCCGCGCGGGATCGGCTCGCCGGGGGCGACGCCACCGTCGCTCTCAGCACCGCCCTGCGTCAGGGCCTGGCGGGCAAGGGCGTGCGGCTGCGGGCGATCGAACCGGCAAAGCTGGGCCGGGGCAGGCTGGCCTTCACCGTCCGCGGCGGCGAACTCGACCCGACGACTGGCCGGGGGACGATCAGCCTCGGCCTCGGCGGCCTGCAGCTGCGGCGCGGCCGCAAGGCCGCGGCGGTGCGGTCGCTGACGATCGACACCCGCCGCGGAGAAGTCAGCGCCAACGTCGCCGGCCGCAAGCTGAAGCTGGCGTCGCTGGGGGGCTGGTCGGAGACCCGCGAAGGATTCGGCGTCGACCTCGCGATCAGGCGGCTGCGGCTGAGCGGGCCCGCCGCCGCCCGCCTCAACCGCCGGCTGGGCTTCCGCGCGCTCGCCGGCGGGCAGATTCTCGGCTCGGCGCTGGCGGAGACCCACCCCAGTGCCGTCTCCGTCCTCCCCGGCGGGGGCGTGAGCTTGACGGCAAGCGAAGCAACCCTCGCGAAGCTGACTCAGGTCGGCGTCTCCGTGCTGCCGCTGGCGCCCACCGCCAAGCTCGATCCGCTCTCGCCGAAACCTGTCTTTTCCTCGTCGATCTCCGGCGGCGCGATCGGACCGGCGGCGAACGCCGGGGTGCTGCAGACGACCGGGGGCATCCTTCTCGTGCAGGAGCTCGGGTCGCTGGTCTCGCGAGTCTGGATCGAGGAGATCGAGCTCGACCTCGGAGCCGGAGCGGTGACCGCCGAGGTCTTCGGCGAATCGAACGCGGAAACCGGGCCCGGCCAGCGGCCGCTCGACTTCGGCGACATGCGGCGCGTCTCGCTCGCCACCCTCGCCGCCGCGGGCGCCGAGGTCAGCACCGACCCAGCCGCGCGAACCGTCTCCGTCGAGCGCGCGGCAGCGACGCTGCAACCGGTTGCCGCCGAAATCTTGGATGACTTCGTCGAGGCCTACGAACGAGCGACGAAAAGCGGCGGCAAGGAGAAGTTAAGCGGCGGCGACCCGCTCGGAGCGGTCTCCTTCGCCGTCCAGACCCAGTAGCCCGTCGGTCAGTCGGAGGCGCCGACGAGGCGCTCGATGCCGGACTGGTCGATCGTCCGCTTCAGCCCATCGCGCA
>DATHUE010000241.1:0-10067 GCA_035462545.1 Solirubrobacterales bacterium
GCGGGGAGAACCCGCGTCACGACACGTGCGAGGCGTCCGAGAACTCCCGGAACTGTCCCGTGACGACGAATGCAACCTGCTCGCCGATGTCCACCGCGTTGTCGCCGATCCGCTCGATTGCGCGCGCAGCCAGCAGCATCGTCATCGCCCACTCGCGCCGGTCGGCATCGTCGCCGAGCTCCAGCGCCAGCCGGAAGCAGTCGCGGTTGAGGCTGTCGACGGCGTCGTCCTGGCGGACCAGATCCTGCGCCAGCTCGATGTCGCGTTCCTCGAAGGCCCGCTTCGCCTCCATGATCAGCGTCGTCGTGTGCTTGCCCATCGTCAGGATCAGGCGCACCATCTCCTCGTCGGCGGGCGGCTCATGACCGGCGAGCGGGATCAGCTTGCAGATGTTCACGCACTGGTCACCCATCCGCTCGACGTTCTTCAACACGTGCAACAGGGCCGAGATCAGGCGCAAATCGGTCGCCACCGGCGACTGCGTCGCCAGCAGCGTGATCAGCGCCTGGTGCACCTCCAGGTAGCGGCCGTCGATGCGGTCGTCGTCGGCGACCACCAGCTGTGCCAGCTCGACGTCGGTGTGCTCGACCGCCTCCAGCGTCCGCTTCAGCGCCGCGTCGACCAGGTCGAGCCCGCCCAGCGCGCTCGCCTCGAGCTGTCCGAGTTCCTCCTGGTAGTAGACGCGGACCTGGCGCGGCATCAACCGACCTTTCCGGAGACGTAGTCCTCGGTCCGCTTGTCGGCCGGGTTGGTGAAGATCTTCTCCGTCTCGTCGTACTCGACCAGCCGCCCCCAGCGGTTCTGCTCGTCGGCGTCGAGCTCGACCATCAGGAAGGCGGTGCGATCGGAGACACGCGCCGCCTGCTGCATGTTGTGGGTGACGATCACGATCGAGAACTCGTCCTTGAGCTCGATCATCAGGTCCTCGATTTTGCCGGTCGAGATCGGGTCGAGGGCCGAGCAGGGCTCGTCCATCAGGATCACGTCGGGCTGCACGGCGATGCAGCGGGCGATGCAGAGCCGTTGCTGCTGTCCGCCGGAGAGGCCGAAGGCGTTGTCTTTGAGCCGGTCCTTGACCTCGTCCCAGAGCGCCGCTCCGCGCAGCGCCTTCTCGACGGTAGCGTCGAGGTTCTCCTTGCGGCCGAGGATGCGCGGACCGAAGGCGACGTTGTCGTAGATCGACTTCGGGAACGGGTTCGGTTTCTGGAACACCATCCCGATCAGCTTCCGCACCTGGACCGGGTCTACTCGGGAGCCGTAGAGGTCCTCGCCGCGGTAGAGCAGCTCGCCCTTGACTTCGGCGGTGGGGATCAGGTCGTTCATCCGGTTGAGGCAGCGCAGCAGCGTGCTCTTGCCGCAGCCCGAGGGTCCGATCAGGGCCGTGACCTCGTTGCGGTGGATGTCCATCGAGATCCCCTTGACCGCGGTGGTGCCGCTGTAGCTGACGTCGACGCCCTTCAGCTCGAAGACCTTTTCGCGCTTGCCGCCGGACCGCTGCCGGAACTCATTGGGGCGCACGGCGATCCCGGCCCGTACCGCTGCCGCTTCGCGCGTGTCCCTACCCGTCTGGGCCCTATCGTCCTGCGCCATCTTCTCGCTCACAGTAGATCACCTACCACCTTTGCTCGTAACGATTTCGTAGCCAGATCGCAAAGGAGTTCATTGCGAGCAGGACGACCAACATGACGATGATCCCCGCCGCGGCGAGGGCCTGGAACTCCTCCTGCGGCCGCAGCGCGTAGTTGAAGATCTGCACCGGCATCGCCGAGTAACCGTCGGTCCCGAACGGCGTCGGGTCGAAGGTGACGAAGACGGTGGCCCCGACGAGCAGCAACGGCGCCGTCTCCCCCAGCGCCCGCGAGACGGCGAGGATCACACCGGTGGCGATTCCCGGGATCGACGCGGGCAGCACCTGGGTGCGGATCGTCTGCCACTTGGTCGCCCCCAGCGCCAGCGATCCCTGCCGGATCGAGTCGGGGACGGCGCGGATCGCCTCGCGGGCGGCGATGATCACCATCGGCAGCACCAGCAGCGCCAAGGTCAGCGAGCCGGCGGCGAGGATGAAGCCGAGGTCGAGCGGGCCGCGGACGATGAAGGCGAGCCCGAGGATGCCGTAGATGATCGAGGGCACCGCGGCCAGGTTCTGAATGTTGACCTCGATCAGGGTGTTCCACCAGCGCGACTTGTCGGCGTACTCCTCGAGGTACAGAGCGGCGCCGATCCCGACCGGGACGACGAACAGGATCACCCCGGCGATCAGCTGCAGCGAGCCGATGATCGCCGGTCGGTAGCCGGCTTTCTCCGGGAACGCGGTCGAGGGCGGGTTGGTGAAGAGGTCGGTGCTGAGCGCCGAGGAGCCCTTGGCGAAGGCCTGGATCAAGAGCGCCAGGAGGCCGGCGAGGGCGATCGCCACCGCCAGCAGCAGGAGGCCGGCGAAGACCGTGTTGCGGATCACGTCGCCGCGCGGCTGCTGGCGCAGCATCGCCTGCGTCGTCGCCCGGGCGCCGGCGACCGCGAGGCGGTTGCGGGGGGCGCTGGCGTCGCCGATCCCCATCACTCGTAAACCTCGCGGTAGCGGCGGACGAGGCGGATGCTGATCACGTTCATCACCAGGGTCATCACGAACAGCACCGTGCCGACCGCGAAGACCGATTTGTAGTCGACCGATCCGGTCGAGATGTCGCCGGTGGCGGTGGTGGCGATGTAGGAGGTCATCGCCTGGATCGACTCGACCGGGTTGAGGGTGAAGCGCGGGGTCGAGCCGGCGGCGAGGACGACGATCATCGTCTCCCCCACCGCCCGCGAGATCGCCAGCACGATCGAGGCGACGATCCCCGACAGCGCCGCCGGGAAGATCACCCGCACGGCCACCTTGGCTTTGGTCGCGCCGAGCGCGTAGGCCCCCTCGTGCAGGCCGCGCGGCACCGCCGACATCGCGTCCTCGGAGATCGAGGCGATGATCGGCACCACCATCAGGCCGATCCCCAGCGCCGCCGCCAGGGCCATGAACGGCTTGCCCACCGCACCGCCGAGGAAGTCGCCGGGCCAGAGCGGGACGATGATCTCGGGGAGGATGAAGCTGACGGCGAAGAAGCCGATCGCCACGGTGGGGATCCCGGCCAGCACCTCGAGCGCCGGCTTCAGGGTCTTCCGCACCCGGGGAGAGGCGTACTCGCTGAGGTAGATCGCGGTCCCGAGCCCGATCGGGATCGCGAACAGCATCGCCCAGAGGGCGACGTTGAGGGTGCCGGCCACGATCCCCAGGACCCCGAAGCTGGGCGGCTCGAACTGCGGCGTCCAGTCGGTGCCGAAGAGGAACTCGTCGACCGGGACGATCTCGAAGAAGCCGATCGTCGGGCCGACCAGGGAGAGCACGATCGCCGTCGTGGTGAGGACGGAGAGGACGCCGCAGGCGGCCAGCGCCCACTGGATCGCCTTCTCGCCGTAGCGCTTGCTGGACGCCTGGAGCCGGCGGGGGGGCTCCCCCGCCGGCTCCTGCGTCGTCGTGGCTCCTTGGCTCATCAAGCGGACCGGACCGTCAGAGGCCGATCTTTTCCGCGGCTGCTTCGGATTCTCCGAGCTGCTCTTCGGTCAGCGGGATGTAACCGACCGATTCGGCGACGCCGTTGACGTTGTCGAGGTAGTAGCGGATGAAGGCCTTCACCTGCGGTTCTGCCAGGCCCTTGTCGCTCGGATAGATGAACAGGGGTCGGCTGAGCGGGGCGTAGCTGTCGTCCTGAGCGGTTTCCGCCGAGGGCGACACGCAGCCGCTGCCATTGTCGACTTCGAGCGCTTTCAGCTTGCCCTCGTTCTCCGTGTAGAAGGAGAAGCCCGCGTAGCCCATGCCGCCGGGCGAGCCCTCGACGCCTTTGACGGTGGCGTTGTCGTCCTCGCCGACGTTGTTGTAGTCCTTGCGGGTGACGCCCTCCTCACCGTTGATCGCTTCGGTGAAGTAGTCGAAGGTGCCCGAGTCGGTGCCGGGGCCGAACAGCGCCAGATCCTCGTCGAAGTCCTCTGCGAGGCCGGGGATTTCGCCCCAGTTGGAGATCTTCGAGTCCGGGCCCCAGACCGCCGCCAGCTGGTCGACGGTCAGGCAGGCAACCGGGTTCTCGTTGTTGACCATCACGGTCAGCGCATCGGTGGCGACGCGGACCTCCTCGAAAGCGACCCCGGCTTTCTCACAGGCTTCTTCCTCTTCCGGCTCGATCGCGCGGGAGGCGTCGCTGATCACCGTCTCGCCGGCGCAGAATTTTTCGAAGCCGCCGCCGGTGCCGGAGGTTCCGACCGTAACCCGGACGCCCGAGTTCTCGGCCATGAACTGCTCGGCGATCGCTTCGGACAGCGGAGCCACCGTGCTGGATCCGTCGATGCGGATCGAGCCCGAAAGGTCTGCGCCTCCGCCGCTGGTGGAACTGTCGTCGTCGCTGCTGCCGCAGGCCGCCACTCCCAACATGAGAAGCGCTGCGGAGGCGATGACCGTGAGCCACTTAGAGCTAGTCACTCTGTCTCCTTCTGATTCGTTCACTCGGGATTCGGCCAGGTGGCCGCTCGGCGGGACCTTCTCAGCACCCTCGGGGGAGCTTGTTACGTCGCTGTAGCGGGGATGTGAAAAGGATGTAAATGGCCTTGGCGGCGTCCGAGTCCTTCAGCCATCGGGCGAGAAGCGGTAGCCGATGCCGTTGTGGGTGTGGATCAGGCGTGTTCGCGGCAACGCCCGGCCGAGCTTCGCGCGCAGCCGGCTGACGTAGACGTCGACCGAGCGGTCATCGGCCCGCGGCTGCCTGCCCCAGACCTCGGCGTAGAGCTCGCTCCGGGTCATGATCCGCTGCGGGTGGGAGGCCAGCGCTTCCAGCAACCGCAGCTCCCGGACGGTCAGGCTCAGCGGGCGGCCGTCGACCAGGGCCGCGTGCTCCTCCGGGCGAATTTCCAGCGCCGCCATTGGGCCGAGCATCGCCGGCCGGTGCGCCGCTGCGGTTATGCGGCCGTGAAGCTCTTGTGAACGGTCTGTGAACCCGACTCAGGCTCGAGCGCCGGCGGCAGCTCGAGGGCCGGCTCACCGCGCAACGACTCCGGGTCGAAGCGGTAGCCGACTCCAAAGTGGGTGTGGATATAGCTCCAACCGGGCGACCGCTTCTCCAGCTTCTGGCGCAGCTTGCGGATGAAGACGTCGACGGAGCGGTCGCCGTGGGCCATCGCGTAGCCCCAGACGCGCTGATAGATCGTCTCCCGCTCCAGCACCTGGCCCTCGGCCTCGGCCAGCAGCTGCAGCAACTCGAACTCGCGCCGGGTCAGGTCGAGGCTGATGCCGCCGACGAAAGCCTGGAACTGGTCGGGGCGGATCTCGAGCTCGCCGGCGACCAGCGGCCCGGCGTCGGCTTGGGGGCCGCCGCGCCGGTGGCGGCGCGAGACCGCTTCCAGCCGCGCCATCGCCTCCTCCGGGTGGCAGGGCTTGGTGATCCAGTCGTCGACCCCGAGCCGCAGCCCCCGCACCCGCTGGGCCACGGTCGAACGGCCGGTGCAGACGACGACGCCGAGCTCGGGCAGCATCGAGCAGACACGCTCCAGGTAGGCCCCGGCCTCGTCGCCGAGCAGGGCCGGGTCGAGCAGCAGCGCGTTCAGCTTCATCGCCACCAGTTCCTCGGGCGGGATCGCGCCGGTGCTCTGGCGCAGCTGCCAGCCGGCAGCCTCGGTGCGCTTCGCCAGCACGGTGAGAAAGCCGCTGTCGCTGTCGATTACTGCGACCTTGAGAGTCAAGACGACTCGATTGTATGCACGGGCGGTGACGGGAGGGGCGGGAAATGCCCTGCTTTCACAGGATTTTCACAGCTGGAAACACCCTAATTGCGGGAACGATGGCCGTGCCGGGGGCCGGTGCGCTAGATTGCCGGCCGTGAAGCGCGTCGCCTCAGCCCTGCTCGCGATCTGGGCCCTGATGCTGGCCTCGGCCCCCGCCGCCCTCGCCGAAGGCGGGATCGGCCTCGCCGGCCCCGTCACCGACAAGACGGTGACCTTCTTCTGTTTCGGCGTGATCGCCTTCTTCGCCCTCCTGCCGATCGTTCTCTCCCTGATCCAGGGTCGGCTGGAGAAGCGCAAGGAACAGCGCCGCGCAGACCTCAGCCGCCTCGGCTGAGTTGTAGCTAGGGCTCGGACGAGGGGTCGGTAGGGGCCTCTCACTCGCTCCTCGTCGTCGGATCGACTTCGGCTGTCGCCCCGGGATAGCGCCCCTCCTCCTGCTGATACGTTCGAGACCCCTACCGACCCCTCGTCCCAACCGCACCAGGCGACCCAGCCGAGGCGGCTGAAGCCGGCGCCCGGGCCTTCCAGCTAAGCACGGCCGAGCCAGCGATCGTGCCCACTTAGCTAACTCGACCTGGGCGGGTTGCGGATGTTCGGAGTCACCGGTCCGTGCCCGAGGCGGGGGTGGGTGCCCCTGGAACGTGTCAGCGGGAGGAGGGGAGCGCCATCATGGCGACAGCCGAATACTCCAGCGGCGACGAGGAGCGAGTGAAAGGGGCGCCCACCCCCGCCTCGGGCGCAGTCCCTCGCCTCAGGACAACCGGAACCCGCTGAGGAGGCGTTTCTCTGATTTGCCCTCGATCGCGGCGACTACTTCGACCTTGCCCTCGAGCGGGGTGCCGCGGATCTTCGTCGCCAGCAGGTCGTCGACTTGGAAGATGCCGGCGGAGTTGTTGAGCTCGATCTCGATTCGGACCGGGCGCTCCTCCCCCGCCTCGATCCGGACCTCGTCGACGGCGGCGGCGGAGATCGAGTGGATTCCCTCCTGGCCGGCCTCGATCGGCAACCGCGTGCGCCCTTGAGCCATGTCGAGCGCGTCGGCGACGCGGACGACGCCGGCCTCGACCGTGTAGGGCTCGCCGCGGCGGCGGTGGCCGATGATCGCGTGCAGGATCTCCGCAGCGACGACGGTGCGCATCGGCTCCTTGTAGGAGTCGGCGAGCAGGCGGTCGAGCGCGCCCTCGGCGAGGAAGAGGCTGTACTCCTCGTGGTCGGCGCGGTGGATCGACATCCCGACGTCGTGGAGGACGGCGCCGCCGGCGACCACCACCTCGGCGTCGCGCGGCGACATCCCGTGGTCGGAGACCATCGCCGGCTCGACCCCGGCCTTGACCAGCAGCCGCAGCAGCCGCAGCGAGATGTTGAGAATGATCTGCATGTGGACCCAGGAGTGGTCCGACATCCCCAGGCGCTCGGCGTTGACCTGGGCCATGTACCACCAGGCCCGCACCTTCTCGTCCCCGTTGACGGCGCCGAGGAAGCTCTCCAGCTTGCGGTTGCCGCGGGTCGGCGCCCGCACCTGCGCCTCGGCGATCGCCTCCCTGGGAGGTTTTCGCAGAGGGCCGCTCGGATCCGGGGCCGGTACCTGCTCCTCGCTCATGCCCCGGATCGTCGCAGCCGCTCCGGCGGGGTCAGCCGCAGATCGGCCAGGGGCTGGAGCCGGAGCTGGCGTAGAGCAGCGCCGCCCGGTAGTCCTGCTCGGCCTCCGGTGCCGCAGCCGGGTCGCCGCTGCCGCCAACCGATTCCCAGGTGCCGGGATGGAACTGGTATTTGCCCCGGTAGGTGCCGTCGGAGGAGACCGCGGTCGGGTCGCCGCCGGACTCACACGCGGCAATCGATTCCAGGGTTGCGATCGAGACGCCACCGGGTAGCGCGGCGAAGCGTTCGCGTTGCTCGCGCCGCGCGCGCCTGACTTCGGCCTGGCGGCGCTCGACCGCGGCGTCGATCGCCCGGTGGAAGCTGACGACCGGTCCGTGCAGCGGGTTCGGCGCCGCCGGCTTCGCATCGGCGAGGCCGGCCTGGCCTGGATCGCCGTCGCCGCCAGCGGCAAGAGCAGCCGCCGGGAAGGCGAGGGCGCAGAGGATGACGGGAGCTATATAGGTGCGTCTATGTGGTTTTCTCGTGAGCAAGCGGGCAACCCTGAGGGGACGCCCGCTCCTTGTGAGTGCGCACGATCACACAAGGTCACTCCAGTGCAACGATCCGCACAATCTCAGGCGTGAACCGGGCGAGAGAAGGAGCGCGTGAACGAGGTCTTGCGCCCCACAAGGCATGATTGCCGGATGAACGCAGCCACCACCCGCCTGCTGCTCGCCTGTCCGGATCGGCCTGGCTTGATCGCCACCGTCAGCGGCTTCCTCACCGAGGCCGGCCTCAACATCGTCGACGCCGACCAGCATTCCTCGGGCGAGGGGCGGCTGTTCATGCGGATGGTCTTCGACTCGCCGCCGGAGGGAGAGCGCGAGCGGCTCTACGGCCGCTTCCAGCACGAGGTCGCCGGGCCGCTGGAGATGGACCACCGCTTCGCCGAGGCCGGCCGCCGCAAGCGGGTGGCGATCATGGTCTCGCGCGAGGACCACTGCCTCTCCGACCTGCTCTGGCGCTGGCGCAGCGGCGAGCTCCCGGTCGAGCTGCTCGGCGTCGTCTCCAACCACGAGGACCACCGGAGTCAGGTCGAGTCGCTGCAGCTGCCCTTCCACCACGTCCCGGTCGCGGCCGGGGCCAAGCAGGAGGCAGAGCGCCGCGCGCTGGAGCTGCTCGGCGGCAAGGTCGACCTGCTGGTCCTCGCCCGTTACATGCAGGTCCTCTCCCCCCACTTCCTCACCGAGCTGGGGGCGCCGGCGATCAACATCCACCACAGCTTCCTGCCGGCCTTCGTCGGCGCCGACCCCTACGGCCGCGCCCACGAGCGCGGGGTGAAGCTGATCGGCGCCACCGCCCACTACGTCACCGAGGAGCTGGACGCCGGGCCGATCATCGACCAGGACGTGACCCGGGTCAGCCACCGCGACGAGGTCGAAGACCTGATGCGGATCGGCCGCGACATCGAGCGGCTCGTCCTCGCTCGCGCCGTCAAAGCCCACGTCGACGACCGCGTCCTGCTCGACGGCGCCCGCACCGTCGTCTTCTGAGCCTCTCCTAGCTGGGCGCTGCCTCGGTCTCGGCCTCGGCCTGGCGCTGAGCCTCTTCCCACTCGGCATAGAGCTCTTCGACCGCGCGCTTGGCAGCGGCGTGGCGCTCACCGGCTCGCTCGGCTCGGCCGGGGCTCGCCCAGGCGGACGGATCGGCCAGCTCCTCCTCGATCTCGCGCAGCTCCGCTTCGGCCGCTTCCACCTTCCCCTCCAGCCGGGCGGCCCGGCGGGTGGCCTTCTGCGACGGCTTGCGCGAGCGCTGCCGCGACTCCGGCTTCGGCTTGGCGGCGACGGTTGCCGCCACCTCGGCCTCGTCGCGGCGGCGCTGGTACTCGGCCCAGCCGTGCGGATGGCTGCGCAGCTCGCCGCCCTCGCAGACGACGGTGCGGCTGCCGACCGCCTCCAGCAGGGCGCGGTCATGGGAGACGAGGACGACGGCGCCCTCGAACTCGGTCAGCGCGTCCTCGAGCGCCTCGCGGCTCTCGATGTCGAGGTGGTTGGTGGGCTCGTCGAGGATCAGGACGTTGGCGCCCGAGGCGACCAGGATCGCCAGCGAGAGCCGCCGCTGCTCGCCGCCGGAGATGTCTTCCAGCGACTTCTCGGCGTCCTTGCCGGAGAACAGGAACCCGCCGAGCAGCTGTCGCGCCTTCGGCCCGGCGAGGCCGGTCTCGCGCTGAGCCGCCTCCAGGACGCTGCCGGTGCCGGCGGCGGTATCCGCGTGCTGGGAGAGGTAGCCGATCTTGACGTTGTGGCCGGTGCGGACGCTGCCGGAGGCGGGCGGCCGCTCCCCCGAGAGGGTCGCGATCAGGGTCGTCTTGCCAGCGCCGTTGGGGCCGACCAGGGCGACGTGTTCGCCGCGCTCGACTTCGAGGTCGGCGTTCTCGAGCAGGACCCGCCCCGGCACCTCGATCCGCGCCTTGACCATGTTGAGGACCACCCGCCCCGGGCGCTCCGGTGGCTTGAAGGAGAAGCGCAGGCTCTTGGTGTCGCGGCGTTCGGCGACCGGGCCGTCGCGCTTGGCCTTGTCGATCTGTTTGACCCGCGACTGCGCCTGGCGCGCCTTCGTCGCCTTGTAGCGGAAGCGCTCGACGAACCGCTCCATCCGCTCGATCTCCGCCTGCTGGCGCTCGATCGCCTTGC
>DATHUE010000242.1:0-2912 GCA_035462545.1 Solirubrobacterales bacterium
GGCAAGAACGGCAACGTCGACGGCCGACTCGAAGGACGTGCCGACGATCGCGTCGCGCACCTCGCCCACCGATTGCTCGGGGCGCGCCTTCGGCACCTTGGCGGTGGCATGGTCGACCGCTACGCCGAGCAGATCCGTATCGGACATCAGCGGAGGACCGACCCCGCCGCTCCCGTCGAGACCGGAAGCTGGCCGCCGGCGGTCACGACGGCCGCGCGCAGGAGCAGGATCAATCGCATCACCTGATTCATAATCCCACGGTGCGATCTCCGCGAACGCTTCGACGAAGGTGGCTGCTCGCCTGGATCGGGCTCGGCCCGGAGGTCACCCGGAGATGGGTCGGCAGGTGAGCGTCCCGACGATCGAGGCCGACGGGCTGACGAAGTTCTACGGTCGCCACCGCGGCATCGAGGACGTCACCTTCGCCGTCGCGCCCGGCGAGGTCTTCGGCTTTCTCGGCCCCAACGGCGCCGGCAAGACGACGACGATCCGCGCCCTGCTGGACCTGCACCACCCGACCGGCGGCAGCGCCCGCCTCTTCGGCCTCGACAGCCGCCGCGACAGCGTCGCGATCCGTGCCCGGCTCGGCAATCTTCCGGGCGACTTCGGCTTCGGCCGACAGGCGAGCGGGGGCGAGGCCCTGCGGCTGCTGGCGCGACTGCGCGGGGTCGAGGGAATCGGCCGAGCCGAGGCCCTCGCCGAGCGGTTCCACGCCGATCTCGAGCGCCCGCTGGGGCAGCTCTCGCGCGGCAACCGGCAGAAGGTCGGGCTGATCCTCGCCACCTTCCACGAACCGGAGCTGTTGATCTTCGACGAGCCGACCAGTGGCCTCGACCCGCTGATGCAGGAGGAGTTCCTGGCCCTGGTCGCCGAGGAGCGCGAGCGTGGCTGCACGGTCTTCGTCTCCTCGCACGACCTCGACGAGGTGCAGCGGATCTGCGATCGGGTCGGGATCGTCCGCGAGGGCCGGCTGATCGCGGTCGAGCGGATGGAGGACCTGCTCGGCAGGGCCAGGCGCAAAGTCACCGTTCAGCTGGCCGATGGCGGTGGGCTGGGGGATCTACGAACGCTGCCCGGCGTCAGCGACCTCGAAGCTGCGGACGGCCGGGTGACCTTCAAGGTCGCGGGCGACCTCGACCCGGTCGTCAAGGCCCTCGCCGCCCACCGGGTCACCGACCTGGAGGCGGTCCACCCGACGCTCGAGGAGGTCTTCCTCGGCTACTACCGCGAGGAGGAGGGCGGATGAGCTCGCAGATCGCCGCCCTGGTCGCCGCCCACCTCTCCGATCGTCGCCGCTCGCTGCTGGCCTGGGGCCTGCCCCTCGGGCTGATGTCGGCCTTCATCGTCGCCATCTTCCCCTCGGTCGAAGACTCGATCGGCCAGGCGGTCTCCGACTACCCGCCCGCCCTCAGGGAAGCGTTCGGGATCGGCGAGCTGACCAACGTCGAGCAATACCTGCAGGCGGAGATGCTGAGCCTGATCGTGCCCTTGGCGCTCGGCTATCTGGCGGTGCGGGCGGTGGCCAGCGGCCTCGCCGGGGCGGCCGAATCGGGCCGGCTCGACGTCCTGCTCTCGGCCCCCGTGTCCCGCAGTCGTCTCTGCGCGGCCGGTTTCCTCGCAACGGCGATCGAGCTGGCGGCGGTGCTGGCGATCACCGCCATGCTCACCGGCGTCGGCAGCCTGATCTCCGGTGCCGGCCTCGACGTCGGGGCCACCGCGGCCGGCTTCGCCAACGTCTGGCCCCTCGCCCTGCTCTTCGCCGGCCTCGGTGTCGTCGCCTGCGCCTGGTCGCTTCGCACCAGCATCGTCACCGGCGCCGTCGCCGGGGTCCTGGTCGGGATGTATGTGATCGACCTCGTCGGCAAACTCGATCCAGGTCTCGACTGGCTGCGCTACGCCTCGGTCTTCAAGTACTACGGCAACGCGATCGAGAACGGAATCGAACCGTTCGCCTTCGTTGCGGTCAGCGCGGCGGCTGTCCTCCTCGCCGCCATGGGCGGGTGGCTTTTCGAGCGGCGGGATATTTCGGCGTAACTCGACCGTGTCGCCGTCATAGGTGGTGATCAGGCGCTGCGCCCATACGAGCTCGAACTGGGCACTCAGCCCGAGAGCGTCGCCTCGAGCTCGGCCAGCTGAGCCTCGATGCCGGCGCAGACGCCATCGCAGAGTTCGTGCACCCCTGGATCGGCGATCCGGTAGAGCGAGCTGGTCCCGCGCTTGCGGCGGGCGACGAAGCCCTCGGCGTGGAGGGCGGAGAGGTGCTTGGAGACGTTCTGCTGCGAGGTTCCGAGCGTCTCGGTCAGCTCTCCCACCGAGGCCTCCTCGTTGGTGCGCAGGTGGTCGAGGATCCGCAGCCGGGTCGGATCGGAGAGGGCGCGGAAGCGCCGCGCGATCAGCTCCGCGGCGCCGGGGCTGATCGGGCTCTTGACGCTCGTGGTGGAGGTGCGTGCCATCTCCTGTTATTGTACTATCTACAACTGTTAAGTTGTGTAGTGGTGAAGCTGGAGACAGGAGAAGCCGTGAGCACGACCACCGCATCGCCGGTAAAGGACCACCCGCTTCGCAGCACCTGGAGGGACTGGCCGCTCGAGCGCCTCCTCTTCACGCTGGCGGGGATCGTGACCGGCCTGAGCGCGCTGCTCAGCGCCTTCGTCAGCCCGTACTTCCTGCTGCTCACCGGCTTCGTCTCGCTCAACCTCCTCCTCTTCGCGACGATCGGCAGCTGCGGCGCCTCGATCGTCCTCCGCCTCCTCGGGCTCCGCAGCGGGTGCAGGGGATGACGGCGCTCGGGCCGATCGGGCGACTCGGCCGCTTCGCCGCCACGCACCGCCGTGCCGTCTTCGTCACCTGGGCGTTCGTCGCCCTCGCTCTCGGCTTCTTCGCGCCGCGGGTGGAGAAGGAGCTATCCGGCG
>DATHUE010000243.1:0-1848 GCA_035462545.1 Solirubrobacterales bacterium
GCTCTGTTCGTGGCCGCTCATCAGCAGCAGGGCGCCGAGCAGGGCTTGGAGGAAGACCGAGACTTGGGCCGTCCGCAGCAGGTACCAGAAGGGGACCGAGGACTGCTGCCGCAGCCAGGCGATGCCGCCGACGGTGAAGGCGGCGAGGTTGAGCGCGATCACCGCGCAGCCGACGACGAGGTGGATCGTCGGCATCAAATCCGCCAAAGACGGTCGGGATTCGGCTTGCTGATGCGGAAAATCACTATGTAGCAAGTTGTCACAATGTGGTTGTATAACAACGCGTACGGGCGGCAGGAGCAGTTCCGCGCCGCCGCGTCTCGATCCCAACCCACCCAGTGCTGAAGAGCTACCTCCCAATCCTCGTCTTCGCGGTGCTCGGACTCACCGTGGGCGGCGTCTTCATGATGCTCAACCACCTGCTCGGTCCGAAGCGGTCGCCGAAGGAGACCAGCTCCAGCCGCCGCCAGCTCGAGGCCTACGAGTCCGGGATCCCGGTCGAGCCGGCGAAGAACCTGCGCTTCGGCATCAGCTTCTACCTGATCGCGATGCTGTTCATCCTCTTCGACATCGAGGTGGTCTTTCTCTATCCGGTCGGGGTGATCCTCAACGACGCCGACAGCCTCCTCGTCCTCGGCGAGCTGATCACCTTCGTCGCGCTGCTGATGGTCGCCTTCGTCTACGTCTGGCGCAAGGGGGCCCTGAATTGGAAATAGAGCGCCGCACTCCCCTCGGCGACGGCTCCGATCTGCGCGCCAAGCAGCTGACCGCGCGCCAGATGCTGCGCGGCGACCTCGAGGGCGAGGACCTCGAGCGCTACGTCGAAGAGCGGGTCGTCACCACCAAGCTGAAGGACCTGCAGAACTGGGCCCGGGCCAACTCGATCTTCCCGCTCACCTTCGGCCTCGCCTGCTGCGCGATCGAGGCGCCGATCTCGATCGTCACCGCCCGCTATGACCTCGCCCGCTTCGGCGCCGAGGCGCTGCGGGCCTCGCCGCGCCAGGCCGACCTGATCATCCTCTCGGGCCGGGTCTCGATCAAGATGGCGCCGGTCGTCCGCCGCCTCTACGACCAGATGCTGGAGCCGAAGTGGGCGATCTCGATGGGCGCCTGCTCCTCCTCCGGCGGCATGTTCGCCAACTACGCCGTCGTCCAGGGCGCCGACAAGTTCATGCCGATCGACCTCCACATCCCCGGCTGCCCGCCGCGACCGGAGGCGGTCCTCTACGGCTTCACCAAGCTGCAGCGCAAGATCATGGGCAACCCCGACCCGGGCTGGCGCCAGCGCTACAACGCGGCCGGCACCGAGGAGTGGGCGCGCGGCGGCCCCCGCAGCGAACCGAGCGCCCTCGAGCTGGAGGCCTACGCGGAGGCGCGGCGCACCGTCGAAGAACCGCCGAGCGCGGAGGCCGTCGGTGCCTGACGCCCCCGGCCTCGAGCTGCTGCGGGCGGAGATCGATCGCGACCACCCCGGCGCCGTCCTCGACACCTCCTTCGACCGCGAGCAGCCGGCCCTGGTCGTCGACCCCACCCAGATCCTCGCCGTCCTCACCTGGCTCCGCGAGGCCCCGGCCCACCGCTACCGCTTCCTCTCCAGCCTCCACGTGGCGGACTACTACCCCGCGGACCCCCGCTTCGGAGTGCATTACGAGCTGCTGAACAGGGATCGAGTAGAGCGACTCCGCGTCAAAGCGATGCTGGCCGACCCTGCCGCCTCGGCTGGGATCGAGAGAGATGGGTCGTCGACGGGTGAGTCGATGACCCATCTCTCTCGACAACCCTCCCGAAGCGAGCAGCTTCCGTCCATCGACTCCTGCGTGGACTTGTTCCCGACCGCGAACTTCCAGG
>DATHUE010000244.1:0-7111 GCA_035462545.1 Solirubrobacterales bacterium
GGGGTGATGATCGTCACCGGCGGCCGCCTTGCCGACATGTTCGGCCGCCGCAAAGCCTTCTTCCTCGGCACCGCGATCTTCGCCTCGATGTCGGCCCTCGGCGGGGCGGCGCAGAGCGAGGCGTGGCTGATCGCCGCCCGCACCCTGATGGGAATCGGCGGGGCGCTGATGTGGCCGGCGATTCTCGGCATGACCTACGCGCTGCTGCCGGAGGACAAAGCGGGCCTGGCGGGCGGGATCGTGATCGGCGCCGCCGGACTCGGCAACGCGATGGGGCCGCTGCTCGGCGGGGTTCTCACCGACGCCCTCAGCTGGCGCTGGATCTTCTTCCTCAACGTCCCGATCTCGGTCTTCGCCGTCCTCGTCACCTGGCTCCTGGTCCGGGTCAAGGAGCCGGAGGTGGCCGAGCGCCGACTCGACTACGGCGGCATCGCCGCCCTCTCGGTTGGGCTCGTGGCGCTGCTGATCGCGCTCGATCAGGTAGCCGAGTGGGGCTGGGGTGACCCGCGGGTGGTGGGCCTGTTCGCCCTGGCGGCGGCGCTGCTCGTCGCTTTCGTGCCGATCGAGCGGCGGGCCGGCACCGCCGCCCTGGTGCCGCGCTCGGTGATGCGCAACGAGAGCTTCACCGCCTCCTGCCTGGCGATCCTCTTCATGTCGGCGACCTTCTTCGCCGCGCTGCTCTATCTGCCGCAGTTCATGCAGAAGCAGCTCGGCTACTCGCCGCTGGAGGCCGGGGTCGGGATGCTGCCGATGCTGGGAACCTTCGCCCTCGTCTCCTTCGTCGCCGGACCGCTCTACAACCGGCTCGGTGCCAAGGCACTGGCCTCGGTCGGGGCCGGCTGCATCGCCGTTGCCCCCTTTCTCTTCTCCCAAGTCGACGCTGGGTCTGGGTACGGCGCCCTCGTTCCCGGGATGGTGGTGCTGGGAATCGGGATCGGCAGCTTCTACCCGACCGCGACCACGGCCGGAGTGACCGCCGTGGACGAGTCGCAAACCAGCCTCGCCGGCGGCATCGTCTACATGTTCCAGATCGCCGGCGGCTCGATCGGGCTCGGCCTCACCACCACCGTCTTCTCCGCCCAGGTGCCGCCCTTCGTCGACGGAATCCAAGCGGCGTTCCGGCTCGACGCGGCGCTCTCGCTGCTCGGCTTCCTGATCGCCCTCGCCTTCGTTGGCGGGCGGTTGCTGCCGCGGCGGCAAACGCCGGGCAGTGCCCGGTAGCCGCGAGCGCTACTGAAAGAGTTCGTTGACGCCGCTGCCGCCGGCGAGGACGTCTTCGGCGGGGCCGCCACGGAGGAGGTCGTTGCCGGCGCCGCCGAGCAAGGTGTCGACTCCGTCGCCGCCGAGCAGGGTGTCGGCGCCGGGCCGGCCGTAGAGGCGGTCGACTCCGTCGCCGCCGACCAGGAGGTCACCGCCGCTGCCCCCGAACAGCTGGTCGTTGCCGGCGCCGCCGCGCAGCGTCACCGCCACTGGCACGTCGCGGCCAAGCATGACGACGTCGTTGCCGGCCCCCGCATTGACTTCGAATCCGGCGATCATCGTCGCCTGGCAGATCAGCTCGGTCGGCATTCCCGGGGGATTGGCGCAGACCTGGCCACCGATTTCGAGCGGGCCGTTCGAGTCGATCACGTAGGCGCGGCCGTCGGCGCTGAGCTTGATTTCGATGGCGTTGTCTTCGGGACCGCCGGCGAGCAGCACGTTGACGCCTTTTTCGGCGGCAGGGGCGGTTGCCGCGCCCTGCACGGCGAGGATCGCCATCGCTATCAGGATCAATCTCTTCATCGGCACTGAAGGCGCCCGGCGCTCGCCGGAGGAGCCTATGTAGGTAACAAGACGACCTTGCCGATGTTGCGACGCTGGCCGATGAACTCGTGCGCCTCGCCGGCGCGCTCGAACGGGAAGGCGGCCGCGACCACAGGCTCCAGGCGACCGGCCTCGAGGTCGGCGGCGAGCGGCTCGGTAACGCGGTCGAGGCTGCCCTCTCGGTCCCACCAGGTGAGCATGTTGAGCCCGAACACGCCTTTGTTCTCGTTCATCAGCGCCAGGCTCTTCCACCACGGCATCGTCGCCAGCGGCATCTTCGCCAGCATCTTCAGCGTCGCCGGCAGGTCACGGGCGCCGGCGCTGGTGCCCTCCGAAAGTCCGTACATCACCAGCCGCCCGCCCGAGCGCAGCAAGCGGTAGTCCTTGCGGAAGGAGGTCGGGCCCAGCGCGTCGATCACCAGATCGACGCCCTCCCCGCCGGTGATCCGCTGCACCTCCGCCTCGAAGTCTTGGTTGCGGTAGTCGATCGCGTGGGTGACGCCCTGGGCGCGGATCGCCTCGTGCTTCTCAGGCGAGGCGGTGCCGAAGATCTCGGCGCCGGCGTTGCGGGCCAGCTGGGTGGCGGAGATTCCGACCCCGCCGGCGGCGGCGTGGATCAGCACCCGGTCGCCGGCGCGCATCCCGCCCATGATCGTCAGCGCCGCGAAGGCGGTGCCGTAGTTGACCGGGAAGGCGGCGCCCTGCTCGAAGCTGAGCCGTTCGGGCAGCGGCAGCACCTGCGCGGCGGCAACGCTGACCAGCTCCGCCTGACCGCCGAAACGGGTCCCGGCCATCACCCGGTCACCGGGCTTGAAGTCGCTGACGCCCTCCCCAACCGACTCGACCTCGCCGGCGACCTCGTAGCCGAGCACGCAGGGCGGCTTCGGGGCATCCGGGTAGAGGCCGACCCGGGCCATCGTGTCGGCGAAGTTGATCCCGGCGGCGCGGACGGCGATCCGCACCTGGCCCGGCCCGACGGCCGGGTCGGGTCGCTCCTGCACCTGCAGGACATCGGGCCCCCCGGTCCCGGTCAGCACCACTGCTTTCATGCGGCCCAGCCTAGAGGTTGACCGAACGACCGATGGAGAAGCCGTCGAGCGCGAGGATCTTCTCGACCGTCTCGGCTCGCACCTCGGCGTCGGTGGTCAGCGCCATCACCGCGTTCTCGCCGCCCGCTTCGGCCCCGACCGCGGCGGAGACGATGTTGACCCCCTCCTCGCCGAACAGGGTGCCGACCCGGCCGATCATCCCCGGCTGGTCGGCATAGCGGAAGACGGCGATGTGGTCGGCGAAGGGCAGGTAGAAGCCCTCGCCCCAGACGGAGACGAGGTAGGGCTCGTTGCGGGGGCCGACGCTGGTGCCGGCGACCTCGACCTCGGCGCCGCCGGACTCGATCCGGACGGTGACCAGCTCGGTGAAGTCCTCGGCGCTGGAGTCCTTGGTCTCGACCAGGTCGATCCCCCGCTCCTCCGCCATCTGCGGCGCGTTGACTAGGTTGACCGGCTCCTCCGTGCGACCGGAGAGGATCCCGACCAGGACCGCGATCCCGAGCAGGCGGGTGTCGTGGGCGGCGAGGCGGCCGCGGAACTCGGCACTGACCCGGTCGACCGAGCCCCCGCCGAGGCCCTGGGCGAGGCGGCCGAGCTTTTCGCAGAGCGGCACGAAGGGGGCAAGTGCCTCCATCGCCTCCGGCCGCACGGCGGCGATGTTGACGGCGTTGGTGACGACGCCGCCGTTCAGCGCCGCCGTCACCTGCTCGGCGGTGACGACCCCGGCCCGGTCCTGGGCCTCGGCGGTCGAGGCGCCGAGGTGCGGGGTGACGACGACGTCGGGCCGAGCGAAGACCGGGTGCTCGGTAAACGGCTCGGAGGGGAAGACGTCGAGCGCGGCGCCGGCGAGTTTGCCCGACTCCAGCGCCGCGATCAGGGCGTCGAGGTCGACCAGCTCGCCGCGGGCGCAGTTGACGACCCGCGCCCCGTCCTTCATCTGGGCGATCGTCTCGGTGCCGATCAGACCGATCGTCTCCGGCGTCTTCGGCACGTGCAGGGTGACGAGGTCGGAGCGGCCGAGCAGGTCGGAGAGCTCGTCGACCCCCTCCACCCCGAGCTCGCGGAAGCGCTCGGCGGAGACGAACTTGTCGAAGGCCAGCACCTCCATGTCGAAGCTCTGGGCGCGCTTGGCGACGAGCTGGCCGATGCGGCCGAACCCGATCACCCCAAGCGTCTTGCCGTAGAGCTCGGCGCCCTTGTACTTGGGCCGGTCCCAGCGGCCCTCGACGAGGCTGCCGTGAGCCTGGGGCACGTTGCGGAACAACGCCAGGGCCAGCGCCAGCGTGTGCTCGGCGGCCGCGACCGAGTTCGATTCGGGAGCGTTGGCGACGATGATCCCGCGCCGGGTTGCGGCCGGAATGTCGACGTTGTCGACGCCGGTGCCGGCGCGGCCGATCACCTTGAGGCGCTCGGCGCGGTCGATCAGCTCGGCCGTCATCTGGGTCGCCGAGCGGATCAGGATCGCGTCGTAGCCGCCGATCGCCTCGTTCAGCTCCTCGTCGGACATCTCGAGGCCGAGGTCGACGTCGAAGTGCTGGCGCAACAGCTCGACGCCGGTGTCGGCGATCTTCTCCTTGACCAGGACCCTCATCGCGCCACCCCGGGTGCGTTGGCGACGGCCCAGTCGATGCAGGCAGTGAGCGCCTCGACATCGGCCGGCTCGACCGCCGGGAACATCCCGATCCGCAGCTGGTTGCGGCCGAGCTTGCGGTAGGGCTCGGTGTCGACGATGCCGTTGGCGCGCAGCACCGCGGCCAGGGCGGCAGCGTCGACCGAGTCGTCGAAGTCGATCGTGCCGACGACCAGCGAGCGCTTGGCGGGGTCGGCGACGAAGGGACTGGCGAACTCAGAGCGCTCCGCCCAGCCGTAGAGGCGGCCAGAGGAGTCGCCGGTCCGCTCGACGCACCACTCGAGGCCGCCGTTGCCGAGCATCCACTCGACCTGGTCGGCCAGCAGCAGCAGGGTGGCCAGCGCCGGCGTGTTGTAGGTCTGCTCCTTGCGCGAGTTCTCGAGCGCGGTCTGCAGCGAGAGGAAGGCGGGCTGCCAGCGGTCACCGGCGCCGTCGAGCTGCTCGACGCGGGCGATCGCGGCCGGGCTGAGGGCGGCCACCCAGATGCCGCCGTCGGCCCCGAAGCACTTCTGCGGAGCGAAGGAGTAGGCGTCGGCCTGGGCGGCGTCGACGGGCAGGCCGCCGGCACCGGAGGTGGCGTCGATGAGGACCAGCGCCTCGCCGGCGCCGGCCGGGCGCTCGACCGGGGCCATCACCCCGGTGGAAGTCTCGTTCTGAGCCCAGGCGAGGACGTCGGCGGCGGGGTCGGCGGTGGGTTCGGGCGCGTCGCCCGGCTCCGCCTCGACCAGGATCGGGTCGGCAAGGAAAGGCGCCGCCGCGGTCGTCTTCCCGAACTTGGCGGAGAACTCGCCGTAGGTGAGGTGCAGGGCGCGTTCCCGCACCAGCCAGGCTGCTGCCGACTCCCAGAAGGCGGTGGTGCCGCCGTTGCCGAGGGCGATCTCGTAGCCGTCGGGCAGCGAGAACAGCTCGGCGAGGCCGCCGCGGACCCGCTTGACGACGTCGCGGACCGGCGCCTGGCGGTGCGAGGTTCCCATCAGGGTCACCTGCTCGGCCAGCGCGGCGAGAGCCTCCGGGCGCACCTTCGAGGGGCCGCAGCCGAAGCGGCCGTCGGCCGGCTTCAGCTCGGTGGGAATCAAAACGGTCTCTGCGGTCTCCGGGGCCACGGGGTCCGACAGGTTATTGACAGGCGCGGGTGGACTCCCGCCGGGGTCGAGGTTAGGCTGGCGGCGCGGTTCCCAAGCCCCTGTCCCGTCCCAGTCAACGAAGGGAAATCGATGTATCCGATCACCTATGAGGCCGACTTCAACCCGACGCCGAGCCGCGGCACGACGTTCTTCCGGCTCCTGCTCGCGATTCCCTGGCTGATCGTCGCGATCTTCTGGGGGATCCTCTTCGCCTTCACCCACCTCTTCGCCTGGATCGCCCTGATCATCCTCGGGCGCTACCCGGAGTGGCTCTACAACTTCAACGCCGGCGTCCTGCGCTTTTCGATTCGCGTCACGGCGTGGCTCTACCTGCAGACCGACGAGTGGCCGCCGTTCGGGCTCAGCGACGACCCCAACTACCCGATCCGGGTCAAGGTCCCTGCCACCCCCGAACCGAAGCAGAGCCGCCTCAAGGCCCTGTTCCGCTTCATCCTCGTGCTGCCGGTGGCGATCGTCCTCAGCTACGGCACCACCTACATCCAGTTGCTGGCCGGCTTCGTCGCCTGGCTGGTGATCGTCTTCCGCGGCTACCTGCCGCAGGGGCTGTTCGAGATGATGAGCTTCATCAACAGCTTCCACACCCGCGTGCTCGCCTACATCGTCTTCCTCACCGACGCCTACCCGCCGGTCGGGATCGAGAAAGGCAAGGGCGGCGGCACCGGCGGTGTCGTCCAGCCCCCGGCGCCGGCAGCGCCGGCGGTCTGAGGAGATCGGGATGGCCGAGGCCGCTGAGAGCAACGTGACCAAGGGCGACGGCTGGTCCGCCGCCAACCTCGACGGCCTCGGCGAGGGCCCCGGGTTCCGCAAGATCCGCAAGGAGCTCGGGGTAACCGCCTTCGGCGTCAACGCGATCGTGCTGCCGGCGGGCTACACCACCGGCAGCCACTACCACGACGAGCAGGAGGAGCTCTACTTCCTGCACTCCGGCGAAGTCGAGTTCGAGTTCGGCGACGGCTCCACCCAGCGCCTCGGCCCCGGCGGCCTCGCCTGGGTGGATGCCCCCACCCCCCGCCGAGTGAAGAACCTCAGCGACACCGAGGAGGCCGTCTACGTGGTGATCGGCGGCAAGGACGGCTACGTCGGGCGGGACGGCAAATTGGCCGAGGGCGAGACGCACCGGTAGAGGAAGTGGTGGCGAGTGGAGGGCGGGGTAACCCTCCTTCACTCGCACTTCGGCGATGGAGAGGTCGCAGCTATCGCCTCGATGCGCCGCTCGCCTCATGCTGACACGTTCCGGAGGGTCACCCCGCCCTCCAAACGACAGCGCTCCGGCTACCCGCCCGACTCGTGATCGGAGTCAGTGAGCCGCCCCGTCTAGAGCCGTAGTTTCACTAAGGACGTAGGACTGCCGACGCTTCTTGCGAGGCGGCTGCGCGGTCGGGAGAGGGGGTGGGTGTCCCCTCGGAACGTGTCAGCATGAGGCGAACGAAGCTTGAGGCGACAGCTTCCACCTCTCCGTTCGCCGAAGTGCGAGTGAAGAGGGG
>DATHUE010000245.1:0-9995 GCA_035462545.1 Solirubrobacterales bacterium
GAATCGACCGTCGGGCAGGTCGTCGACGGGACCGCGGAAGCGGTCAACGGCCTGCTCACGCCCAAACGCTGAGTCGGGCTGAGCCCGGGCCGCGATCCAGACACCCCCTTTGCGCGGGATCGTCAGAATGGGCGACTCGATGGCGGAGCGAGAACAGGTGGGATCGGTGGCGAGTGCCGATCCGATCGCGGCATCGCCGGTCTATCCGGCCGGCAGCCGCGTCAACGAGGCCGGGCACCTGGAGGTGGCCGGCTGCGACGTCGTCGAGCTGGCGGAAGAGTTCGGCACCCCGGCCTACGTCTACGCCGAGGACGACATCCGCGCCCGCGCCCGCGCCTACCGCGAGGCGTTCGAGCGCCGCACCGAGGACTTCGAGGTCCTCTTCGCCAGCAAGTCGTTGCCCTGCACCGCCGCCTACCGGCTCTGCGCCGAGGAGGGGCTGTCGGTCGACGTCGCCTCCGGCGGCGAGCTGCACATGGCGCTGCGGGCCGGCTTCGATCCGGACCGCATCCACATGCACGGCAACAACAAGACCGACGAGGAGATCCTCTTCGCCGCCCGCTCCGGCGTCCGCCACCTGATCCTCGACTCCTTCGACGAGATCGAGCGCTGCGAGCGGCTGCTCGACTCGCCGCAACGGGTGCTGATCCGGATCACCCCCGGGATCAAGCCCTCGACCCACGACTACATCACCACCGGCCAGCTCGACTCGAAGTTCGGCTTCGGGATCGAGGACGGCTTGGCGGCGCGGGCGATCGAGCGGGTGCTGGCCTCCGAGAAGCTGGAGCTGGTCGGGCTGCACGCCCACATCGGCTCGCAGATCTTCGAGCTCGAGCCCTACACGCTGGCGATCCGGGCGCTGGGCGAGCTGGCCGGCGACTGGTGCAAGGTCGTCAACGTCGGCGGCGGGCTGGGAATCGCCTACGCGGCCGAGGACGAGCCGCCCTCGATCGACGCCTACGTCGACGTCAAGGTCCGCGGCGTCGCCGAGGTCTTCGGGCCCGGGGTGCGGATCCTGGTCGAGCCGGGCCGCTCGCTGGTCGGCAACGCCGGGCTGACCGCCTACCGGGTCGGCACCGTCAAGGAGATCCCCGGCGTCCGCACCTACGTCGCCGTCGACGGCGGCATGTCCGACAACCTGCGGCCGATGCTCTACGGGGCTCGCTACGAGGCGCTGATCGCAGACCGCGCCGGCGCCGTCCCCGGCACCCTGGCGACGATCGCCGGCATGCACTGCGAGTCCGGCGACATCGTCGTCCGCGACGCGATGCTCGCCGACCCCGCCGTCGGCGACGTCCTGGTAACGCCGGCGACCGGCGCCTACGGCTATGCGATGGCGAGCAACTACAACGGGGTCACGCGGCCGCCGGTGATCTTCTGCCGCGAGGGCGAGGCGCGCGTCGTGGTCCGGCGCGAGACCTACGAGGACCTGACCGCGCGCGATGTCTGAGCCGGCCGCCAACGCCGAGGGCTCGAAACCGGTCCGCATCGGCCTGCTCGGGCGCGGCACGGTCGGCGGCGCCTTCGCCGCGATGCTCGAGCAGCGGTCGGCCGCGGTCGAGGCGGCGAGCGGCCGGCGGCCGCAGCTGGCCGGCGTTCTCACCCGCTCCGAGGGAGACTTCGCGGAGATCCTCGCCGGCTCCGACCTGATCGTCGAGCTGATCGGCGGCACCGACACCGCCCGCGAGCACGTGCTGGCGGCGCTGCGGGCCGGCAAGCCAGTCGTCACCGCCAACAAGCAGCTGCTCGCCCAGCACGGCGACGAGCTGTTCGACGCCGCGCGCGAGGCCGGGGTGCAGCTCCGCTTCGAGGCGGCGGTGGCGGCGGCGATCCCGATCGTGCGGACGATCCAGGAGGGCTTCGGCGTCGCCGCGATCGCCAAGGTCTTCGGGATCGTCAACGGCACCACCAACTTCATCCTCAGCGAGATGGCGGCCAGCGGCGCCGGTTACGAGGAGACGCTGGCGCGGGCGCAGGACCTGGGCTACGCCGAGGCCGACCCCAGCGACGACGTCAACGGCGCTGACGCGGCGGCGAAGATGGCGATCCTCGCCCGGCTCGCCTTCCACACGCGGGTCCTGCTCGACGAGGTCTCCTACGAGGGAATCGAGGCGATCCAGCCCGACGATCTCGCCTACGCCAAGGAGCTCGGCTTGACGCTGAAGCTGCTCGGGGTGGCGGAACGGCGCGAGGGCGGGATCAGCGTCCGCGTCTTTCCCTGCTTCCTCTACCGCGGTCACCCGCTGGCCCCGATCGAGGGCGCCTTCAACGCGGTGATGGTGCAGGCGCCCGAGTTCACCGAGGTGACGATGTCGGGGCCGGGGGCAGGGGGAGAGGCGACCGCCTCGGCCGTGCTCGGCGACGTCGTCTCGATCCTCGCCGGCGACGCGCCGGTGCACGAGACGCGCGAGCGGCTGCCGCTCGTCGCCGACGTCGCCTCCAGCTTCTACCTCCACCTCGAGGTGGCCGACGAGCCGGGCGTGCTGGCCCGGATCGCGCAGGTGCTGGGCGACCACGAGGTCTCGGTCCGCAGCTTCGTCCAACGCGGCTCCGGCGACGAGGCGCGGCTGGTGATGGTTCTCCACGAGTGCCTCGAGTCGCGCTTCTTCGCCGCGGTCGCGGCGATCGGGAGGCTCGACGACATGCGCTCCGAACCGCGCTACATCCGCGTCATCGAGGAGGAGTTCGTTTGAGCGCGGGGCTGATCGCGCGCTACCGCGACCGGCTCTCGCTCGAGCCCGGCGATCCGATCGTCAGCCTCGAGGAGGGCTCGACGCCGCTGATCGAGGCGCCGCGCCTCTCGGAGCGGATCGGCGCCCGGGCCTACCTCAAGTTCGAGGGCGCCAACCCGACCGGCTCCTTCAAGGACCGCGGCATGACCGTCGCCGTCTCGCGCGCCAAGGGGCGCGGGGCGGAGGCGGTGATCTGCGCCTCGACCGGCAACACCGCCGCCAGCACCGCCGCCTACGCGGCCCGGGCCGGGCTGCGCGGGGCGGTGATCGTGCCCGAGGGCAAGATCGCGATCGGCAAGCTCGCCCAGGCGCTGATGCACGGCGCCCGGGTGGTCGCCCTGCAGGGGAACTTCGACGACGCCCTGCGGATCGTCCGCGAGCTCGCCCAGAAGCACCCGATCGAGCTCGTCAACTCGGTCAACCCGCACCGGATCGAAGGCCAGAAGACGGCCGCCTTCGAGGTGGTCGAGCAGCTCGGCGGGGCGCCGGGGGCGCTGGCGATCCCGGTCGGCAACGCCGGCAACGTCACCGCCTACTGGCGCGGCTTCCAGGAGCTGGAGACGGCCCCGGTCCTCTACGGCTTCCAGGCGGAGGGGGCGGCGCCGCTGGTCCAGGGCGCCCCGGTCGCCAACCCCGAGACCGTCGCCTCGGCGATCCGGATCGGCAACCCGGCCCGCTGGGAGGAGGCGATGACTGCCTTCACCAGCTCCCGCGGGCGCGTCGCCGCCGTCTCCGACGAGCAGATCCTCGACGCCTACCGCTGGCTCGCCGCCAGCGAGGGCGTCTTCTGCGAGCCCGCCTCGGCCGCCTCGGTCGCCGGCCTGCTCGCCCATGGTCTGCCGACGGTCGAGGACGCCGAGCCGCCCGAGTCGGTCGTCTGCGTCCTCACCGGCCACGGCCTCAAGGACCCCGACACCGCCCTCGGCAAAGCCCCCGCCGTGATCGCCTGCGACAACGACCTCAGCGCCGTCGAGCGGGCGGTGTTCGATTGACCTCGCGCCGCCGACTCGTCCGCGTTCCCGCCTCTTCGGCCAACCTCGGGCCTGGGTACGACGTGATGGCGGCGGCGGTCTCGCTGCACCTGGAGCTGGAGGTCGCGGAGAGCGGCGAGTACTCGTTCGACCCCGGCGGGATCGAGGTGCCGACCGGGCGCGAGAACCTGATCGTCCGCGCCTTCGAGAGCCTGCGGCCGGCCGACGGGATCGACTTCCGGCTGCGCAGCGAGATCCCGCTGGCGCGGGGGCTCGGCTCCAGCGCCGCCGCGATCGTCGCCGGGCTGGTCGCCGCCGACCACCTCTTCGAGCTGGCTCTGACCAAAGAGGAGCTGCTGGCGCGGGCGACCGCAATCGAGGGTCACCCCGACAACGTCGCCGCGGCGATCTACGGCGGCTTCGTCGTCTGCGGCACGGGCGCCGACGGGACGCCGAGCGCCGCCCGCTTCGACCCGCCCGACGGGCTCGAGGGAATCGTCGTGATCCCACCGGAGGAGGTCTCGACCGAGCGCGCCCGTGCGGCGATCCCGGCCGAGCTGCCACTCGCCGACGCAGTCGCCAACGTCTCCGCGGCCTCGCTGCTCGTGCTGGGCCTGCGCAGCGCCGACCTCGACCTCGTCTCGCGCGGGCTGGCCGACGCGATCCACCAGCCACGCCGGCGAGAGCTCTACCCGCGCTCGATGGAGATCGTCGACGTCGCCCGTGAGCTCGGCGCCCTCGGGGCGACGATCTCCGGCGCCGGCCCGGCGACGCTGGTCTGGACCACCTGGCAGGAGGCGGGCGGCGTGGCGGAGGCACTGGAGCGGCGCTGCGCCGATTGGGCCGAGGTGCGGCGCCTCCCCTTCAGCCCCCACGGCGCCGACGTCCCCGAGCTCTGATCGCGGGACTGGGTGGTCCGCGATCGTCGGTCCGGGTTAGGATCGCTTTCATGCGAATCCTGCCGAAGTCGAAGCTGATCGTCCTCGTCCTCGCCGCGGCCATGCTGCTGGCGCTGCCTGCCGCCGCCCACGCGACTCTCGTCTTCACCCGCGGCCACCTGCAGCCGGTCGTCTGGGCGGCAGGCGACGACGGCACCAAAGCCAGGCCGATCGCCAAAGGCACCTACCCGCGGGTCTCGCCAGACGGCAACAGCGTCGTCTACTACCGGATCCGAAAATCGACCAACTACCGGCAGGAAATGGTCCTCTCCAAGATCGACGGCACCGGCAAGCCGAAAGTGATGCTGCCGCGCTGGAGCGAACCGTTCTCCTTCGACTGGTCGCCCGACTCGAGCACGATCGTCGCCGTCACCGGGCCCGAACTGGGCAAGAAGCGCCTCGTATCGATCGATGTCGCCAGCGGCAAGCAGAAGACGATCGCCCGCGGCTACTTCAGCGGCGTCAGCTTCGACTGGGACGAGAACCAGATCGCCTACGGGAAGGCGAACAGCGAAAGGTACCCGCCGAAGGTCAACGTCTTCACGACCCACCTCGAACGTGGCACCACGGAACGGCTGACCAGCGACAAGCGCTCGCTGTACCCGCTCTGGGGGCCGAAGGACAGGATCGTGTTCGTCAAACTGCTGGGGGGCAAAAAGCGCAGGTATGGCCCCAAGAACGACCTCTTCCTGATGAACGAGGAGGGCGAGGTCGAAAGGCGCATCACCAACACCAAAGTCGGCCCCCTGCTTGCAGGCCTCACCCCGACTGCCTGGTCGGAGGACGGCGACCGGCTGCTGGCCGAGTTCGGCGGCCAGGACACCAGCTACGCGGTCACCGTCGACCCCCTGACGGGCGCCGAACGGCCGCTGACCAAGAAGCGGGAGACCGGCCTCGTCGGCGCCGACCTCTCGATGGACGGCAGCACCGTGCTCGGCAGCATCGGCGGCTTCGAACCGGGTCCCGGCCACAAAGTGGTGGCGATCCCCTACACCGGCGGAAAACCGAAGGTGCTCGCCAAGAACGCCTCCGAACCGGACTGGAGCCGCTGATCCGTCTTCAGTCCAGCAGGCCGAGCTGGCGCAGGATCGAGACGCTGTCGGAGTAGACGTCCTTGCGCTTGACAAGGCCGTCCTCGAACGGGATCACGTCGAGACCATCCCACTCGATCCGCTTGCCGGTCGGGGCCGCGACCAGGTCGCGAAGATCGCGGCGATGTGCTCGCGCACCTGCTCGCCGCTGGCCGACTCGCCGGCAGTGTGGTTGGCGAAGACCATGTCCGGCGCGTGCATCGCCACGATCGCGTCGAGGTCGTGCGCGTTCCAGGCTTCGTTGTAGCGGCCGATCGCCTCGGTCAGCGCCTGCTCTGAGTCCTTGCCGGGATTGGTCATCGAAGAGTAAGGTCGAAGCTAATGCCGGACGGCTATGCGATCAAGCACCGCGACGAATTCGAGTCGATGCAGGGCTCGGGCGAGTCGACCTGGCTGCTGGCCCGTAAGGCGCTCGGCACCTCCGCGTTCGGCTTCAACCTGGTGGAGATTGGTCCCGGCGGCCAGATCCCCGAGCACGACGAGAGCGAGAGCGGCCAGGTCGAGCTCTACGCGATCATTGAAGGAGAGGCGACGCTGCGGCTCGGCGGCGAGGACCATCCCGCCCCGGCCGGCACCTTTGCCTCGATCGAGCCGCCGGTCACCCGCACGATCCTCAACCGCTCCGAGGAGCCGGTCACGGCGCTGCTGATCGGCGTCGAACCGAGTCCCGATTACGAGCCTCCGGCCTGGGCTTGACCTAGCCCTATAATCCTTCGGCCCGTCAACCCGTCGCGCGCCCGCTCGAAGAAGGCGTGGAACCCGGGAGGTCATATGCCGAAGCACCAGTCTTCCGACGAGAGCGTCGTCGAGCGTTATTCGCCTGAGCGCCCCTACCGGCCGCTCGTCTCGCCGCCCAGCGTTGAGGACAAGGACGCTTGCGCGATCTATGCGTCCGTGCGCAAGGACGCGACGCCGAGCCACAAGCCGATCGAGCTGGCGATCCCCGCTCTCGGCAAGATGCTGCACCGGGCCGGCAACGTCGACGGCGAGGGCGACGGCTGCGGCCTGCTACTCGACCTCCCGCGGAAGATCTGGGCCGAGGAGGTCCGCTCCGGCGGCCACGATCCCTCGCTCACCCTCGACGACGCCTTCGCCGTCGCCCATGTCTTCGTCGAGCGCTCGCAGGACCTCGAGAAGGTCCAGCACGACGCGCGCGAGCTGCTCGCCCAGGGCGGCTTCCGGATCCTCGCCGAGCGGATCGGCGTCGTCGACTCGCCTGCCCTGGGCCCGACCGCGCGCGAGGAGGAGCCGCACTTCTGGCAGATCGCCGGCCTCGTTCCCGACGCCAGCCGCCGCGACCCGACCCTGTTCGAGCTGCTGATCGAGCTCGAGGGCGAGCTCGACGTCCACGTCCCCTCCTTCTCGGCGACCACCTGCGTCTACAAGGTGATGGGGGCGCCGAAGGTGCTCGGCGAGTACTACCCGGACCTGCGCGACGAGCGCTTCGAGACGATCGGCTGCTTCGGCCACAACCGCTACTCGACCAACACCTGGCCCTCGTTCAAGCGCGTGCAGCCGTTCTCGGCGCTCGGCCACAACGGCGAGATCAACACGATCGAACAGCTGCGCCAGGAGGCGAAGATGCTGGCGGTGCCGATCCGCCCCGGCGCCTCCGACTCGCAGGACCTGAACCGGACGATCGACACCCTGGTCAGCCGCGAGGGCCTGAGCCTGGCGGAAGCGATGGAGATGGTGGTGCCGCCGATCGTCGAGGAGATCCGCCATTTCCCCGAGGACCTGCAGGGCTTCTACATGTACCTGCGGCAGACGATGGGCCCGTTCGCGCAGGGCCCGGTGGCGCTGATTGCCCGCCACGCCGACGAGTGCGTGTTCAGCTCCGACGCGCTCGGGCTGCGGCCGCTCTGGCAGGTCGAGACGACCGAAGACTTCGTCTTCAGCTCCGAGCCGGGCGTCGTCTCGGTCCACGAGATGGTCTCCGAGCCGAAGCCGCTCGCCCCCGGCGAGAAGGCGCTGGTGCTGATCGACCGCCGCGAGCGCCGCTCGACCCTGCACCCGCACGACGAGATGCTGCGGATCGTCCGCGACAGCTGGTTGAAGCGCAACGGCGCCGAGCGCGTGGCGCCGTACGAGCGGGCGCTGCAGGCCGGCGGCCCGCTCGAGGGCCACGACGTCCCCGGCTACTCCGACGCCGGCCCCGAGGAGCCGGTCAAGGTCTCCGACCGCGTCCTCGCCGGCTTCGGCTGGCAGCGCGACGACGTCAAACTCGTCCAGCAGATGGCCTCCAACGGGGCCGAGCCGGTCGGCTCGCTCGGCTACGACGGCCCGCTGGCGGCGCTCTCGCCCGAGCGCCAGAACCTCGCCGACTACTTCAAGGAGACGGTCGCCGTCGTCACCAACCCGGCGATCGACCGCGAGCGCGAGATGGAGCACTTCTCGACCCGCACCGTGTTCGGCCGCCGGCCCTCGCTCGAGGACGCCAGCCTCGACACCGGCACGGTCGAAACCGCGTTCCCGCTGATCCTCGGCGGCCACCACGACCTGGCGCCGCTCTCCGACAAGGCCTACCGGAAGATCGCCCGCGAGCACCGCACCTACCTGCTCGAGGACCTCTGGGAGGAGTTCCGCGGCCGCGCCGCCGTGGTCGACATCTCGCTGCTCGAGTCGGAGACGACCCGCGGCGCGATCGAGCGGATCAAGCAGGAAGCGGTCAAGCACGTGCGCGACGGCGCCGAGCTGCTGGTCCTGAGCGACCGCACCGTCTACGACGGCCAGCGGCGCTTCCTCGACCCGCACCTGGCGACCTCGGCGATCGACCAGGGCCTGAAGCAGTTCAAGGTCAAGCCCGGCGAAGAGAACCTGCGCCGGCGCTGCGGCCTCGTCCTGCGCTCGGCCGCGATCCGCAACGTCCACGACGTGATGCTGGCCCTCGGCCTCGGCGCCAACGGCGTCTGTCCGTACACGATGGTCGAGGTGATCTGCGTCGAGGACTACGAGTCCGATGTCAGCAACCTCTGCGCCGCCTTCGTCAAGGGGATCGAGAAAGTGATCTCGACGATCGGAATCCACGAGCTGCGCGGCTACGCCCGCCAGTTCTCCTCGATCGGGATCAGGCCCGAGCTGGCTGAGATCTTCCAGACCGAGGCTTTCGCCGCCTCCGAGAAGGGCGGCCGCGGCTTCGCCGACCTCGACGAGGACGCCAACGCCCGCGCCCGCGTGCTCAGCGGCGACGAAGAGGCGAAACCGGCGAAGACGTTCCGCTTCTACCCGAAGGTCTACAAGGCGGCGATCGCGACCGCCAACGGCACCGGCTCCTACGAGGACTACTCGGAGAAAGTCCGCGACCTCGAGGCCCAGAGCCCAATCTCGATGCGCCACGTCATGGGCCTGAAGGGCGACCGCGACCCGGTCGACCCGAGCACGGTCGACGCCGGCGTCGGCCACCACGACTACCCGATCGTGATCTCCTCGATGAGCTTCGGCTCCCAGTCCGAGCCGGCCTTCCGCGCCTACGCGGAGGCGGCGAAGTCGATCAACATCCTCTGCGTCAACGGCGAGGGCGGCGAGATCCGCGACATGTACGGCAAGTACCGCAAGTGGCGCGGCCAGCAGGTCGCCTCCGGGCGCTTCGGCGTCTCGGCGGAGATGCTGAACAGCTCCTACGTCGCCGAGATCAAGATCGGCCAGGGCGCCAAGCCCGGCGAGGGCGGCCACCTGCCCGGCAAGAAGGTCTCCGAGAAGGTCGCCGCCGCCCGTAACGCGGCGCCCGGCACCGACCTGATCTCGCCCTCCAACAACCACGACCTCTACTCGATCGAGGACCTGGCCGAGCTGATCGACGAGCTGAAGACCGTCAACCCCGACGTGCGGGTCTCGGTCAAGGTCCCGGTGGTGCCGAACATCGGCACGATCGGCCTCGGGATCGCCAAGGCGGGGGCGGACATCATCACCCTCTCCGGCTTCGAGGGCGGCACCGGTGCCGCCCGCCAGCACGCGCTGCGCCACGTCGGCCTGCCCTCGGACATCGGCACCCGCGCCGTGCACCGGGCGCTGATGGAGGCCGGGCTGCGCAACCGGGTCGAGATCTGGGCCGACGGCGGCTACCGCCACGCCCACGACATCGTCAAACTGCACTGCCTCGGCGCCAACCGGGTCGGCTTCGGCACCCTGGCGATGGTCAGCCTCGGCTGCACGATCTGCCGCGGCTGCCAGCTCGACACCTGCCACGTCGGCATCGCCACCCAGATCGAGACGACCGAGGAAGCGGCCGAGCACGGGCTGAAGAAGTTCACCCCGCAGGAGGTC
>DATHUE010000246.1:0-14535 GCA_035462545.1 Solirubrobacterales bacterium
GGGACGTCGTCTCGGCCTGCGACGCGTCGGTGACGATCCCGCTGCGGGCCGCCGCCGCGGAGTCGCTCAACGTCGCCGCCGCCGCGGCGATCGCCGCCGAGCGCGTGGCTGCTGCTCAGGGGATATCGTCGCCGGCTATGAGCGAGGTGGGGCCGGATGCTTGAGCGGGTCGCGGAGATCAGGAGCGCCGCCGCGGCGGCGATCGCGGCGGCGGGCTCCAGCGCCGAGCTGGAGGAGCTGCGGGTCCGCGAGCTCGGTCGCAAAGCCGAGCTGACCGCGATCCTGCGCGGGATCGCCGACCTGCCTCCGGAGGAACGGGGTCCGGTCGGCAGCGGCGCCAACAAGGCCCGGCAGGAGCTGGAAGCGCTGATCGAGGAGCGGGCGGCGGCGCTCGACGCCAGCGAGCTGGAGAGCCGTCTGGCCGGCGACCGGATCGACGTGACCCTGCCGGGAGCGCCGCCGCGCCCGGTCGGCCACGCCCACCTGATCGCCCGCACCACGCGACTGATCGAGGACACGATGGTCGGGCTCGGCTATCGGGTCGCCGAGGGGCCGGAGATCGAGCACGACTACTACAACTTCACCGCCCTCAACCACCCGCCAGGGCACCCGGCGCGGATGCTGCAGGACACCTTCTACGTGCAGTCGCATCCCGAGGTGCTGCTCCGCACCCACACCTCGCCGATGCAGGTGCGGGCGATGGAGGCGCAGCCGCCGCCGATCTTCATCGTCGTCCCTGGCAAGGTCTACCGGCGCGACTCCGACGCCACCCACAGCCCGATGTTCCACCAGATGGAGATGCTCGGGATCGCCGAGGACCTCACCCTCGCCGACCTCAAGGGCACCCTGCTGGAGCTCTCGCGGGCGCTGTTCGGGGACGAGCGCGAGGTGCGGCTGCGGCCCCACTACTTCCCCTTCACCGAGCCGAGCGTCGAGGTCGACGTCTCCTGCTTCCAGTGCGGCGGCAGCGGTGCCCTGGAGGGGGGAGGGCGCTGCAACCTCTGCAAGGGGCAGGGCTGGATCGAGATCCTCGGCGCCGGCATGGTCGACCCCAACGTGCTCGGCTTCGTCGCCGAGAGCGGCTACGACCCCGAGCGCTTCCAGGGATTCGCCTTCGGGATCGGGATCGAGCGGGTGGCGATGCTGCGCCACGGCGTGCCGGACCTGCGGCGCTTCTTCGACAACGACGTGCGGATGCTGGAGCAGTTCGGATGAGGTGCCGGGTATGAGGGTTCCGTACTCATGGCTGCGCTCCCACTGCGACCCCGGGCTCGCCGCCGAGGAGCTGGCCGAGCGCCTGGTGATGACCGGGACCGAGGTCGAGCGGGTGACGACGATCGGACCGGCGGACCCGGAGGGGTTCGTGGTCGGCCGCGTGGTCGAGGCCGAGAAGCACCCGAACGCCGACCGGCTGCGGGTCTGCCAGGTCGACGCCGGCGGCGAGGAGGGTGAGCGGACGATCGTCTGCGGCGCCCCGAACGTCGGCGCCGGCCAGACCGTCGCCGTCGCCCTGCCCGGGGCGACGATGCCCGGCGGGATGCGGATCAAGCGGGCGAAGCTGCGCGGGGTCTCCTCCGAAGGGATGATCCTCTCCGCCGCCGAGCTGGAGATCGCCGAGGAGTCGGACGGGATCATGGTCCTCGAGGACGGCCCGGCGCCGGGGACGCCGCTGGGCGAGGTGCTGCCGGTGGCCGAGCCTGTGCTGGAGATCGAGGTGACGCCGAACCGCAGCGACTGCTTCGGGATCTGGGGCGTCGCCCGCGAGGTCCACGCCGTCACCGGCGCGGCGCTGGGAGAGGAGCCCTGGGCCCAGGACGCACCGGCCGAGGGCGCCGGCGAGGTTGGCGATTACGCCTCGGTCGCGGTCGACGTGCCTGAGCTCTGCCCGCGGTTCACCGCCCGCGTCTTCACCGAGGTCGAGGTCGGTCCCTCGCCGCCGTGGCTGCAGGCCCGGCTCGCCGCCGCCGGCCAGCGGCCGATCAACAACGTCGTCGACGTCACCAACTACGCGATGCTCCTGACCGCCCAGCCCCTGCACGCCTTCGACCTCGACGAGGTCCCGGGTGGGGCGCTGACCGTGCGCGCCGCCGGCGCCGGCGAGAAGATCACGACGCTCGACGGCACCGAGCGCAAGCTCGACGCCGAGACGGTCCTGGTCTGCGACGAGAACGGCCCGAGCGGGATCGCCGGGATCATGGGCGGCCAGGCCTCCGAGGTCTCGGAGAAGACCACCCGGATCCTGCTCGAGGTCGCCAACTGGAACGGAACCAACGTGCTGCGCACCTCGCGCCAGCTTGGGCTGCGCTCCGAGGCCTCGGCCCGGTTCGAGAAGCAGCTGCACCCCGATCTCTGCCTGCGGGCGCAGGCGGTCGCCTCGAAGCTGCTGGTCGAGCTCTGCGGGGCGAAGCTCGTGCCGGGGACGATCGCCGTCGCCGCCGAGATTCCGCCGGCGCCGGCGATCCGGCTGCGCGGCGCCCGGGTCAGCGGCCTGCTGGGGATGGAGGTGCCGCAGGCCGATCAGGTTGCCTACCTGGAGCGGCTCGGCTTCGGTGTCGCCACCGACGGCGACGACGTCGATGCGACGGTGCCGCCGGAGCGCCACTACGACGTCACCCGCGAGGTCGACCTGATCGAGGAGGTCGGCCGCCTCCACGGCTTCGACAGCCACCTGCCGACGACCCTGCCCTCGACCGCCGGTCAGGTCGGCGGGCTCGGCCGCGAGCAGCGGCTGCGGCGCCGCGCCGAGGACGTCCTCCGCGACCTCGGCTTCGACCAGGTGGTGGGCTGGAGCTTCACCGATCCCGGTGAGTTCGCCCGGCTGCGGCTCGGCGAGGACGACCCCCGGGCCCGGCCGGTGCTGCTCGCCAACCCACTCTCCGAGGACCAGTCGGCGATGCGGACGACCCTGCTCGGCTCGCTGCTCGACGCCGCTTCGCGCAACCTCGCCCGCGGCCTCGACCGCGTCGCCCTGTTCGAGTCCGGCGGCGTCTATCTGCGCGAGGGCAGCGCCGGCGGCGGCCCGCTCGGGGGCGAGTTCGCCGGCAAGCGGGCGGCGCCGTTCACCGAGCCGCACCGGTTCGGGGCGCTGGCGGTCGGGCCGCTGGTCGCGCAGTCCTGGCGCGGCGGCGGCGAGCCGGCCGACTTCTTCGCCTTCAAGGCGGTGCTGGAGGCGCTGGCCGGGCAGCTCGGCGCCGAGCTCGGCTTCGAGCCGCTCGAGGAGCCGTTCCTGCATCCGGGCCGCGCCGCCCGGGTGACGGCCGGCGGCGCCCCCGCGGGCTGGATCGGCGAGGTGCACCCGCTGGTCTGCCGCGCGTGGGACATCGAGGGGGCGGTCGGGTTCGAGCTCGATGCGGCGCCGTTGCTGGCGGCGGCGAGCGTCGGCGCGGAGACCTACGAGGACGTCACCACCTTCCCCGCGGTCAACCAGGACCTGGCCGTGGTCGTCCCGGTCGGGATCGCTGCCGCCGAGGTTCGCGCGGCGGTGATCGCCGGCGGCGGCGAGCTGCTGCGCAGCGCCGAGGTCTTCGATCTCTACGAGGGCGAGCAGGTGGGCGAGGGGAGCAAGAGCCTCGCCCTGCGGCTGCAGTTCCGCGCCGCCGACCGCACCCTCAGCGAGGAGGACGTCGCCGGCCCGCGGGCGGCGATCGAGGCGGAGCTGGAGCGGATCGGGGGAGCACTGCGTGGCTGACCCGACCCAACAACCGCTGGAAGCGGCCCCCGCGGCGCGGGTGCTGGTCGCCGGCGCCAACGGCTTCACCGGGGCGCTGGCGGCGCGGATCGTCTGGGACCACCCGAACCTGGAGCTGGTTGCCGCCACCTCGCGCAGCGACGCCGGCAAGCGGCTCGACGCGCTCTACCCGCGCTACCGACTGCCGGTGATTCTCCGCGAGCCCGACTTCGAGGCGGTCGATTTCGACGCCGCGATCGTCGCCTACCCCCACGGGGCCTCGGCCCCGGCGGTGTCGGCGCTGCGTGAGCGCGGCGCCCTCGTCGTCGACCTCTCCGCCGACTACCGGCTGCGCGACCTCGCCACCTACGAGCGCTGGTATGGCGAGCACAAGGCGCCCGGCCCGCTGGGCGAAGCCGTCTACGGGCTGACTGAGCTCTACCGCGACCAGCTGCGCGAGGCGAAGCTGGTCGCCACCCCCGGCTGCTACCCGACCGCGAGCGTGCTGGCGCTGGCGCCGCTGGCCGAGCGCGGCCTGCTCGTCGACGTCGTCGTCAACGCGATGCAGGGCACCTCGGGCTACGGCCGCAGCAGCGACGACCTCGTCCACTTCTCGGCGATGACCGAGAACGCCTTCCCCTACAAGACCGAGGGGCACCGGCACCGGCCCGAGATCGAGCAGGAGCTGGCGGCGCTCGGCAGCCCGGCTCCGGTCGCCTTCGTCCCGCACCTGCTGCCGCTCGACCAGGGCGAGCTGGCGACCTGCTTCGCGCGGCTCTCGGAGCCGGTCTCGAAGGAGGAGGCGCAGGCGCTCTATCGCGAGCGCTACGCCGGTGAGCCGTTCGTCAAGGTGCTCGACGGTCCGCCGAACCTGCGCGCCGTCCGCGATACCAACGAGTGCCACGTCTACGTCACCGTCGAGGAGCACGGGCGGGTCGTCGCCTTCGCCGCGATCGACAACATCTGGAAGGGCGCCTCCGGGCAGGGCGTGCAGAACCTCAACCTGATGCTCGGCCTCGACGAGACGGCGGGGCTGACGTGAGCGGATTCTTCAGGTCGCGCTGGGTGCAGGCGCCAGCCGGGGTCGAGGAACTCGACCCGGCCCAGCTGGCGCCGGGGTTCCGCGCCGGGGCCGCCCACTGCGGGCTCAAGGGCGGCGGCAAGACCGACGTCGGGCTGCTCGTCTGTGAGGCGGAGCACGTCACCAGCTCGCTGCTGCTGACCCGCAACGCGGCGGCGGCGGCGCCGATCCGGATCTGCCGCGAGCGGGTCGAACGCGGCGCCGTGCGCGCCGCGGTCGTCAACGCCGGCAACGCCAACGCCGAGACCGGCGAGCAGGGCCTGGCCGACGCCTGGGCGATGTGCGAGGCGGCCGCCGGGCACCTCGGCCTCGCCCCGGAGCAGGTCGCGGTGGCGGAGACCGGGACGATCGGGGTGCCGCTGCCGGTCGACGCGGTGCTGGGCGGGATCGACGAGGCCGCCGGCCGGCTCGACCCCGTCGGCGCCGGCTCCTTCTCGGAAGCGATCCTCACCACCGATCGCTGGCCGAAGTCCTGCACGCTGCAGGCTGGCGGTGTCACCCTCTCCGCCCAGGCGAAGGGGGCGGGGATGATGGAACCGGGCTTCGCGACGATGCTCTGCTTCGTGCAGACCGACGCCCTCGTCGAGGACCCCGACGCGCTGCTGCGCGAGGCGGTCGCCGGCTCCTTCGAGCGGATCACCGTCGACGGCCAGATGAGCACCAACGACACGGTCCTGCTGCAGGCGACCGGTGCCGCCGGGGCGCCGCTGCCGCCCGGCCTGCTGGAGGCGGTGCTGCAGCAGCTGGCGCTGGAGATCGTCGCCGACGGCGAGGGCGCCGTCCGGGTCGGCCGGGTCGAGGTCAGCGGCGCCGCTTCGCCCGCCGAGGCGGAGCGGGTGGCGCGGGCGATCGCCAACTCGCCGCTGGTGAAGACGGCGCTGTTCGGCCGCGACCCGAACTGGGGCCGGATCGCCCAGGCGGCGGGACAGGCGCTGGCCGGCGAGGAGCTCGAGGAGCTCGGCCCGGAGTCGATCGACGCCACCGAGCTCGGCGAGGACGTCGCCGAGGCGGAGATCGGGCTGCGGCTGCGCCGCGGCGAGCACAATGCCCACGTCTGGTTTTCCGACCTCGGCTACGAGTACGTCCGCATCAACGCCGAGTACACGACCTGAGCGATGGCGAGCGAGAGGAGCCCGAGATGACCGAGCAGGCACCGCAGTCGCGGGCCGCCGGCACCAGCGTCGAGACGCTGCTGGAGGCGCTGCCCTACATCCGCGAGTTCCACGGCCGCACCGTGGTGATCAAGTACGGCGGCGCGGCGATGCGGGAAGAGGAGCTGCGCGAGGCTTTCGCCACCGACGTCGTCCTGCTCAAGTACGTCGGCCTCAACCCGGTGATCGTCCACGGCGGCGGTCCCGAGATCACCCGCTACATGGAGCGGCTCAACCTCGAGGTCAAGTTCCACGAGGGACTGCGGGTCTCCGACGCCGAGACCGTCGAGGTGGCGAAGATGGTCCTGCGCGGCAAGCTCAACTCGGAGATCGTGCAGCGGCTCAACCGCCACGGCCAGCCCGCCGTCGGACTCTCCGGCGAGGACGGCTCTCTGTTCGAGGTGGCGCCGGTCGCCAACGCCGAGCAGGTCGGCTTCGTCGGCTCGATCGAGCGGGTCGACGTCGACGTCCTCAACCACATCGCCGTCGACTACATCCCGGTGATCGCCTCCTCGGCCTCCGACGGCCGCGGCCAGTCCTACAACGTCAACGCCGACGAGGCGGCCGGCAAGGTCGCGGCCGCGCTCGGCGCCCACAAGGCGATCTTCCTCACCGACGTCGAGGGCTGGCTCGCCGATCCCGATGCCGAGTCCTCGCTGATCTCGAGGGCGGCGGTCGGCGAGGTCGAGGAGCGGCTGGGGGAGATCGACGGCGGCATGCGGCCGAAGCTGCAGGCCTGCGTCGACGCGATCCGCGGCGGTGCCCAGTCGGCCCACATCATCGACGGGCGCAAGCCCCACAGCCTGCTGCTCGAGCTCTTCACCGACGCCGGCATCGGCACGATGATCACGCCGTGAGCGCCGGTCTCGACAGCGGCGTGCTCGGCCTCGAGGCGGCGCGGGAGCTCGACGAGCGCTACCTGATGCGGACCTACAGGCGCGCCCCGGTCGACTTCGTCCGCGGCGAGGGGGCGCTGCTCTGGGACGCCGAGGGCAACGAGTACCTGGACTTCCTCTCCGGCCTCTCGGTCAGCTCCGTCGGCCACTGCCACCCGGCGGTGGTGGCGGCGGTGCGCGAGCAGGCGGAGCGGCTGCTGCACGTCTCCAACCTCTTCTACACCGAGCCGATGGCGCGGCTGGCGCGGCGACTCTCCGAGTCGAGCCTCGGCGGCCGCGTCTTCTTCGCCAACTCCGGCACCGAGGCGAACGAGTGCGCGATCAAGATCGCCCGCAAGCACGCCCACCGGCGGGGCGTCGAGGCACCGGAGATCGTCAGCTTCGAGGGCGACTTCCACGGTCGCAGCTACGGCGCCCTGGCGGCGACCCCGGCGATGGCCCGCAACGAGGCGCTGGGCCCGATGCTGCCCGGCTTCCGCGCGGTGCCGTTCGACGATGCGGAGGCGCTGCGTGCGGCCGTCGGCCCGAGCACCGCCGCCGTCCTGATCGAGCCGATCCAGGGCGAGGCCGGCGTCAACCCCCTCTCCGAGGAGGCCCTGCTGGCGGCGCGCCAGGCCTGCGACGAGGTCGGGGCGCTGCTGATCCTCGACGAGGTCCAGACCGGGGTCGGTCGCACCGGCTCGCTCTGGGCCTACCAGCAGACCCCGGTCCGGCCCGACCTGATCACCTCCGCCAAGGCGCTCGGCGGCGGCCTGCCGATCGGCGCCTGCATCGCCGGTCCGGAGGCGGCCGAGGTGCTGGAGCCCGGCGACCACGGCTCGACCTTCGCCGGTGCGCCGCTGGCCGCCGCGGCGGCCGAGGCGGTGCTCGACGTCGTCGACGACCCGGCCCTGCTGCGCCGGGTGCGGGAGCTGGGTACCCAGCTGCGGCAGGAGTTGGCGGGGATCCCGGCGGTGGCCGAGACGCGGGGAAGGGGGCTGATGATCGGCCTCACCCTGGCCCCGGGGATCGACGCCGCCGCGGTCGGGGCGGATCTGCTGCGGCGCGGGCTGGTCGTCAACGTCCCGGCACCGGACCGGCTGCGGCTGCTGCCGCCGCTCGTGGTCGAGCCCTCGCAGGTCGAGCGGGCGGTTGGACTGATCCGCGAAGCTCTCTAGGCTGTCGGCACGTGAGCTCCTCGGACCGCCCATTCTCCGCCCGGCCGATCGCCTCGAGCACGGCCGAGCGCGTCGCCAAGATCGTCGAGGCTGCCGAGCGAGCCGCCAGCGCCGTGATCGACGACGCCGAAGCGCAGGCGCGCCTGTACCTGCAGGAGGCGCAGGCCGAGGCCGACCGTCGGGTCGCCCAGCGCCTCGCCTCGCTCAACGACCTCAGCGACTCGCTGATCGCCCAGGCCGATGCGATCCGCCGCCAGTCCGACCGTCTCCTCGCCTCCCTGGAGGAGGAAGGCGCGGCGACGCCGCCACCTCCCCCTCCAGTGCAGCCGCAGCCGTCCGCACCCGAGTCGGCTCCCGCCGAGGCGCCCCCGGCCCCTCGTCTGAGTGCGGTCGAGGCGCCGGCGCCCGTGGCCGAGCCACCGGTCGCGCCCGCGCCGGAGCCCGTCGCCGCCCCGCCGGAGCCTGAGCCCGCCCGCGCCAAGGAGGAGGCCGGCGACGATCAGCCGAGCCCGGCTGCGGCCCGGCTGCTGGCCACCCAGATGGCTGTCTCCGGCGCCAGCCGCGAGGAGATCGAGAAGCGGCTGCGAACCGGCTTCGGAATCGAGGACACCGCCGCGATCCTCGACGCGATACTCGGGCCGGAGGGGTAAGTGCACGAGGACCCGACCCGACTGATGGGCCAGCCCGATGACCAGCGCCCGGCGGCGGTCGTCCGCACGGCAACATGCGCCTGGTGATCGCCGCCCTGGTCGCGGTGATCGTCGGCCTGCTGGTCGCCGTTGTGGTGATCGCCGGCGGCGATGACGGCGACGGCGATACCGGCGCCGCGACCACCTCGATTCAGGAGCCGCCGTCGACGACGACGCCGCCGGAGACGACGGCCACCGAGACGACCGAGAGCACCGAAGAGACGACGACCGAGGAAACGACCACCGTTCCCGAAGAAACCACCGCGCCCGAAGAAGAAGAACCGGAAGAAGGCGAAGAGGGCGGCAGCGGCGGGATCGAAGCGCCCTAGCCCCGGAAGTCCGGAGCGAGACGCTCGTCGATCAGGCGGGCGAAGACGATGTAGCGCTCGGCGGCGCTGTAGAGGGGGTGGCAGGCGCTCAGCACCAGCCGCTCGTAGCCGACCGAGCCGATGATCTCGATGTCCTTGGGCTTGACGATCGTCGTCGCCTGCACCTGGTAGACGAAGCTGCCGTAGGGCATCTTCATCGTGATCACGTCGCCCTTCTCGACCGAGTCGATCTGGCGAAAGGGGGCGAGGTAGGTGGTGCGGTGGCCGGCGATCCCGATCGTGCCGCCCTGACCCGGAAACGGGGTCTCCGGGTAGTGGCCCGGTCCCTTTTCGAGGCTGGACTTGTCGGTGCCCTGGACGACGACGATGTCGAGGCCGTCGATGGCGGGCGCGATCAGCCGCCCGATCGACTTGCCCTCCTGCGCCCGGGCGGCGAAGCGGTCGGCGAGGATCTCGAGCCGCTCGCGGTCGCTGCCGGCCGCGGCGAGCGCATCGCGGTCGACGCTGCCCGGGTAGCCGGCTTCGATCTCCTCCAGTTCGTCGGCGGCTTCGCCCTGCTTGATCGACCCGTAGACCGAGGAGATCGGCTCCTTGTAGACGAGCGTGATCGCGACCTCGGCGAGCAGGATCGCCCCGGCGGTGATCAGCGCGATCGAGAAGATGTGGCCGAGGCGGCGCATCTGCCGTCAAGTCTGGCAGTGCCGGCCGTCGCCGCGGGCGGCTCGCGTGCGAGACTTCCGCGCCGTGAGCGACGACCCCCGAACACAGCCGCCCCCGACCGCCAGCTACGAGGCCGATCCGGCCGCGGTCGACCGGGTGCTGCTGCTCTACTCGGGCGGCCTCGACACCAGCGTGATGTTGAAGTGGATTCAGGACTCCTACCGGGCTGAGGTCGTCTGCCTGACCGTCAACCTCGGCCAGCCGGGCGAGGACTACGCGGTGATCGAAGACAAGGCGAAGCGGCTCGGCGCGCTGGAGTGCCACGTGGTCGACGCCCGCGAGCGCTTCGCCGAGGAATACCTGGCGCCGGCGATCAAGGCCAATGCCGTCTACGGCAACGGCTACCCGCTGTTCACGGCGCTGGGGCGGCCGCTGATCGCCCAGCTCGCGGTCGAGTACGCGCGCCAGACCGGCTGCGACACGATCGCCCACGGCTGCACCGGCAAGGGCAACGACCAGGTGCGGATCGAGGCGACGGTCGCGACGCTGGCGCCGGAGCTGCGGACGATCGCCCCCGTGCGCTCCTGGGAGATGGGCCGCGAGGAGGAGATCGCCTACGCGCGCGAGCACGGGATCCCGGTCAAGGGCGGGACCGAGGTGACGCCCTACTCGATCGACGACAACCTCTGGGGCCGCTCCTCCGAGGGCCGCTGGATCGAGGACCTCGACCACGCGCCCGAGGACGACGTCTTCCAGCTCGTCACCCGTCCCGAGGAGGCCCCCGACGAGCCGGAGACGATCACGGTCGGGTTCGAGTCCGGGGTGCCGGTTGCGCTGAACGGCGAGCGCCTCGGCCTGGTCGATCTGCTCGACACGGCGGCGGAGATCGGCTGCCGCCACGGCGTCGGGATCGTCGATCACATCGAGGACCGGATCGTCGGCCTCAAGGTGCGCGACATCTACGAGGTGCCGGCGGCGGCGATCGTCCTCACCGCCCACGAGGAGCTGGAGCGGCTGGTCGGGACGATCCACCAGAACCAGTTCAAGCCGGCGCTCGACCAGAAGTGGGGCTACCTCGTCTACGCCGGCCTCTGGTGGGAGCCGCTGCGCACCGACCTCGACGCCTACATGGACGCTGTCAACGCCCAGGTGACGGGGGAGATCGGGCTGCGCCTCTACAAGGGCAGCGTCCGCGTCGTCACCCGCTCCTCGCCGAACGCCGTCTACGACGCCCAGCTCGCCAGCTTCGCCGAGTCCGGGGGCCTCTTCTCGCAGACCGCTTCGCCCGGCTTCATCGAGCTCTGGTCGCTGCAGTCGCGGATGGCGCACCGGCTGCGCCAGGGGGAGGGCGAGGGCTGATGTACGACACGCTCGGCCGTACCGCGATCCGCTTCGCCTTCGCCTACGTCCGCCGCCGCTACCGCCGCGAGCTGCTGCTCGGCGCCGCCGGCGTCGGCCTGGCGACGCTGTTCGCCGCGGCGGCCTACCTGCTCGGCCGCGACGTCCCCGAGGGCTGAGCCGCCAGCGCAACAGACGTTGCGGGTTATGGTCAACCCGGGTTGAGGCGAACGCGACTGCGTAGCCTCAACCGCTTCGTGCCGCGGTCCCAGGCAAGACACCCGGCCCTCGTGGCCTGCTTCGCGCTGCTGCTCTGCGCGCTGCTGATCGTCGCCGCGCGCGCTGGCGCCGCCAATCCCGATTCGCTGCGCGAGAAGCTCGAGACCGGCCGGGCCGAGGCCGGCGCCATCGCGGCTGAGCTGCAGCAGGCGCAGAGCGAACAGGCAAGTGCCGAAGCGGAAGCGAGCGAGGCGGCCGCCCGCGAGCAGGAGCTGAGCGGGCTGTTGGCCAGGGGCGAGCGGCGCGCCGCTCGCCTCGGTCGCGAAGTCGAGCGTTCGCAGCGGCGCCTGCAGGCCGAGAAGGAGCGCCTGCGACGCGCCCGAAAGCTGCTCGCCGAGCGTCTGGTCGCGATTTACGAAAGCGGCTCGCCGAGCGCCGCCAGCGTCGTCCTCAGCGCCGGCGACTACTCCGAACTCGCCACCCAGAGCGAATACCTGCGCGAGATCGAGGAATCCGACAGCGCCCTGGCGGCGCGGGTCGCCGAAGTCCGGAACGATGTCGGAAATGCCCTCGCCGCGGTGGCTGAGCGCGAGCGCGAGGCCGTCGCCTACAACGAGCAGCTGACCGCCGCCCGCGGCGAAATCTCCTCGGCCCGGGCCAGCGCCGAAGCGAGCGCCGTCGAGCTGCAGCAGGTGAAGGCCCGGCGCGAGGCGGCGCTGGCCGCGCTGCGGACCGACATCGACCGCTGGGTCGACGAGGTCCGCGCCGCCCGCGAAGCGGCCGAAGAAGAGGCGAGTCAGGCCGCCGCCGAAGAAGAAGTGGGGCGCTGGCTCGGCGGCCCCTACTCGATCCCCACCTACATCGTGATGTGCGAGTCGGGCGGCAACTACAGCGCCCTCAACCCCTCGAGCGGCGCCGGCGGCGCCTACCAGATCCTGCCCAGCACCTGGGAAGCGTACGGTGGCCAAGGGGCTCCCCATCTGGCCCCCAAGGCCGAACAAGACCGGATCGCCGCAGAAATCTGGGCCGACTCCGGCGGGTCTGCCTGGGTCTGCGCTTAGCGGCTCGCGCCGGTGGGGTGGGATACCCCATCTCACTCGCACTTCGGCGTCGGAGAGCGGGAAGCTGGCGCCTCTAGCCCTGTTCGCCTCATGCTGACACGTTCGAAGGGGCATCCCACCCCACCGGCGAGGGTCCCAAGGACGCAAACTCAAGAGACGAAGCGGCGGAGGCAGATCAGATGCCGCTATGAGTGCCTGGGGCCCCCTGCGTCATTGTGGCTTTTGTGCGTCCGATGCCGGCTGGCCGAGGTGCCGGGGAGGGGTCTCGAACGTGTCAGCATGAGGCGAACAGCGCCCCAGGGCGTCTAGCCGCATTCTCCTCGGCGCCGAAGTGCGAGTGAGAGGTCCCTCCCCGGCACCTCGGCCCGTCCATCGGAGTCACGCGCATGTTTCTGTCTGGCGACTCATTTGTTGCATTCTGCGCGCCATACGCGCGTTTTTGCCCGCTAGCGTGGCTACCATGGAGTCCGTGAGAGATGCTTGGACCGACGAGCGGCTCGACGACCTGGCGCGGCGGATGGATGCCGGCTTCGACCGGGTTGATCGCGACATCCGCGAAGTCAGAACCGAGATTCGGGAGGTCCGCACTGAGGTTCGCGACGTCCGCGTCGAACTCCGGGACATGCACTCGGAGATGACCACCCGCTTCGACTCCCTGCATCGCATGATCCTTCAGGGCGGCATCAGCCTCCTCGTCCTGATCCTCGCCAGCACCCTCGCGAACAACCTCTGAAGATCCATCCCTAATTAGCGCGAAAGTGTGACGACGGAGTGCCGTTGGCATCTGGCCCGGTTGGCATGATCGCCGGACCCCGTGAGCGCTTCCTCCGCCGTCCATCTGCATGTCCACAGCGAGTACTCGCTGCTCGACGGCGCCTGCAAGATCGACGCGATGGCGGCGCGAGCGGCGGAGCTGGGGCAGCCGGCGCTGGGTCTGACCGACCACGGCGTCATGAACGGTGCGGTCGATCTCTACAAGGCGTGCCAGAAGCACGGGATCAAGCCGATCGTCGGGCTCGAGGCCTATCTGGTCGACGATCGCAAGCGGATCAAGGAACAGACCCGCTACGAGCGCAACCACCTCACCCTGCTGGCCGAGAGCGACACCGGCTTCGCCAACCTCGTCAAGCTCACCTCGGCCGGCTTCCTCGAGGGCTTCTCCCGCGGCAAGGCCAACGTCGACATGGAGCTGCTCTCGTCCCACTCCGAGGGCGTCATCGCCCTCACCGGATGTCTGCAGTCGCGCTTCTGCCGCCGCCTGGTCGAAGAGCGCGAGGACGACGCCCGCGCCCACCTCGACGACCTGATCCAGGCCTTCGGGCCCGAGCAGGTCTACTTCGAGGTGCAGAAGAACGGGATCCCCGAGCAGGACAAAGCCAACGCCGGGATCGTCCGCTATGCCAGGGAGCTGGGGCGCCCGCTGGTCGCCACCGCCGACGTCCACTACCTGCGGCGCGAGGACTTCGACAACCACGCGGCGCTGCTCTGCGTGCAGACGAAATCGACCCTGGAAGCGCCGAAGATGAGCTTCGACACCAACGAGTTCTACCTCAAAGACAACGAGGAAATGGCGAGCGCTTTCGCCGAGTGGCCGGAGTCGGTGCCGATGACGATGGAGATCGCCGAGCGCTGCTCGCTCGACATCGAGCTCGGCAAGCTGCTGCTGCCGCGCTACCCGACTCCCGACGGCGAGGAGCCGGAGGCGATGCTGCGGCGGATCGCAACCGAAGGCCTCCGCGCCCGCTACGGAGATCCGCTCCCGGGCGAGGCGGTGGAGCGGCTCGAGTTCGAGCTCGGGGTGATCGAGGAGATGGGCTTCGCCTCCTACTTCCTGATCGTCTGGGACTTCGTCCGCTACGCGAAGGAGAACGGCGTCGCCGTCGGTCCGGGCCGCGGCTCGGCGGCCGGCTCGATCGTCTCCTACTCGCTCAACATCACCGACCTCGATCCGCTCGCCAACGACCTCCTCTTCGAGCGCTTCCTCAACCCCGGCCGCAAATCGATGCCGGACATCGACATCGACTTCTCGGTCCGCGGCCGCGAGCGGATGATCCGCTACGTCGGCGAGAAATACGGGCGCGAATCGGTCGCCCAGATCATCACCTTCGGCAAGATGGCGCCGCGCGCCGCCACCCGCGACGCCGCCCGCGTGCTCGGCTTCGACTACGCCACCGGCGACCGCCTCGCGAAGCAGATCCCGGAGCCGATCATGGGCCGCAGCCCATCCTTCGATGAGTGCCTGCGCGACGGTCAGGAACTGCGCAAGACGTATGACTCCGAGCCGGAC
>DATHUE010000247.1:0-28438 GCA_035462545.1 Solirubrobacterales bacterium
CCCCGCTCGCGCAGGGCGGCGATCGTCGGCACCAGGTCGAGCGCCGCCAGCCAGCGCTCGAAGCGGTCGAGCTCGGCGGCGACGATCGCCTCGGCCCGCTTCGCCTCGGCCTCGCGGCCGCTGGCGTTGCGCTCGACCGTCCGCTGGACGTCGTCGAGGTCGTGCAGGTGGACCCCGGGCAGCTCGCGGCAGGCCGGAGCGACATCGCGGGGGACCGCAAGGTCGATCAGGGTCAGCGGCCGTCCCTCGCGCGCTGCCATCGCCGCCGCCAGGTCCTCGCGCTCGATCGTGTGGTGCGGCGAGCCGGTCGCCGAGACGACGATGTCGGCCTCGCGCAGCCGCGCCGGCAGTTCCTCGAAACCGATCGCGGTGCCCTCGAAGCGCCGCGCCAGCTCCTCGGCCCGGTCGCGGTGACGGTTGGCGACGAAGACGGCGCCGGCGCCGCGGGCGACCAGGGCGCGGGCGACCAGCGCGGCGGTCTCGCCGGCGCCGACCACCAGCACGGGGCGCTCGGTCAGGTCGCCGAGCCCGCGCCGCGCCAGCTCGACCGCAACCGAGGGGACGGAGACGCCGCCCTCGTTGATCCCGGTCTCGGCCCGGGCTCGGCCGCCGGCGGCGAGGGCGCCGCGGAATAGGTGGTTGAGGATCGGGCCGGTCGCGCCCTCGACCAGGGCCAGCTCGTAGGCGCGCTTGACCTGGCCCTGGACCTCGGCCTCGCCGAGGATCATCGAGTCGAGCCCGGCGGTGACCTGCATCAGGTGGCGCGCCGCCTCGCCGGCGGCAAGCGCGTAGAGGTGGCCGAGCAGCTCGGTCGGGCGCAGGTCGGCCTGGCGGGCCAGGACTCCGATCGCCGCCGCCTCGGCCTCGACCGGGTCGGAGACGACCAGGTAGAGCTCGGTCCGGTTGCAGGTCGAGATCGCCGCCGCCTCGTGGATCCCCTCGGCCGCGGTCAGCTCGCGCAGGGCTCCGGCGGCGCGCCCCTCGGTCATCGCCAGGCGCTCGCGCAGGTCCAGGGGCGCGGTCTTGTGGGAGACGCCGAGAGCGAGCAGCTCGGGCATCAGGCCCCGACCTCCTCGCGCGCCTCCGGCGCGCTCTCGCCGGACTGGCGGGCCTCGGCGAAGCCGGCGAGCTCGCGCAGCTCGCGCTCGATCCGCTGCACTTTCGCCGCCATGATCCCGACGTAGACGATCAGCAGCACCAGGAAGACCACGTAGGCCCCGGCGACGTACTTGCCGGCCTCGTCGAGCGGCAGCGCCGGCGCGGCGAACAGGGGGTCGATCACTTCAGCTCACCTCCGGGGCGATTCGCGAGGAGCCGCCGGAGACCGGCGCGTCGAGGGCGCGGCGCAGGCGCTTGACCTGGCCGGAGGCGCTCTTCGCCGTCAGCTCGAACTTGACCAGGGTCACCCAGAGCAGGGCGAAGGCGGCGAGGCAGACGAGGAAGACGAACATCATCTCGCCGGGGAGGCCGCCGTCGGCGGTGGCGAAGGTGCGCGGGTGGACGAGGCTCTCGGCCATCCGCACCGCCATGAAGTTGAGCGGCACGAAGGCGCCGGCGGCGATCGCGAAGACCGAGGCGTAGCGGGCCTGGCGGTCGCGGTCCTCGATCGCGTAGCGGAACGGGTAGTAGGTGGCGTAGAGCAGGAAGACGATCAGGAAGCTGACCAGGGTCGGCTCGTCCCAGACCCACCAGTGGCCCCACGACGCCTTCGCCCAGATCCCGCCGGTGATCAGCACGGCGACGCCGAAGATCACCGACATGTGGATCGAGACGTAGGAGTAGGCGTCCCAGCGCGAGTCGCCGGAGCGCAGGTGCAGGACCGCGAAGACGCCGCCGACCACGAACCCGACCAGCGCCACGATCGCCAGCGGCACGTGCAGGTAGAAGATCTTCTGGACGAAGCCCTGGTCGGCGTCGAGCGGCGCGTAGAAGAAGACCAGCGCCAGCCCGGCGCTCATCAGCGCCACGGTGGCGATCGAGAGCGGTCTGAGTCCTTTGCCGTACATGCTTGGGCGAGGTGCCGGTCAGTCCTCGAGCAGGAAGTCGAATACCGCGTAGCCGACGAGGCCGAAGATCGAATCGTATAGCGCCAGCACCGCCAGCCAGGTGCCGTAGCGCTCGTAACCGGGACCGCCCGCGGCCAGCAGCGGCTCGCTGGCACCGCTGGCGGCGATCATCAGCGGCACCACCAGCGGCAGCAGAACCAGCGGCACCAGCAGGTCGCGGGCGCGCGAGTTGACCGCCATCGAGGAGATCAGGGTGCCGGCGAAGGCGAGGCCGAGGTCGGCCAGGATCAGCACCGGGATCAGCGGCAGCAGCCCCGCCGCGGAGTCGAGGAAGAAGACCGCGAAGGCGAGCACGGCGACCGCCTCCAGCGCCAGCAGGTAGACGACCAGCGCCGCCGCCTTGGCGAGGAACAGGGCGGAGCGGTCGATCGGGGCGAGCCGGATCGCGTCGAAGCCGCCCTCCTCGCGCTCGCTGACGAACAGGCGGTTGATCCCGAGCACGGCGGCGAACAGCAGCGTCGCCCAGAGCACGCCCGCGGCGAGGCTGCCGGAGAGGCTGGTGCGGTCGAGCCCGAAGCGGAAGATGACGAAGGTGGTGACGGCGAACAGCGCCATCGCCGGCAGCGACTGCAGCGTCCGCAGCTCCGAGCGCAGGTCCTTGGCGAGGATCGTCGCGAAGGCGTTCACGCCGCCACCGCCCCTGGGGACTCGACCGCGGCGCGGCCGTCGAGCCCGAGGCGCAGCACCAGGTCGGCGTCGGGCAGCGCCCGCTCGGGATCGTGGGTGACGACGACGCGGGTGCGGCCCGCGGCGGGGCCGATCAGCCCCCGGGCCGCCTCGCGCCCAGCGGCGTCGAGGTTGGAGTCGGGCTCGTCGAGCAGCAGCAGCTGCGGCTCGTGCAGGACGCAGCGGCAGACCGCCAGCCGCTGCCGCATCCCGGCCGAGAGCTCGCCGACGTGCTGGTCGCCGCGGTGCTCCATCCCGGCGGCCGCCAGCAGCGCCTCGATCCGCTCCTCCGCCTGGGCGCCGCGGATCCCATGCAGGCGGGCGTGGAAGCGGAGGTTCTCGCGGCCGCTGAGGTCGCGGTAGAGCAGCGCTTCGTGGCCGAGGTAGCCGATCTTGCCGCGCAGCTTCCAAGCCTCGCGCGGCAACGCGCAGCCCAGCACCCGGGCCTCGCCGCCGCTCGGCCGCAGGAGCGTCGCCAGGATCCGCAGCAGCGTCGTCTTGCCGGAGCCGTTCGGTCCCAGCACGACCAGCGTCGCGCCCGCCGCCAGCTCGAGGTCGACCCCGTCGAGGGCGGCGCGTTCGCCGTAGTCGCGGCGCAGCCCGGCGAGCGCGATCGCCGGCGCGCCCTGCTCCTGCTCGGAAGGCATGCCGCCGGGGATTGTGAACCGTTTAGTCTGCCGCGGCGCGTTTCGGCACGAGGCGCAACGAACTCGACGAGGAGGATTGGATGAAGAAGCGGAATGCGGCACTGGCGCTGGCGGCGATCGGCGCGACGCTGGCGCTGGGTGCCCCGGCGGCGATCTCGGCCAGCTCCGGCGTCAGGACGACGGTGACGATCGGCTCCGTCGGCTACCAGGGCAAGGTCAGCGCCGCCGACCCGAGCTGCGTCGCCAACCGGATCGTCGTCCTCAAGCAGAAGGGCAAGGGCGTCCTCAGCCGCGTCACCTCGAAGCAGAACGGCAACTGGAAGGCCGACCTCGAAGAGCTGAACCAGAACATCAAGCTGCCGGCGATGGTCTACGCCGAAGTCAAGGCCTCGAGCCCCGCGGGCCCGGTGGCGACCTGCCGCGCCGCCACCTCGCGGACGGTGGAGATCGCCGGCGGCTGACCGCTAGCGGCGCTTGCGCAGGGTGCGCCGGCCGACCTGCAGCAGCGGGCCGGCGCCCTCGCGCAGCGCCTTGGTGCGAACGGCGCCGCGGCCGTAGAGGATCTTCGCCGAGGCCCGCACGGCTTCGCCGAGGGTCTGGTCGTAGGGGTGCCACCAGAAGTCGCGGGTCAGACCGGGCTCCCAGGAGTTCATCTTCACGTTGGCGCACTCGTAGAAGCCGAATTTGGAGTGCGAGCGGCCGAGGCCGGAGTCCTTGACCCCGCCCCAGGCGCACTGGCAGGCGCCGTGGCTGAAGGAGTGGTCGTTGACCCAGACCATCCCGGACTCGATCCGCCGCGCGATCCGCGCGCCCTTCTGCCGGTCCTTGGTCCAGACCGAGGCGCCAAGGCCGAACTCGGAGTCGTTGGCGAGCTCGATCGCCTCCTGCTCGGAGTCGACGACGACGATCGGCAGCACCGGCCCGAAGATCTCCTCGCGCATGATCCGCATCTCGTGGGTGACGCCGGAGAGCACGGTCGGGGCGACGAACTTGCCGGGCAGGCCGGCGACCTCGGTCGGGCCGCCGCAGTGCTTGGTGGCACCGGCCCGGACCGCGTCCTCGATCAGCTCGGCGACGATCTCGTACTGGCCGTCGGAGGTCATCGGTCCGATTTCGGTCTCCCACCCGAGCGGGTCGCCGAGGCGCATCCGCTCGGCGCCGCGGGCGACGCCCTCGATGAAGCGGTCGGCGACCTCGCGCACGACGTAGACGCGCTCGATCCCCGAGCAGGTCTGGCCGGCATTGGCGAAGCCGCCCCACAGCGCCCCGGAGATCGCGTTGTCGAGATCGGCGTCGGCGCAGACGATCATCGGATCCTTGCCGCCGAGCTCCAGCACCGAGCCCTTGAGGTCGGCGGCGCAGACCTCGCCGACCTTGCGGCCGACGTCGACCGAGCCGGTGAAGAAGACCTTGCCGACGCTGGAGCGGGCCAGCGCGTCGCCGACGGCGCCGCCGCCGTGGACGACCCGGACCAGTCCCTCGGGCAGGCCGCCGTCCTCGAACACCTGGCGGATCCGCTCGCCCAGCAGCGGCGTCAGGCTGGCCGGCTTGAGGACGACGCCGTTGCCGGCCATCAGCGCGATCGCGACCTCGCCGAAGGGGATCGACCAGGGGTAGTTCCAGGGGGCGATCACGCCGACGACGCCGATCGGCTCATAGGAGAAGTAGCTGCGCTTGGTGGCGAGGAAGGCCTGGCTCATCCGCACTTTCTCGTCAGCGAGGATCTTCGGCCCCGCCTTGGCGCACCAGTGCAGAGCGTCGACGGTCGGCAGCAGCTCCATCGTGTAGGCCTCGGCGCGCGGCTTGCCCTGCTCGCGGACCAGCAGCTCGGCGACCTCGTCGATGTCGTTCAGCAGCGCCTCGGCGGCCTGCTTCAGGTAGCGGCCGCGGTCCTTCAGCGTCAGTTCGGCCCAGGCGGGCTGGATCCGGGCGACGTCGTCCACTACCGACTGGACTTCGTCGGGGGTGATCGTCGGGACCGAGCCGACTAGCTCGCCGGTTGCCGGGTTGAACGACTCGAGGGTCGAGGTGGACGCTGACGGTGGGGACTGCAGGGCGCTCTCCATATGGGTGAGTGTAGGGGGAGGCAGGGGAGGCCTCGTCGGAGCAACAGCGGGGAGGCTCCGACGAGACCTCCCCTGCCTCCCTCATACTCGCTCCGAGTGAACGACCGGCTGTTCGACACCGAAGGCGACTCCCGCGCTGGGGAAGTTCCATCTGCGGATGCGCCGCTTGCGGTGCGGATGCGTCCTCGCACTCTGGACGAGGTCGTCGGGCAAGAGCATGTGCTTGGTGCGGGGTCTTCGCTGCGGACCGCGATCGAAAGCGGCCATCCCCACTCAGCCATTCTGTATGGCCCCCCTGGCTCGGGAAAGACGACGCTCGCGCGTATTGCGGCGGCCGGGGCTGAAGGATCTTTCGAGGAAGAGTCCGCCGTCAACGCGGGGAAAGCGGAGATGCGGGGGGTGATCGAGCGGGCGCGGGAGCGGCGGCGGTCGAGCGGCCGGCCGACGATCCTCTTCCTCGACGAGATCCACCGCTTCAACAAGGCCCAGCAGGACGCGCTGCTGCCGGCGGTCGAGGACGGGCTGCTGACCCTGATCGGAGCGACCACCGAGAACCCCTACTTCGAGGTCAACTCGGCCTTGATCTCGCGCGCCCAGGTCTACGAGCTGCGGGCGCTGGAGCCCGAGCAGGTCGAAGCGCTGCTGCGCCGCGCGCTCGCCGATCCCGAGCGCGGCCTCGCCGAGCCGCCGCCGGTGCAGGACGCCGCGATCGCGATGCTGGCCGAGCGCTCCGGCGGCGACGCCCGGGTCGCGCTCTCGGCCCTGGAGCGGGCGGTCGACATTAACCACGCTGGGACGGGGTTAAAGTCGACCGCGGTCGACGTCGCCGCGATTGAGGACGCGCTGCAGCGCAAGGCGGTCGACTACGACCGCCAGGGGGACCGCCACTACGACTTCATCTCGGCCTGGATCAAGGCCACCCGCGGTTCCGACGTCGACGCCTCGCTCTACTACCTGGCGGTGATGCTGGAGGGCGGCGAGGATCCGCGCTTCCTCGCCCGGCGGATGGTGATCCTCGCCTCCGAGGACGTCGGCAACGCCGACCCGCAGGCGCTGCTGGTCGCCGACGCCGCCGCCCGCGCGGTCGACCGGGTGGGACTGCCGGAGTGCGCGCTCAACCTCGCCCAGGCAGCCGTCTACCTGGCGCTGGCGCCCAAGTCCAACGCCTCCCACAAGGCCCTCGCCGCCGCCCGCGCCGAGGTCCGCGAGCACGGCGCCAAGACGCCGCCCGACTATCTGCGCGACGCCCACTACCCGGGGGCCAAGGCGCTCGGCCGCGGCGAGGGCTACCGCTACGCCCACGACCAGCCCGGCGGTGTCAGCGACCAGCCGCTGCTGCCGGAGGAGCTGCAGGGCCACCGCTTCTATGCGCCCACCGATCGCGGCTTCGAGGCCGAGCTCGGACGCCGCCTGGCGGCGCTTCGAGAGAGATTCGGCGAGTCCGCGTAACAGCCGCAACTTCCTCGCCGACCCGTGTTTTAAGGGTCGGCTTTCCAAGCTAAGCCAGGGAGAGCCGAGATACCGGCCGGAGGCCTGGACTGGGGGTCTCCGGCCGGGACTTGACACAGGGGGAAGGGGACGCCGAGGGGGACTGGCCTCGGCGTTCCCTTTTGTCATTCGGGCGACGGCGGGGCCGAGGTCCTATCTTCTCTGCATGGCTTCCAAGGCTCGACCCGATCGGCTCCGGCTCGGCGGCATGGCGCTGCGCAACGGCCTGCTCGTCAACGGCCCGACCCACTGGGCGGCCGCCGTGCGGGACCGCGATGGGGAGATCCGGGTCGCTTCCGAGCGCAAGCCGGAGCTGGCGCCGCGCCTGGTGGCGAAAGCCCCCGGCCTGCGGGGGCCGGTGAAACTGGCCGAGGCGCTGGCGGTGCTGCCGCTGGTGCGCCGACGGCTGCCGGCGGCGCGGCTGCCGTTCGAGGACTGGCGGGTCCTCGCGGCGGTCGGGGCGACGCTGGGGGCGAGCGCGCTGCTGCGCCGCCGGGTCGCCTCCGGCCCTCTCCGCGAGGGCGCCGCCCAGGCGCTGGGGGCGATCCCCGCGGTGGTGGCGCTGACCGATCGCGATCTCGCCGCCTACCACGGGGTGGAGCACAAGGCGATCGCCGCCTACGAGCAGGGACTCGACGATCCGGCCCCGGTGCCGAAGGAGCACGACCGCTGCGGTTCCAACCTGGTCGCGCCGATGATGCTGCTCTCCGCGGGCGGGACCCTGCTGCTCGAGCGGCTGGTCGAGAAGCCGGGCTCGCTGGCGCGCAGCGCTGTCGGGCTCGGCACCGCTTCGCTGGCGGTGGAGATGTTCGCCTGGAGCGACCGCCACCACGGTGAGCCGCTGGCCGAGGCCTTCCACGCTCCCGGCCGCGAGATCCAAAGGCACCTGGCGACCAAGGAGCCGACCCCCGAGCAGCTCGAGGTCGGGGTGGCGGCGATGGCGGAGATCCTCCGGGTCGAGCCGGCCCCGTAGACTGCGCGGCCGTGTTCGGAAGGATCGACCACATCGGAGTCGCCGTCGAGGATCTCGACGCCGCGCTCGCCCTCTACGAGACCAGCTTCGAGATGGTGCTGGCGCACCGCGAGACGGTCGAGTCGCAGGGGGTCGAGGCGGTCCTGCTCGACGTCGGCGACGGCCACGTCGAGCTGCTGCGGCCGCTCGGCCCCGAGACCGCCGTCGGCAAGTTCCTCGACCGCAAGGGGCCGGGCCTGCACCACGTCGCCTACGCGGTCGACGACATCGACGCCACCCTGCCGCGCCTCAGCGCCGCCGGGATCGAGCTGATCGATTCCGAGCCGCGGGTCGGCATCCGCGACAGCCGCGTCGCCTTTCTTCACCCCCGCTCGACCGGTGGGGTCCTGACCGAGATCGTCGAACCCGCAGGAGGGCACTGATGGCTGACGCGCAGCGGGTCGAGATCGGCTTCGAGGGCGGCCAGGTGATTTCCGCCCGTCTCGCCGAGGCCGACCTCATGGACCTCCGCAAGCAGCTCGAGAAGGGCGGCTGGCACGACCTCCACACGGAGGACGGCGTGATCGCCGTCTACCTTGGCAAGGTCGCCTTCCTCCGCATCGAGTCCGGCGAGCACCGCGTCGGCTTCGGTCTCGGCGGGTAACGCGTGCGAGCGCGGACGCTGCTCGGCGCCGCGGCCCTGGCGGTGGGCGGCGCCGCACTCTGGTGGCGCCAGAACCCTTCGGCCTGCCCCTACGGACAGCGCTTCTGGGTCGAAGCACCGCACCCGATCATCACCCGTGAGCGGCTGCGGGCGGTGCTCCGTCCGGAGCCCGGCGAGCGCCTGCTGGAGATCGGCGTCGGCACCGGCTACTACAGCCTCGAGATGGCGGAGTGGATCGGCCCCGACGGCGCCCTCGAGCTGTTCGACCTGCAGCAGGAGTTCCTCGACCACGTGATGCGGGCCGCCGCCGAGCGCGGCGTCGCCAATCTCGTCCCGACCCAGGGCGACGCCACCGCCCTGCCCTACGAGGACGGCTCGGTCGACGCCATCGTCCTCACCGCCGTCCTCGGCGAGATCCCCGACACCGACGCCGCCCTGCGCGAGATCGCCCGCGTCCTGCGGCCGACCGGCCGCCTTGTCGTCGGCGAGCTGTTCGGCGACCCCCACTTCACCACCCTCGCCAGCCTACAGCGCCAAGCCGAGGCCGTCGGCCTCTCCTGCGAAGAGCACTCCGGCAACTGGTTCGGCTACTTCGCGCGGCTGGTCAATCGTTGACCAGCTTCGTGTAGGTATCGACAATCCGTTTAGCGGTGTTCTTCCCGCCTTGGATGGGCGTGTCGGCAAGGTACTTCTTTGCCCGTTCCAGTGATTCGGCTTCTCCAACCTTCAGATAACAGAGATAAAAAAGAGAAGTTCCGGGATACATCATCTCAAACGGAGGTCTCCCGGACATCCATATCGAGAAAAAACGCTCAACCACTTCACGCTTTGTTTCTAGCTCGGTTTCGACTTCCCCAATGGTGGAGTAGCCAGCGGCAATAAGGTCCGAAGCGTAGCTGTTTGCCATTCCCTCAAGGTCCTCGATTTGATCCCGAGGTTTCATCGCCACATTTTGTTGGTCGGCAAATGCTTGGTCGATTTCAAGAACAAGCTGATTCGTTTGAATGAATGCGGCAACCGAATCCCGATTAACACGTACCTCATTGGCATCCTGCGTGATCTCGCCACTCACTCCCGATCGGTAGTCCTGGGCATCGTCACGAAGTCGTCGAGACTCGTCATCGGCGATCTCGAGCAGACCCGCAACTCGCGAAAAGCGCCGGCGAACTGAATCGGGAATAGCTCCGGGAGTCTGATAGCCAAGGTCATGCTCGATCTCAGCCCATGCATGCTGAAGAATGGATCTGATCTGGATCTCGAACTTCATACCCTCAAATCGAGTGTGCTCCTTGTGCTGGGTCCGGTCGGGATGCAGGCTAGCCACGTAGTGCACAGATAAGTAACCGAAGCTATCCGGGTTTAGTAGCGCGCGTTTATCGACCGAATTGTCTTGGTCTATGAAGAACTCTTGTTCAACTAGTGTCGAGACTGCGTCAATCTCGTCTGGGAAAAAAGTGATCACTCTTACCCCAAGAAGATCATGGACATCGCTGAGATTCGTATACGCACTCCCCTTCTCCTCGAGCTTACGCCTTAGACTGGGGTACGCCTTGATTCGATGCCGAATCGAGTGCACCCGTAGCCCTTCGGCATCGAGAAGGCCGCGAAGAAGGGTCTCGGCAACCGGTCCAAGTGGTTCAAAGTCGGAACAGGTATCTCGATAGACGCTGTCGAAGTCAGAGCCAATTTGCATTTTGGCAACATATCGTGAACCTAAATTCACGGTAAGAGTTGGCAGCGGGGGCACCAGTACGTCGTGCGGTTGGCGTCGCCCTGGCCGCGGGGGGAGATCGGGGTGCGGCAGGCGGGGCAGGGCTGGCCGGCGCGGTGGTAGACGGCGCGGGGCGGGCGGCCGCTGGCGACGGCTTCGAGCATCAGCTCGCGGGCGGTGGCGAGGACCCGCCGGAGATCGTCGTCGCCGAGGGCGGCGATCCGGGTCCAGGGGTCGAGACGGGCGGCGAAGCAGGCCTCGCTCTTGAAGATGTTGCCGATGCCGGCGACGAGGCCCTGGTCGAGGAGGGCGTCGCCGAGCTCGCTGTGCGGGGCGCTGCGGAGGGAGGCGACGGCGGTGTCGAGGTCGAAGTCGGGCGCGAGGACGTCCGGGCCGAGGCGGGAGAGCTCGCGGCGCAGGCGGGGGGTGGGCATCACCCGCAGGGTCGGCCCGCCGAACTGGACCGCCTCCTGGCTCTCGCCCCGCAGCAGCGCCCAGGCCGCGCCCGGCGGCTTGCGCCAGCGGCCACCGCGCGGGTAAACATGCCAGGAGCCGTTCATGCCGAGGTGGCTGTGCAGGGCGAGCTCGCCGAAGTCGAGCAGCAGGTTCTTGCCCCGCGCCTCGACCTTCTCCAAGGTGAGGCCGTCGAGCCGCTGCAGTCCGAGGCTGCGGCCGCGCGGACTCGGCGCGGCGACCGCCAGCGACTGTCCCGCGAGCGCCGCATCGAGCCGACGCGCCGCACGCAGGATCGTGTCGCCCTCGGCCATCGGCCGAAGTTACCGACGGCGGGCGCCTCTCTAGTAGCGGGGCGGGGGAGGCGGCGCCTGGCGCGGATCCTGGGCCTGCGCTGCCACCTCGGCCTCGCGGCGGCGGGTTCGGGACCAGGAGATCTCCTGGAAGAGGGCGAAGACGAGTCCGGCGGCGCCGGCGATCATCAGGATCAGGCCGATCGTGTCGACGCTGACGCCCTCGACCCGCAGGTTGGTCGCATAACGCAGGATCGCTCCCGCGGCCAGTAGGAATATTGCTGCGGCAAAGGTCATAGCCGAGCTTTACCCCCACCCCGGTGTGGTGAAACTCCGATGCGCGCCGACGCCGACGCTACTTGCCCCGCGCCGCTTTCTTGACGATGTTCTTCAGCCGCGTCCGGTCGTGCTTGGAGACGTTGCCGGGCTTCCCCTTCGAGGCGGCGACGATCCGTTTCAGCTCCTTGCGCTCGGCCTCGCTGAGTTTGTCGAGCGAGTCCTTCCCCTTCTTCGCCAGCCACAGGGCCGTCGCCCAGACTTTGATCCAGGGAACGCGTTTGGCGAGCGAGAGGTAGGCGGGCATCAGCTGGTTCATACCCCACCGAGGGCAGTCCAAAGCCGCTCCTCGGATTCGGCCACGAGCCGAGCGGCGTCGCCGACGGCGTGCCAGAGACGGGGCGCGGGGTCGTCGCACTCGCTCGCCGCCTTGAATGCCGCGGCCAGCTCGGTCCAGCGCTCGCCGGCCGCCGCGGCCAGCGGCGCCTCTTCGCGTCCGACCTCGGCCAGGAACCGCGCGTACATCGGCCGGAAGGCGCCGCCGCCGGTGCCGCGCCGCTCGATCACCTGATAGCCGAAGCGGGCGCACCACTGCCAGTCCGCCGCGGTCTCGGGCCAGGAGCCCGCCTCGGCGGCGAGCCGGCGCACGGCGGGCAGGCCGGCGAACTCGCCCCACTCCGGCTCGAGCATCTGCTTCGCCGCGCGGGCGATCGCCGCCGGGACCGCCGCCTCCAGGGTCGCCTGCTCGACTCCCGCGGCGACCGTGAACATGTGTCCTTCCATCTTGAAGGTGGGGTGGCCGCTGTAGCGGGCCTTGGCGAGGTTCTCCAGCCGCGTCTCCTGGAGCTGCTCGAAGCCGGTGTCGGAGAGCAGCGCCCGCTCCTCGTCATAACCCGCCAGGACCACGGCGTGCCCCGGGAAGTGGGCCGAGTTGCCGTAGTGATCGAGGTGGTAGAGGTCGGTCAGCAACAGCACCGGCCGGCCGCCGTCGACCTCCGCCCGCGCCGCCTCCCAGGCCGCCTTCTCGTCGTCGTCGGGAAAGGTCCGCAGCTCCAGCGCCGCCCCGGTCAGGTCGCGGAACTCCTCCTCGAGCCGCGCCGTGCGGCCGTTGAACCAGCGGCTCGGCGAGGCGTCCTCGAGGGTCAGGTAGTAGAAGCAGGCGCCGGCCCCCAGGCCGAAGGCCAGCTCCTCGCTGATCTCCATTCCGTGGAAGCCGAGCAGGTTGCGCAGGGCGGTCGAGCCGCAGTGATGGCCGGGGACGTGGACATAGCCGGGGACCGAAGGCATCGGGCGCGGATTATCCTCCGCCGCCGATGCAGGAGCTCGACCTCAAGCTGCTGCGGGCGATGCGCACCCGCGGCCACACCCCCGCCCTCGAGGGGGCGGCGAAGGCGCTCGGCAAGGCCGGCAACAACGGCCTCGTCTGGCTGCTGCTCGGCCTGGTCCTCGCCGTGATCGACCCCGATCACCGCCAGAGCTGGCTGATCTGCGCCGCCCTCGGCCCGATCGCGATCGGGATCAACTACGGGATCAAGCTGCTGGTCAAACGGCCGCGGCCGAAGCTGGAGGGGCTGCCGCCGCTCGGCGGCGCGCCCAGCTCGCTCAGCTTCCCCTCGGCCCATGCCTTTTCCTCGTTCGCGGTGGCGACGGCGATGTTCCGCGTCGACCCGGCCACCGCCGGCACCTTCGCCGTCGCCTTCGCGCTCTCGCTGGGCCGCCCCTACCTGGGGATGCACTACCCCTCCGACGTCCTCGCCGGCGCCTTCCTCGGGATCGCGCTCGGCCTGATCGTGCCGCTCTCCCTGTGAAGGTCGGAATCGTCGGCCTGCCCAACGCCGGCAAGTCGACCCTGTTCAACGCCCTGACCAGCGGCGGCGCCCAGACCGGCGACTATCCGTTCACGACGATCGAGCCCAACGTCGCCGTCGCCCGGGTCCCCGACGAGCGGCTCGAGGCCGTGGCGAAGACCGTGCGCAGCTCCGAGCTGGTGCCGGCGACGATCGACTTCCACGACATCGCCGGCCTCGTCAAGGGCGCCTCGGAAGGTGAGGGGCTCGGCAACCAGTTCCTCGCCTCGATCCGCGAGACCGACGCGATCTGCCACGTTGTCCGCTGCCACGACGACTCCGGCGTGCCCCACCCAGACGGCCGCGTCGACCCGCTCGCCGACATCGAGACGATCGAGACCGAGCTGGTCCTCGCCGACTACAACCAGGTCGAGCGCCGCCTCGGCCGGGTCGGCAAGCAGGCGAAGACGGGCGACGCCGAGGCGATCGCCGAGCATGCCTGGCTGCAGTCGGTGCACGAGGCGCTGGCCGAGGGCCGGCCGGCCCGCTCGGTGCCCGTTCCCGACAGTGCGCCCGACGCCGCCCGCAACCTCCAGGGCCTGACCACGAAGCCGATCCTCTACGTCGCCAACGTCGACGAGGGCGACGGCGAGGTGCCCGAGGGGGTGGCGGCCCACGCCGCCGCGGTCGGCGCCGGGGCGGTCGCGGTCAGCGCCCGGATCGAGGGCGAGCTGGCCGAGCTCGACCCCGCCGAAGCCGAGGAGATGCGCGAGTCCTACGGGGTCGAGGGCTCGGGCCTGGCCCGCCTCGTCCGTGCCGCCTACGACCTGCTGGAGCTGATCACCTTCTTCACCGCCGGCGAGGACAAGGAGGCGGTGGCCCGGCCGCTGCGCCGCGGTGCGACGGCGCTGGAGGCGGCGGGCACGATCCACACCGAGATCATGGAAGCGTTCGTCAAAGCCGAGGCGATCGGCTGGCGGCAGCTGGTCGAGTGCGGCGGCTACGCCCCCGCCCGCGACAAGGGGCTGCTGCGGATCGAGGGCCGCGACTACGTCGTCGCCGATGGCGACGTCATAACCATCAAGGTCTGAGGCGCGCCCGCCGCAGCGAGCGCTCGCTCAGTAGCTGCAGTCCTTGGCGACGCCGCCGACGTACTGCAGCGGGCCGATCTGTTCGATTGAGCTGCTCGGCTGGAAGCGGTAGGCGCCGGTAACGACACCCGTCGTCGAGACCTTCCATTCGTACTCGCTTTCGTTGCCGTAGGCAGAGACGATCTCGTGGAAGATCCAGGAGCCGTCGGGTTCGACCCGCGCGCTGTCGACGCCGTAGGTGCCGACGGAGTTGATGTCGGCGCCCGAGACCGAGGTCAGCCGGCAGTAGTGGAAGCTGCTGTCGGCGGCGTGGCTGTAGCGCTGCTCGACGGAGCAGTTGGGCCAGCCGGGCACGCAATCGGTGAAGGTCGAGTTGAGGAGGTACTTCTCGAGGAACGGCTTCGTTTCGTCGCCGTTGAGTTGCTTGCCGGGCGGCTCGAAGAGGGGCGCCGGGCCCGGCATGGCGCAGGACGAGCTCGCCCTGCAAGGCGCTGGCGGCTTTTTGGTCTTCTTCACGCAGCGCCAGACCCTCTTGCCTTTTTTGTTTTTGACCTTCTTCGCCACGTAGCCTTTTTTGCAGCTCGGCTTTTTGCCTTTGCCGGCGCCTTTCTTTTTGCCGGCGAAGGCCGCCGGCTGGTCGGGGCCGGCGACCGCGCCCGGCACGGCGACGAGGGCGACGGCCACGACGAGGGTGGAAAGGGCGAGGAGAAAGCGGCTGAAGCGCGGCATGATCCGCAGCGTACCCGGCGGGCGGGGAGCCGGCAAGGCCGTGGTTCACGCATTGAAGCCCCTATAGGGGCCATAAAGCGTGAGCCATCCCTACAGTTCCCGCATGGACGAAGGGGCGCGGTTCCCGCAGGTCGCCGCCAAGGCGGGCCACTACGAGAGCTTCTACGTCAAGGCCTGCGAGGACGGCGGCGGTCGCGGGGTCTGGATCCGCCACACGGTCCACAAGCGGCCCGGCGCCGAGCCGACCGCCTCGCTCTGGTTCGTCCTCTTCGACCGCGAGGCCGAAGGGCCGCGCGCCGCCAAGGTGACGCTGCCGTCGAGCGAGCTCTCGGTCCCGGCCGACGGCTGGATCCGGGTCGGCGCCGCCGAGGTCGGCCCCGGCTACGCTCGCTCGCCGGTGCCGCTCGCCGAGATGCCGGCCCGGCGCGACGACGGTGCCGAGGTCTTGCCGGTCAGCTGGGACCTGAGCTTCGCCACCGGTGCCGAGCCCTGCCGCTACCTGCCGGCCGAGTGGCTCTACAAGGCGCCGCTGCCGCGGACCAAGTTCGTCGCACCCGTGCCCGCCACCCGCTTCGGGGGCCGGATCGAGATCGGCGAGGAGACGATCGAGCTCGACGGCTGGCCGGGGATGATCGGCCACAACTGGGGCAGCGAGCACGCCGAGCGCTGGGTCTGGCTGGAGGGCAACGGCTTCGCCGACGCGGCGCCGGGCGACTACTTCGACGCTGGCGCCGCCCGGATCAAGATCGGCTCCCGCGTCACCCCCTGGGTCCCCTCGGGGATGCTGATGCTGGACGGCGTCCACCACCGGCTCGGTGGGCTCGGCGCGATCCGCTCCGCCTCGATCTCCGAGTCGGCCGGCGCCTGCGAGTTCGTCCTGCCGGGCAAGGACATTGTCGTCCGCGGCCGCGTCTCGGCGCCGGCCAAGGATTTCGTCGCCTGGGTCTACGCCGATCCGCAAGGCCCGGAGCACCACACGATCAACTGCTCCGCCGCCGACCTCGAGCTGACCGTCGAGCGCCCCGGCCGCCCCGACCGCGAGCTGCGACTGCCCGGCGGCGGCGCCTACGAGCTGGGGATGCACGAGACCGACCACGGCATCGCCGTCCAGCCCTTTCCGGACGGCTGAGCTTGGGCTCCACCGGCGCCCTGCGCGCCTGGCCGATCTGGGCCGTGGTCGTGCCGGCCCTCGTCTGGGTGCCGATCCGCCTGCTCGGCCTCGAGCGCGAGTACCCGCTGGTGGCGCTGATGGCGTTCACCCCCTACGTCGCGGTGCTGGCCCTCTTCGCCTGCGGGATCGCGGTGGCGCTGCGCAACTGGGCGGCCGGCCTGCTGGCCGGGCTCGCGGCCGTCTGCCTGCTGGCGACGATCGTCCCGCGGACGATCGCGGGCGACGTCGCCGACGCCTCCGGCCAGCGCACCTTCACCGTGCTATCCGCCAACGTCCACCACGGCACCGCCGACCCGGCGGCGCTGATCGCCATGGTCGACCGCCTCGACCCCGACCTGCTCAGCATCCAGGAGCTGACCCCGCGCTACGAGCGCGTGCTGCGCCGGGCCGGCATCTACCGGCGGCTGCCCGAGGCGGTGCTGGCGTTGCGCGGCGGCGCCAGCGGCGCTGGGCTCTACTCGCGCCTGCCGCTCACCCGGCTGCCGGAACGGGCCCCGTTCGCGTTCCGCCTGCCACGCGCCCAGGTGATGACGCCCGGCGGCGGTCGGGTCCGGCTCGTCGGCGTCCATCCCTACCCGCCGAAGGAGGGGTTCATCGGCGTCTGGCGGGCCGCCTTGCGCAGCTTGCCGAGCGGTGGCCGCGGCGCCCCTTGGGTGCTGGCCGGCGACTTCAACGCCACCCTCGACCAGGCGGAGTTCCGCGACGTCCTCGACCGCGGCTACCGCGACGCCGGCGACGTCACCGGCAAGGGCCTGCTGCCGACCTGGCCGGCCGGCTGGGGCTTCCCTCCCTACGTGACGATCGACCACGTGCTCGCCGACCCGCGGCTGGGGATCGCCGAGTACGGCGTCTGGAACATCCCCGGCAGCGACCACAACGCGGTCTGGGCGGTGCTGACCCTCCCCTGATCGCCTGCGGGCTCAGCGGCTGAGCTTGCGGAAGGTCATCCAGGTGTCGTAGCCGCCCAGCGCCACCTCGAGCTGTTCGCCGGTGACGATGCTGACGCCGCCGGTGCCGATCAGCTTCGCCTCGATGATCCGCGGCGTCACCCCGCGCTTGGTCACGACCACCTTTTTCAGCCTTCCCTTCAGGTAGCCGCCGAGTCGGGCACTGATCTCCGGGCCGCTGAAGCGCAGGGTCCAGGTGTGCAGCGGGCAGTGGTAGTCGTAGGGGTCGGGGACCCCGACGAGGTAGGGGATCGCGGTGCCGAAGACGTTGACGACGCTCTCGGTGTGGCCGCCCGAGCAGGCCGAGTAGAAGGTCTGGGCCACCTCGCCGTTGTACGTCACCACCTGGCCGCGGGTTTCCTTGACCGCCTCGTTGGTGCGGGCCTCCTCGCTTTCCAGCCCCTCGTAGACCTGGCTGCGGGTGTCGTCGTAGAGGTCGAAGCCGTTGCCGTCGACGCCGCCGGTGAGGGCGATCGAGCGCACCGCCACCGAGTGCGCCTTCAGCTCCTCGACCGGCCAGGAGGCCGGCACCTCGTTCGGCATCACCCCTTTCACGTACTGCTCGAGGGCGAGCGCGTTGACGACGTTGAGGGAGCCGGCGTCGCTTTCGGTCGGGACAGTCTCGAAGGCGCCGCGGAAGCGGCCGACGCCGGCGATCTCGATCGTCCCCCTGCCGGCCGCCCGCAGCCGCCGGCCGCAGTTGGCGAGCCGCTTGCCGCGGGAGCTGCGCAGACGCACCGAGTTGACGGAGCGGTGCGCCTCGTAGCGGCGCCGCGGATCGAGGGCGACGCCGCAGGCGCCGCTGGCACCGCTGAAGCCGACGTCGCCGGGGGAGATGTCGAGCAGGACCCGGACGACGGGCGATTTCTCCACCGTCCCCAGCGAGGTGCCCCGGTAGTAGTGGCCGAGGATGAAGCGGTAGCCCTTGCCCTCGAGCGCGAAGCCGTAGGCGCCGTAGGCGCTCATCCCGACCCCGTGGCCGAAGCCGCGCCCGTTGACGACCCAGCTGACGGCGGCGCCGGCGCTGGCGGACAGCATCAGGCCGGCGCAGAGCGCCGCCGCGAGGGCGAGCGAGAGCGTGGCTGTCAGCGATCGGGTGCGCATCTCTGGGGGAACAACTTCGCGCTGGGGGAGTCGCGGCCTGCTCTACCCTGTCCCGGTGGCGACGCACGCGATGCAAGCGATCGACCATCAGCTCCTCGCCGCCGGCGAGTGGGCCGCGACCGGCGAGTGGGCGGAGGTCGAGAGCCCCTATGACGGCAGCCCGGTCGGTCGGGTGGCGCTCGGCGACGCGGCCCTCGTCGACCGCGCCGTGCGGGCCGCCCGCGAGGCCTTCGAGTCGGCCGACTTCCCCCAGCACGAGCGGGCGGCGGTGCTCGACCGCGCCGCCGAGCTGGTCGGCGAGCGGGTCGACGACCTCGCCCTGACGATCTCCGCCGAGGCCGGCAAGCCGATCAAGACGGCGACGGTCGAGGCCCAGCGCTGCGTCGACACGCTCACCTTCGCTGCGGTCGAGGCGCGCAAGCTGACCGGCGGCACCGTGCCGATGGAGGCGAGCGCCAGCGGTGCCGGCAAGCTCGGGGTGATGCTGCGCGTCCCCTACGGCGTCGTCGGCGCGATCAGCCCGTTCAACTTTCCGCTCAACCTCGTCGCCCACAAGCTCGGGCCGGCGATCGCCGCCGGCAACGCGATCGTCCTGAAGCCGGCCGGGCAGACGCCGATCTCGGCCCTGAAGCTGGCCGCGATCCTGGTCGAGGCGGGCCTGCCCGAGGGCTGGCTGAGCGTCATCCCCGGCCCCGGCGGCGAGGTCGGCAACGCGATCGTCGAGCACGAGCTGACCGGCGCGGTCACCTTCACCGGCTCGGCCAAGGTCGGCTGGGACATCCGCAGCCGCGTCCCCCACAAGAAGGTCAACCTCGAGCTCGGCTCGAACGCGCCGCTGATCGTCAACGACGACGGCGACTGGGAGACCGCCGCCGACAAAGCCCAGATCCACGCCTTCTCCCACGCCGGCCAGAGCTGCATCTCGATCCAGCGGATCCTCGTCCACGAGGCCGTCGCCGGCGAGTTCACCGCGCGGCTCCTCGCCAACGTCGAGAAGCTGAAGGTCGGCAACCCGTTCGACGAGGAGACCGATGTCGGGCCGCTGATCACCGGCGGCGACCGCGACCGGGTGAAGCAGTGGGTCGACGAGGCGGTCGCCGGCGGCGCCGAGCTGCTGACCGGCGGCGAGCTGGTCGACGAGGGCCGCTGCCTGGCGCCGACCCTGCTCGGGGCGCCGCCCAAAGAGGCCAAGGTCTGGTGCGAGGAGGTCTTCGGCCCGGTGGCGACGATCGACACCTTCGCCGAGTTCGGCGAGGCCCTGGAGCTCGCCAACGACTCCAAGTTCGGCCTCCAGGCCGGCGTCTTCACCCGCGACATCGGCCGCGGCCTCGAAGCCGCCCGCACCCTCGAGTTCGGCGGCGTCCTGATCAACGAGGTGCCGACCTTCCGCGCCGACCAGCAGCCCTACGGCGGCGTCAAGGACTCCGGCAACACCCGCGAGGGCCCGAGCTTCGCGGTTCTAGAGCTGACCGAGGAGCGCTTCGTCACTTTGCAGGGCTGACTCATATCCGCACTATAGTGCGGATATGAGTACTATAGTGCGGATAGAGAATGGACTTTCGCCGCCCCCTTCAAGTCGTAGGACCAACTTTGGATGGCGATGTCCTGACGGTTCTGGCGAGGGCGGAAGAAGGCTTCAGCGGGCGGCGAATCCACCGGTTATTGGGCCACGGCTCCGAGCAAGGTGTCCGCAAAGCGGCCGAGCGCTTGGTCGATCAGGGAGTCGTCCTTAGGCACCAGGTTGGGCGAGCCAAGGTCTACAGGCTGAATCGAAATCACCTGGCCGCACCGCACATCGAAGGCTTGGCCGCGTTGCGGGACGAGTTGTTGGAGCAGCTTCGTGCAGCCATCGCTGGTTGGGAGGTGTCGCCGCGGCTGGCGCTCCTCTTTGGCTCTGTCGCTCGGGGAGAGGCAGCTACGGGCAGCGACCTCGACCTCTTTCTGGTCCGGCGAGCTGACGTGGCCGAAGAGCTTCCAGCTTGGGCCGAGCAGCTGGCGGCACTGGAATGGAGCGCCACCGAATGGACTGGCAACGATGCTCGCGTCATCGAGTTCGGCGAGGAAGAACTCTTCGGCGAGGATCTCAAGGGGATTGTCGGAAACGCGCTTTCCGAGGGAATCGATCTCTATGGATCGCGGCGCCGCTTTCGCAGTTCGCTCTCCAAGCGGAAGCGCAACGAATGACTACCCGTATACGCAACTGTGACGAGAGAATCATCGCCGGTCGTTTACGCAAGGCGGAGCAGTTCCTCGCCGCCGCCGAAGCGATCCGTGACCTCGCTGACGATGAGATCGAAGTCGGCGATGCATTCGTAACCCTCTGCATCCATTCCGGCATTGCGGCATCCGACGTGATCTGCTGTCACGAACTCGGTCACTGCCGACCAGCGCAAGCGAGTGTGGCGGCGAGCCGAGAACTTGGTTGAGGCCGCTCGAAAGCGGCTCGGCTGATTGCCCGCCGCCGCTTCCGGGTACTCCCGGGCCGGATGCGAGGTGGCGGTAAGGCGGAATCGGGATGAGGGCGGCGGTTGGCGTTGCCTTCGCCGGGGTGCTCAGCCTCGCCGTCTGCGGCCCGGCCGCGGCCGCGACCGACCCGCTCGGTCTGACCACGATCGAGCAGCGGATCGTTCCCGACGGCGCCGCCGGCTTCGACCAGCTCGGCGTCGGTCCCGGCGAGGGTTATGTCGTCCGCGAGGACGGGCTCGGGACCGCCCGACCCGGGCGGGAGGGGCGCCGGACCTCGCTCGCCTACTTCGGCCAGCTCTCCGACTTCCAGCTCGCCGACGAGGAGAGCCCCGCGCGAGTCGAGTTCATCGACCCCACCGGCTCGCCGGTGGAGGCCGCATTCAGGCCGTGGGAGGCGCTCAACCCCCACATCGACGACGCGATGGTCCGCCAGGTCAACGCCTTCGCCGCCGCCGCGCCGGTCGCCGCCGGCGACGGCTCGCGCTCGGCGATGGGTTTCGTCATCGACACCGGCGACTCGGCCGACAGCCAGCAGCTGAACGAGACCGAGTGGGTGCGGACCCTGCTCGAGGGCGGCCCGCTCGATCCCAACAGCGGCATCGACCCGACCGGGTATACGCACCCGCTCTGCCCGCTGCCGGTCCCCGGCGGCGCCGCCGAGGCGCCCAAATACACCGGCGTGCAGGACTACGACGACTACCTCGAGGGCCTCGTCCCCTACTTCTACGACCCCGACGACCCGCGGGGAGCGGCGGCCGGCTGGCCCCAGTACCCAGGCCTGATGGACCGCGCCCAGCAGTCGTTCGCCGCCACCGGCCTCGACGTGCCGAGCTACGTCGCCTTCGGCAACCACGACGCCCTCGTGCAGGGCAACCAGGCCGCCAACGCCTCCTTCGAGCAGGTCGCGACCGGCTGCCTGAAGCCGATGGAGGGGGCGACCGGGGACCTGGCCGGCCTGCCGGACCTCGACCCGGCCTCGCTGCTGGCGCTGCTCGCCTCCGAACCGGCGGCAACGGCGCTGGTGCCGCCCGATCCCGACCGCCGCTTCGTCTCCAAAGCGGAGTACAAGCAGGTCTTCCGCGAAGGGGCGCAGGCCGACGGGCACGGCTTCGGCCATGTCGACCCGGCCGAGGAAGCGGCCTCCAAAGGCGCCGCCGGCTACTACTCGTTCGTGCCGGTGCCGGGCCTGCGGATGATCGCCGTCGACACCGTCTGCGAGGGCGGCGTCACCGGCCCCTGCGCCGACGGCAACGTCGACGACCCGCAGTTCCGCTGGATCGAGTCGGAGCTGAAAGCGGCGACCGCAGCCGACCAGCTCGTCGTCCTCTTCGGCCACCACGCGATCCCGAGCCTGACCGCCGACGTGCCCGACGAGCTGGCCGGTCCCTGCACGGCGCCCGACGCGCACGGCCACGACGTCAACCCCGGCTGCGACGTCGACCCGCGCGCCTCGACCCCGATCCACCTCGGCGAGGATATGGTCGCGCTGCTGCACCGCTACCCGCACGCGATCGCCTGGGTCGCCGGCCACAGCCACGTCAACGACGTCACCGCCTATCCGGCGCCGGGCGGCAAGGGCGGCTTCTGGAGCATCCGCGTCGCCGCCGAGGCCGACTGGCCCCAGCAGACCCGGCTGCTGCAGGTCTTCGACAACCGCGACGGCACGCTCTCCCTGTTCGGGACGATCGTCGACCACGCCAGCGAGGCGACGGCACCTGTGCCGGGTACCCCCGCCGCGACGATGACCGCCGCCGACCTCGCCTCGGTCGGCCGCACCCTCGCCTACAACGACCACCAGAGCGGCGCCCGCGCCTGCGCGCCGAACCCCTGCGGCGAGGGCGAAGCCGCCGACCGCAACGTCGAGCTCCTGCTGGCGGATCCGCGGCGTGATTCCGCCGGGCGAGGCGGCGGCAAAGGACGCGGCGGGAACGGCGATCGCGTCCCGATCCGCAAGGGCCCGCTCGCCAGCTGCACGAACACGATCGCCGGCACCCGTCGCGGCGAGGCGCTGCGCGGCACCCCCGCCGCCGACCTGATCCTCGCCCGCAGCGGCCCCGACCGGATTCGCCCCCGGAGAGGCCCCGACTGCGTCTTCGCCGGCCGCGGCAACGACATCGTCCGCGCCCGCGGCGGCGGCCCCGACCTGATCCGCTGCGGCCGAGGCAAGGACATCGCCTACGTCAGCGGCAGGGACAAGGCCAAGGGCTGCGAGCGAATACGCAGAAAACCCTGAATGCCGACGGGTTCTGACCGCTTGCAGCGGACCTCTGCTGTCTGGGAGGTCCAATTGGGTAGCCCCAGAGCCAAATTAAATGTCTAATTCCCTTCACCAATAAAGCAACGTGTATTGAAGGGCGATTGAGTAGATAAGTAATCAGTTGCGCTCATAGGTACTCGCGTAGTAGGACTCCGCCGCATTGTCAGCAACTGTCAAGTGGCGGGGAGGTAGCGAGGTGGAGAAGCAGGGGCGGAATGAGGCTGTGCACGAGCGCGATGCGCGAGGGCGGACGAGGTCCAGGCTGCGGCGCGCGCATATCGCCGCTGTCTTTGCGCTGCTTCTACTTGCCGTCTCAGCGGTGCCGGTGCTGGCTGACCCGTCGCATCCGGGAGAAGGCCCTCCGGCCCTCGACCCTTCGAAACTTCCAGACGCAGAGGACATCGCTACGGGAATCAACCAGCTCAAAGCCGAGGAAGACGAGCGACTCCGGCAATTGGAAGCGCCTGCGGCCGTCCAGGAACGTAAAGATTCCGTGGACGCCTACACCGACCTTTCAGCCTCTGCCGCCCGACAGCTATTGCACCAGAACTTCGAGGAAGTGCTCTCTATCCTGGACGCCGATCCGGCCCGCTACCTCTCCGAGGAGAGACTTCTGCGCCCCCTGGGCGAACAGGCGGCGACGGTCTCGAGCGAGAGCGGACCGCGGCTAATGGATTCGAACGTCCCCGTGCGCGTCCGCGACGAGGATGGCGACCTGCGCAAAGTCGATCTCAGACTCCAGTACACGCGGGAGGGCCTCGAGCCTGCCAACCCGATCGTGCCGCTGACGATCGCCTCCAGCCCGGAGGAGGGAGTGGAGGTGGGAAGTATCGAGATCGCCCAAGTGGGTGTTGACGCCGACAGTCCCGCCCAGCGCTTCGAAGGGCAGAATGCCTTCTTCCCCGAAGTCCAGCCATCGACGGATTTGCTGGTCTCGCCAACCTCCACCGGCGTGGAGCTGTTCGACCAGCTACGCGCGGCCGAGAGCCCCGAGACGCTTCGCTTTAACTTCGATCTGCCGGCCGGGGCAAAGGTGCAGGCAAGCGAAGACGGCGGAGCCGAAGTCCTTCTCTCCGACGGAAAACCACTTGGGCATGTCTCAGCGCCGACCGCAGTCGATGCAGCGGGCACCGTCGTTCCAGTTCACATGGAGGTCGAAGGCAGCACCCTCGTTCTGGACGTCAAACACCGAGACAAGGACTTCCTTTATCCAATCTTGGTCGACCCGGAATACCAGGTCTTCGAGAACTGGCTCAACCCCAACTGGTATGGCGGTGGCGGCATCAGCGAACTCGAAAACCCCAGCATCTGGGGCTGGGATCGCAATACGACGAAGATCACCAACAGCACGATTGGCTGGCACAACTGGGTCGGTGGCTCCAACCGTGGCCTGTTCACCACCAGTTACCCCGGCAGCTTCGGCTTCTACGAATACGGCCAGTGGTCCTACTGGGTGCCCGACTGGGATGTGTTCATCGACACCGCGATCATCGAGCCATTCTGGCGGACCACCAATGGCTGCAATGCGAACACCTATCCCATCCCAGCAGAGTACGACGGCCTATGGGATGGCAGCCAGTGGAATCAGTTCAAAACCGAAGAGGCACGTAATTTCAACTGGTCGCTGCTGGACAGTTGGGGCAAGATTCTTGTAATTGGGATGAGCTCGTTTGGTGGAGGCTCGGATCCCTGCTACCGCGACCTCTATGTCGGCGGCGTCGGAGTTTGGATGGGGGACTGGAACCCCCCTTTGCTTAGCGCCCCGAGCGGCATGCCCAGCGATTGGATCACCGATGGCGCCAGCTTCACCGTTCACGCCAACGCATCCGACGAAGGGCTCGGGGTGAAGCGGGTGACCATCGTGCCAAAAGGGACCACGGTTATCCAGGATCAAGTCGGGCACTGCATCGGCACCCGTGCGAGCAAGTGCCCCGAATTCCACAGCACTGCGCTAAATGCGACGGCGGGCGATTTCGACGAGGGAGAAACTGGGGTTTCAATGGTCGCCGAAGACCCGACCGGCAAGACCTCCGGGGTGCACTGGTGGCCGATGAGGGTCGACCGGACGCCGCCGGGAGTCACGCTCAGCGGTCAGCTCGCGGAACTCACGAAAGAGGTCGGGAGCACCGAGGTTCCCGACGGCAACGACAAAGGCGATCGCCTCAGCTTCCCGGTTTACAACCTCACGATCACCGCCGAAGACGGGGAGATCACCGCCGATCCGAAGGAAAGGCGCTCGGGCGTCAAGGACATCGAAGTCTTCCTCGACGGCAAAAGCCAGCCCGAGGAAGCCTGGCACCAGTCCTGCCCCGCCAGCAGCTGCTCCATGACCCAGGTCTTCCAGCTGAAACTCGACGGCCTCTCGGCGGGCCAGCACACCCTGCGGGTGGTCGTCCGCGATCAGGTCGGCCAGGAGCGCGAACGCAAAATCGAGTTCGAATACTTCCCCGCCACGGGAATGAAAGACGAGTACGTGATGCAGCACTTTCCGTTGCCCGACGGTAAAGACCATGAGGGGGAGCAGCGCTACAGCGGCCCCGAACTCGCGGTCAACCTGATGAATGGCAACCTCGTCTACCGCGAGCGCGACGTCAACGTCGAGGGGGTCGCCGCGGACCTGGAAATCGAACGCTTCTATAACTCCCAGCTCCCCGCGGAGCAGAACACCGAGTGGGGCGACGGCTGGTCTCTCGCCCAGACCCCGGAGCTCGACCCGATCGACACCGGCGGCTCCCCTGCGCCGGACGAGGCTGGGCTCCTGAATGAAGGCGGCTCCTATGACGCCGGCATCGAACTTCCCACCGGGACGGGAGAAGAGGAGTTCGACCCCGAACTGCAAGCGACGGTCGCGAAGACCGCCGACGGCTATGAGCTGACCGACGAAGCCGGCGAAAGCGCCGGCACGATCGCCTTCGACTCCGGCGGGCGCACTGAGGAACTGCAGACCGGCGAGCTCACCGGCGTCGAGTACGACTACGAGGACGGCGCCCTCGCCGAAATTGCGGTCGACGACCCGGGCAGTACCGACTTGCTCCCTCAGGAAGTAGTGGAACCGGTAGAGGAAGAATACGGATCTCCGGAATACCAATTTTCCTTTGGCTCCCAGGGCAGCGGCAATGGCCAGTTCAACCTAGTCCGTGATCTCGCAGCTGCCGCAGATGGAACCCTGTGGACGCTTGAGGGACATCGACTCCAGCATTTCGATGCCGAAGGTCAGTATCTCGGGCAGGTCTCGATCAATAACTCCGGTGCTTCCGGCCTCACCGTTGATCCCGCGACGGGCGATCTTCTTCTCGCCCATGCCAGCGATGGGCAGATCTATAGGTTCAGCGAAACTGGTGCCTACCTCAATTCGTTCGGTTCGTTCGGGTCCGCCCTGGACCAATTCGGCAGCGCCGGTCCATGGGACGTAGCGGCAGATCAGCAAGGCGACATCTGGACCATCGATCTCAGCCGCGAACGGGTGCTCGAGTTCAGTCCGAACGGCGAACTCATCCAAGTCGTCGGAATCGGAGAACAGCCCTCTCCTCTCGCAATCGATATCGGCGCGAAAGGGGACCTCTTCGTTCTCAACTACGAAGGGCCGTTGTCCGTCTTCAACCCGGACGGCGAATTCGTGCGCGAGGTTGGGGCCTTCGGCTATGGCGGCGAAGTTGGGGAATTCTTCTGGGCCGTCGATGTTGCTGTCCGCGATGGCAATGTCTGGGTCAGCGAGGAAGGCGGTACCCGAGTTCAGCAGTTCAGCGAAGCCGGCTCCTACCTCGGAACCCTCGAAGCGCCAGAACCGTTCGGCCTGCCCAGCAGTATCGCTGCGGATAGCAGAGGTGCGCTTTGGATAGTCGATTTCTGGAAAGAAGTCCAGAGATGGCAGTGGGCGGATCCCCCCGAGGAATACGAGCCGGTGCAAGACGACCCAGCGGTTGCGCTACAGACCGACGACGGCCTGATCAGCGGCCTCGAAGGAGAGGAGGCTGGCGAACACAGCTACGAGCACGAAGGCGACCTGCTCACCGCCCACGAAGGGCCGGAGGGCGAGACCGCCTATGAGTACGACGAAGCGGACCGGTTGACGAAAGTCACGCTGTCGAACGGGACGACCGCAACCATCGAATACAACGCGACCTATGGTCGGGTCAAAGCGGTCACCGTCGACCCGGCTGGGGAACCGGCGGCCAAGATGACCCATTTCGACTACTCCGAAGAACCGCGTCGCACGACGGTCACGCCCGAAGACGCCCCCGCGGTCACCTACGACATCGGCCCGGAAGGCTCCATCGTGAAGTGGCGGAACACCCTGCAGCCGCCGGAACTCGATGACCTCGCCGGTGGGCTATACACCAAACGCGAAACGGAAGCTCCGATCCCTACCGGTGACCACAATCTCGTCATCCAGGCGTACTCCGAGGAGGGCATCGCCTCGATCGAGATCATCGCCAATGGCACGACCCTGGTTGATGAAAAGCATTGCGACTGGAAACAGGAAGGTATCGCCGCCTGCGTCGAAGTAGCCAATGAGTGGGTAACGAACACTGCCAACTGGGCACCGGGCATACTCCAGCTAGAAGTAGTCGCCACCGATCGTCTTGGCTATGCAACCAGCGCGCGCTTCTGGGTCAACATCCCCTACACGCCACCGACGCCCGAGGGTCAACCCGATCCGCCGACGTTCGGAGAGGTGCTGAAGTTCCGCGAAGAATTCGGCCTTGACCTGGACCTCGACCCACAGGAAGACGAACTCGAGCTGAATGACCGGATTTTCGACCTAATCGGTGAGTGGTATCTGGCCTCGACCCCACTAGGCGAAGTAGCTCGCTCCTCTTACGAGCGCTGGGGTGTCCCCCTGCGGCCAGTGGATGTGGCGGAGCTGAAATACCGAGAATGGTATGTGGCTGCGAATGGACCTCTCATAGACGAATGGGGAAAAGCGAATCGTTCAGCTACCTATGCAGGGTACTTCGTGGATCATCGATCGGGAGGAATACTTAGGGTCGGCTTTACCAAAGACCAAGCTCAAAATCTGACGCAGATAAAAGAGCAGCAGCCAGTTGTTGCGAGTGACCGCATTAGTACCTACATTACGCCGCCGCTTCATTCCCGTTCTTTTGTTGAGACCACCGAAGAGACGATCCTCTCCGCAACTATCAGCAACAGCGCTCTAAACGCTCGAATTACCGAAGTGGGCGTTGAAGAAGGGTCAAGCGTTGTGCAAGTTGGTGCGAGTAATGTGGTCGAGGTTCAAGAAGAATTGCACGCAACCCTGGGACCGACCGCTCCATTTACTGTGGTGTATCAGCCGGAACGCATGCAATTCGATTATGACCGGAGCCGCAAGTCAGGAAGGGTAAGAGCGGGCGATTGGATTTTCGGGAAATTAAGCGACCGTCGACACTGGTGTAACGCAGGTTTTGGCGCATTCGAAGATAGAGGGAAGAGAGCCAATGGCTCCCGAAAAGAAACTCAGTTCCTTCTGACTGCCGGCCACTGCGGAAGGTTGGGTGACGTTTATCTGAGATCAGACAAGGGGCCGCTGCAGGAACAGCATGTAAGCGACTGGAGCGGAATTGGCGTAATGACGCGCAATGCGCTTCCTCTTGGGGGTCAGCA
>DATHUE010000248.1:0-5122 GCA_035462545.1 Solirubrobacterales bacterium
GAGCTGCTCTGATGGGAGAAATCCTGATCGCCGGGATGGCGGCGATGCTGATCTGCATCTTCCTCGGCCCGAAGTTCATCGAGTACCTGCGGGTGCGCGAGTTCGGCCAGCACATCCGCGAGGAGGGCCCCCAGGAGCACCACGCCAAGGCGGGGACGCCGACGATGGGCGGCCTGATCGTCTTCGCCTCGATCTGCGTCCCCTACCTGGTGCTCTCCGACCGCGACCCGGAGAGCCTCACCGTCTTCGGGGTCGCCCTCGGCTGCGCCGGGCTGGGCTTCGCCGACGACTTCATCAAGATCGTCAAACGGCGCTCGCTCGGGCTCTCGGCCCGCTACAAGATCCTCGGCCAGGTCGGGCTGGCACTGGTCCTCTGGTGGGTGGCCCGGCACGAGGTCGGGCTGGAGCCGATCCTCTACTTCCGGATCGGCGACGCCAGCGTCGACCTCGGCCCGGTTCTTTACTTCGTGCTGGTCTTTCTCGTCCTCTCCGGTTTCTCCAACGGGGTCAACCTCAGCGACGGCCTCGACGGCCTCGCCGCCGGCTGCTGCGCGATCGTCTTCCTCGCCTACACGGCGATCGCCTTCGTCGCCAACGAGCAGCAGGACCTGGCGCTGCTCTCGGCCTGCCTGGTCGGCGCCTGCGTCGGCTTCCTCTGGTTCAACGCCTTCCCGGCCTCGATCTTCATGGGCGACACCGGCTCGCTCGGGCTCGGCGGCGCGATCGGGGCGCTGGCGGTGATGACCCAGACCGAGGTGCTGCTGCTGATCATCGGCGGCATCTTCGTGATCGAGGCGGCCTCGGTGGCGATCCAGGTCTTTTCCTTCAAGACCTTCCGCCGCCGCGTCTTCCTGATGGCCCCACTCCATCACCACTTCGAGATGATGGCCTGGTCGGAGACGAAGATCATGCTGCGGTTCTGGATCGTGGCGGCGGTCTGCTCGGGGATTGGGTTCACCCTTTTCCAGCAGTCGATTGGACGCTGAGGCTACGGCGGTGGGGAGGGCCTGGTGATCCCTCCCAAAACGCGCGGCCGGGAGGCCGCGCTGGAGTGTTTTGAGAAGGACCACCAGGCCCTCCTGCCAGCCGCGCACAGGGTCCTCTAGCTAAAGGGCGAAACGAGCTCCGGTGAGTCTTTCGCCTGAGATCGAGACTTCGCGGTTGAGGTTGCGGAGGTGGCGTGAGGCGAATCGCGAGGCGTTTGCTCGCAGCGCCTTGCTTTTCAGGCGCCCTTCACCCAGCCTCCCTCACGCACAGGTGCCGCGCCCCCGAGGGCGAAGTCCCGTCTATGGCCGTCCCGCCGCCAAAGCAGGTCCGTCCGCCGCTGCCGCAGGGGCCGTTTCTGGTGGTTGGGCTGGCTCGCTCGGGGCAGGCCGTGGCGCGGCTTCTGGCCGGCCGGGGGGAGGAGGTGGTCGGGGTCGACTCGGGGCGTCCGGCGGGAGCGGCAGGTTTACGGGATATGGGCGTCGAAGTCTTCCTGGATGAGGACGGTTTGGCGCGTCTCGACGGGATTCGGACCGTCGTCAAGAGCCCCGGAGTGCCGCGGGAGGCGCCGGTGATCGCCGCCGCCCGCGAGCGCGGGATCGAGACGCTCGGCGAGCTGGAGCTGGCCTGGCGGGCGATCCCCAACCGCTTCCTCGCCGTCACCGGAACCAACGGCAAGACGACCACGGTCGAGCTGCTCGGCCACATCTACCGCGAAGCGGGCGAGCCGGTCGCGGTAGCCGGCAACGTCGGCACGCCGCTCTCGGAACTGGCCGGGGCGCTGGAGCCCGATGCCACCGTCGTCTGCGAGTGCTCCAGCTTCCAGCTCGAAGACACCGCCGAGTTCGCGCCCGAGTGCGCGGTCTTCCTCAACCTCGCCCCCGACCACCTCGACCGCTACCGGGGGATGGAGGACTACCTGGCGGCGAAGCTGCGGATCTTCGCCAACCAGGGCAACGACGACATCGCCGTCTACAACGGCGACGACCCGGCGCTGGCGGGGACCGACCTCGGCGGCTGCGCCCGCCGGATCTCCTTCTGCACCGGTGCCGGGCCCGACTGCGAGGTGACCGCCGCCGGGGGCACGATCTTCTACGACGGCGAGCCGCTGCTGGCGGTCTCCGAGCTGGGCCTGATCGGCGAGCACAACGTCGCCAACGCGATGGCGGCGGCCGCGGCGGCGCTCTCGATGGGACTCGGCCGCGAGGCGGTGCGCGACGGGCTGCGCAGCTTCGCCGGCGTTCCGCATCGCCTGGAGATCGTCGCCGAACGCGGGGGGGTCCGCTTCGTCAACGACTCGAAGGCGACCAACGTCGCCTCGGCGATCGTCGGCCTGCGCGCCTTCGAGGGAGGCGTCCACGCGATCCTCGGCGGCAGCGAGAAGGGCGAGCCGTTCGCGCCGTTGCTGGAGCCGGTGCGCGAGCGCTGCCTCGCCTGCTATCTGACCGGCGCCACCGCCGACCGGCTCGCCGAGGAGCTGGCCCCGGCAGCCGCCGCGGGAATCGAGCTGCACCGTTGCGAGGACTTCGCCGAGGCGGTGGGCCGGGCCGCCGCCGCGGCGAAGCCGGGGGAGACGGTCCTGCTCTCGCCCGCCTGCGCCAGCTTCGACGCCTTCGAGAACTTCGAGCGCCGCGGCGAGCGCTTCCGCGAGCTGGTCGGGGAGCTGGCGGCTTGAGCGGGCGTGCCCTCAGCCGCGGAAAGGCGAAGAAGCGCCCCCGCAAAGCCGCTTCGCCCGAGTACAACATGCTGCTGACCGCGACCCTCTGCCTGCTGGCGCTGGGGGCGGTGATGGTCTTCTCGGCCAGCTCGACGACCAGAGTCCTCAGCAACGGCGGCCTCTCCGACAGCGCCTTCTACCTGCAGCGGACGGTGATGTTCGGCCTCGTCGGCCTCGTCGTGATGCATTTCGTCGCCCGCCACGGCCTCGTCGCCGTGCGGCGGCTGACGCCGCTGATCCTCGCCGGCACCTTCTTCCTTCTGCTGGCGGTGCTAGCCGTCGGCACGACCGTCAACGGATCCAGCCGCTGGATCGGCTCCGGCTTCCTGCAGATCCAGCCCTCCGAGGTGGCGAAGGTGGCGCTGATCCTCTACGGCGCCGATCTGCTGGCGCGCAAGCCGAAGCGGGTCCGCACCCTGCAGGGGATGATGCCCTTCCTGCTGGTGGTCGCGGTCGCCTGCATGCTGATCGTGGTCGAGCCCGACCTGGGGACGACGATGGTGGTCGCCTTCGCCGTCGGGGCCACCCTGCTCGCGGCCGGCGCCCGTCCCCGCGACCTCGGCCTGATCGCGCTCGTGATCGGCGGGTTGGCGCTGCTGATGACGATCGCCGAGCCCTACCGGATGGCGCGCCTGACCGGCTTCCTCAACCCCGGTGCCGACGCCTCCGGCGCCGGCTTCCAGGCGGCGCAGGCGAAGATCGCGCTCGGCTCCGGAGGCCTGTTCGGGGTCGGGATCGGCAACGGCGTGCAGAAGGCCTTCTACCTGCCGGAGGCGCACACCGACATGATCTCGGCGGTGATCGGCGAGGAGCTCGGTCTGATCGGGATCCTCGCCGTCGTCGGCCTCTTCTCCCTGTTCGGCTACGCCGGCTTCAAAGTCGCCCAGAAAGCGAAGGACGCCTACGGCAAGATCCTCGTCGCCGGCTTGACCTCGCTGGTCCTCGTGCAGGCGACGATCAACCTCGTCGCGGAGATGGGCCTGGCGCCGCTGACCGGGGTGCCGCTGCCGTTCGTCTCCTACGGCAACAGCAGCCTGATGGCGATGCTGTTCGCCGTCGGCCTGATCCTCAACGTCGCCCGCGGCGGCACCGCCGGCGCGGCGCGGTCCGGTGGCGCCTCCGGCGCTGGCAAACTGCGCGTCGTCGAAGGGGGGCGCCAGCCCACCCGCGGAAGGAGTCGATCGAGCGGTGCCAGGAAAGCCAAGAGTGGTGGTGGCGGCGGGGGGAACCGCGGGGCACGTCGTGCCCGCCATGGCGGTCGCCGCCGAGCTTCGGGATAGCGGCGCCGCGGTCTCCTTCCTCGGCACCCGCGAGCGGATCGAGGCCGAGCTGGTCCCGGCCGCCGGGGTCGAGATCGAGTTCTTCGAGGCGCGGGGGATCGACCGCCGCAACCCCCTGCGCGCCGCCCGCGCCGGATTCGAGGCGCTGGGGGCGGTCTTCGCCGCCCGCCGGGCTTTGCGACGCCGCCGCGCCGACGTGGTGATCGGCGGCGGCGGCTTCGTCGCCGGGCCGGCCGGGCTGGCGGCGATCCTGAGCGGGACGCCGCTGGTGCTGACCGAGGCCGACAGCCACCTCGGCCTCGCCAACCGGCTGCTGGCGGGCAGGGCGCGACAGGTCTGCCTCGCCTTCCCGATCGCCGGTCGCGAGGGCGAGCGCTACGAGGTGACCGGCAGGCCGGTGCCGGAGGCCGTGCTGAGCGCCGATCGGGCGGCGGCGCGGCAGCGCTTCGGGGTCGCCGCCGGGGACCGCTGCCTGCTGGTGATGGGCGGCAGCCAGGGAGCGCGTTCGATCAACCTCGCCGCGATCGAGGCCTTCGCCGAAGGAGCTGCCGGCGGAGGAGAGCGCGACTTCCACGTCCTCCACCTGACCGGGCGCCGCAACCACGACGAGCTGGCGGCGCGGCTCGCCGCGGCCCCCCACCGCGAGCGCTATACGCTGATCGCCTTCGCGCCCGAAATCGGCGACGTCCTCGCCTCCTCCGACCTGGTCCTGGCCCGCTCCGGCGGCTCGATCTACGAGGTCGTCGCTGCCGGGCGGCCGGCGCTGCTGGTGCCCTACCCGCACGCGCCCGCCGACCACCAGACCGCCAACGCGGCCTGGAGGGAGCGGGGCGGGGCGGCGATCGTCGTCGCCGACGAGGAGCTGAGCGCGGAGTGGCTGCGGCGGCAGGTCGGCGAGCTGTTCGCCGGGCCGGCGCGGCTGGAGGAGATGGCGGCCGCGGCAAGGGCGCTGGCCAAGCCCGACGCCGCCCGCCGGATCGCCGACCTGGTCCTGGAGGCGGCGCGGTGAGCGCCGCCACGGCGGCCGAGCCCCGGCCCTGGCCGGAGCGCCAGCTGCATTTCATCGGCATCGGCGGCGCCGGGCTGAGCGGCCTCGCGCTGGTCTGCGCCGAGCTGGGGGCGACGGTCAGCGGCAGCGACC
>DATHUE010000249.1:0-6025 GCA_035462545.1 Solirubrobacterales bacterium
CGTTCTTCGAGCCCGACTACGTGCTGCCGCTGGCAGAGGGCTTCGACTCGACCTCTGAGGTCCACCTGCTCACCGTCCGCGACGGCGACGGCAGCTGGCTCTGCTGCCTACCGGTGTGCCTGCGCCGCCGCTGGCACAAGATGCCGCTCCGCACGCTCGGGACCTGGCGCGGCCACGACTTCTTCGGCCTGCTGGGCACGCCGCTGGTGCGTCCGGACCGGATGCCGGAAACGCTGGCGGTCATGCTGGAGGCGCTGCCGGCAGCCGAGCCCAGCGCGAGCGTCGCGGTGCTGGAATGGCTCGGGAGCGGCCCGGTGGCCGAGGCGGTCGACGCCGTGCTGGCGGACCGCTCGCCACAGCCGATCCTCTTCGAACGTTTCGAGCGGGCGGCGCTGCGCCGGCGCCCGGAGCCGACCTACCTGGAGGAGACTTTGAGCGCGAAGCGCCGTCGCGAGCTGCGTCGACAGTGGCGCAAGCTGGGCGAGGAGGCCGGCGGGGAGCCGCGCACGGTCGAGCTGGCGCAGGAAGACGGGTGCTGCGGCCGCTTCGTCGCCCTCGAGGCCGCCGGCCGCAAGAGCGAGGTCGGGGAACCGGTCGCTGCCGACCCGGCCCAGGTCTCCTTCTTCGGCGGCATGTGCCGGAGGTTTGCCGAGCGCGGGCGGCTGCAGATGCTCGCCCTTCAGGTCGGCGAGGAGACCGTGGCGATGCAGTGCAACCTCCGCGCCGGCTCGACCCTGTTTGCGCTGAAGGTGGCCTACGACGAGCGCTTCCGCCGCTTCTCCCCCGGGATCCTGCTGGAGCGGGAGGCGATAGAGATCTTCCACGAAGACCCTGAGCTGGACCTGATGGACGCCTGCTCGGCGCATGACAACAGGACGATCAACCGGCTCTGGCCGGACCGACGGACGGTCACCACGGTGATTCTTCCCGCTGCAGGCCTCAAGGCGCGCTCGCTGCGGCCGATGCTGCTGGCAGGGCGCGAGCTCCGCGACCGCCGACACGAAAGGAAGGCAACAACGTGACCCAGCAGCTGCTCGACATCGAGGCCGATCGCCTGGTGGCGAATTTTTCGCGCGAGCCCTTCGGCGTCCACCATCACCTCGCCGACCACGAGCTGCTCTCCGTCGAGGCGCTGGCGCAGCTGGCCGAAACGCTGCCGAGCCAGAGCGTCGAGCACAACCTAGGCAACGTCGACGTCGTCGCCGGGAACGCAACCCTGGAGGTGCTCGACCAGAGCCCTGGGGAGGTCGCGCGCAACATCGAGACCAACGGCTGCTGGCTGCTGCTGCGCAACATCGAGCAGTCCCCCGCCTACCGCCAGCTGCTCGACGACACGCTCAACGAAGTCGACCCGCTGGTCAGAGGCCGCGAGGGCGGCATGAACCTGCGCGAGGGCTTCGTCTTCCTCTCCGCGCCGCACTCGACGACCCCCGCCCACACCGACCACGAGCACAACTTCCTGCTGCAGGTGCGCGGCACCAAGCAGATGAACATCGGCCGCTTCGCCGACGCCGAGGTGGAACAGCGCCACCTCGAGGAGATGTTCGCCGGGATGCCGAACCTCGACCAGCTGCCCTCAGACCCGGTCCCCTACGACCTCGCACCCGGAGACGGCGTCTACGTGCCGCCCAACGTCCCCCACTGGGTCGTCAACGGGCCGGCAGTCTCGGTCTCTCTCTCAATCACCTTCCGCACGCCGGTGACCGAGCGCGGCGGCGTCGTCCACACGGTCAACCGGCGCCTGCGCAAAGTGGGCATCAAGCCGCGCCCGCCAGGCGAGCACCTGGCAACCGACAGGGCCAAGCTCAAGGTGCACCGCGGGCTGAAAACGCTGCTGCGCCGCTGATCCGGCCCGCCATACTGTCGCGGTGCGCACCGAGCTGATCTCTCCTGAGGGAATGTCCGAGCGCGACCTCGGTCGCTGGCGCGAGCTTGCCGACGAGGCGGTCGAGCCGAACCCGTTCTTCGAGCCCGGCTACGTGCTCTCGCTCGCCTCCGCGCTCGGCGTGCTCGGCACCGTGATGCTGCTGATCGTCCGTGACCAGACTCGGTGGCTGGCCTGCGTGCCGGTTCACCGGGTGCGGCGCTGGCACCAGATCCCGCTGCAGGCCCTGGCAACCTGGCGCGGGCACCTCTTCTTCGGGCTGCTGGGAACGCCGCTGGCACGCGCCGACCGGCTTACCCCGACCCTTGCGACGCTGCTCGCCGGACTGACCACGCTCGACCCCGGCGCCAGCGCCGGGGTGCTGGAGTGGATGGCGGTCGAGGGGACGGTGGCCCAGGGAATGGCAGGCGCGACCGCCGCTGCCGGGGTCAGGCCGCTGGGCTTCGAGCGCTTCGAGCGAGCGGTGCTGCGGCGCAAACCCGAGTTCACCTACCTGGAGGAGACGCTCAGCCCCAAGCATCGCCGCGAGCTGCGACGCCAGTGGCGCAAGCTGGGCGAGACCGCCGGCGGCGAGCCGGAGGTCATCGACCTCGCCGGCGACGGCGAGCGCGCCGCGACTGAGTTCGTCGCCCTCGAGGCCGCCGGAAAGAAGAGCGTCACCGGCCAGCCGATCGCCTCGGACCCGGCACAGGTCGCCTTCTTCCGAGAGCTCTGCAGCAGCTTCGGCGCGAGCGGGCGCATGCAGATGCTCGCCCTGCGCGCCGGGGATCGCACCGTGGCGATGCAGTGCAGCCTTCGCGCGGGCCGCACCCGTTACCTGCTGAAGGTCGCCTACGACGAGCGCTGGGCTCGCTTCTCGCCGGGAATCCTGCTCGAGGAGGCCGAGATGCGCCGCTTCCACGACGACCCCACCCTGACGATGATCGACTCCTGCGCCGACGCCAACAACGCGACGATCAACCGGCTCTGGTCGGACCGGCGTACCCTGGAGACGATCGTGCTTCCCGCCCCAGGACTCAAGGGCCGTGCCGTAAGGCCGATGCTTGGAGCGGCACGCACGATGCGCAACCGCAGAATGGAAAGGAAGGGCCTGACATGAGCAAGCTGCTGGAGATCGAAGCCGACCGCCTGGCAGCGAGCTTCTCGCGCGAGCCCTTCGGCGTCCGCCATCACCTCGCCGACCACGAGCTGCTGACGGTCGAGGCGCTGGCGAAGCTGGCCGAAGCGCTGCCGAGCGAGAGCATCGAGCACAACCGCGGCGACGTCGACGCGGTCGTCGCCGACGAACGGGTCGAACACTCCGACGAAGCGCCGGGCGAGATCGCCCGCAACATCGCCACCAACGGCTGCTGGATGGTCCTGAAGAACATCGAGCAGTTGCCCGCCTACCAGGCCCTGCTCGACGATCTGCTGGACGAGGTCGACCCGCTGGTCAAGGGGCGCGAGGGCGGGATGAACCTGCGCGAGAGCTTCGTCTTCCTCTCCGCGCCGCACTCGACGACTCCCGCCCACACCGATCACGAGCACAACTTCCTGCTGCAGGTGCGCGGCACCAAGCAGATGAACATCGGCCGCTTCGCCGACGTCGAAGCCGAACAGCTGCAGGTCGAGAAGATGTTCGCCGGCAAGCGCAACATGGACCGGCTGCCCGAGGATCCGACCGCGTACGAGCTCGACCCCGGCGACGGCGTCTACGTGCCGCCGAACGCGCCGCACTGGGTCGTCAACGGCCCCGAGGCCTCGGTCTCGCTCTCGATCACCTTCCGCACGCCGGTGACCGAGCGCGGCGCGGTCGTCCACACCTTCAACAGCCACCTGCGCAGGGTGGGCCTGAAGCCGCGCCCACCAGGCGAGCACCTCGCCACCGACAAGGCCAAGCTCAAGGTGCACCGCGGGCTGAAAACGCTGCTGCACAGGTGAGCGGTCGTCTCGTCCCGCTGGCCGAGCTGAAAGAGCGGGACCTCGCCGCCTGGCGCCGCCTCGCCGACAGCGCCGCCGAGCCAAACCCGTTCTTCGACCCGGACTTCGTCCTGCCCGCGGCCGCGGCGCTGGGCGAACGAGACGAGGTGTCTCTGGCGCTCTGGGAGGACGGCGGCGAGTGGGTCGCCTGCCTGCCGATCCGCCATTACAGCCGCTGGCACCGGCTGCCGCTGCGCTGCGTGGCTACCTGGCTCCATCCCTATTGCCTGCTGGGGACGCCGCTGGTCCTGCCGGGGCGCGAGGCGGAGGGGCTGGCAGCGCTCCTCGCCGCCGCCGGCGGCGGTGGCGGCGCCTTCGCCGGCTTCGAGTGGGTCTCGGCGGAAGGGCCGATCGGCGAGGCGATCGCAGCCGCGGCCGGGGCACGGGCGATCGGGTTCGAGCGCTTCTCGCGGGCGACCCTGGAGCGGCGGGAGGACGGTGAGTACCTGGAGGGACGGCTCAACGGCAAGCACCGCCGAGAGCTGCGCCGGCAGGGACGGAAGCTCGCCGAGGAGCTCGGCGAGGAGCCGCGGCTGAGCGACCGCGGCGGCGACGAAGCGGCTCTCGACGCGTTCATCGAGCTCGAGGCCTCCGGTTGGAAGGGTCGCGGGGGGACGGCGCTGGCGGCGATTCCCGGCCATTCGGAGTTCCTGCGTGAGACCGCTCGCCGCTTCCGCGCCCGCGACGCCTTCCGGCTCTACTCCCTAGAGGCCGGCGGCCGTGCCGTCGCGGGCCGTTGCAGCTACGTCGCCGGCGGCGTCGACTTCTGCTTCAAGGTCGGTTATGACGAGGCTTTCGCTCGCTTCAGTCCCGGCCGGGAGCTGGAGCTGCAGATGGTCGACCGCTTCCACGCCGACCCCGGGCTGCGGCTGCTCGACTCCTGCACGGCACCGGACAACGACCTCTACAACCGCCTCTGGCGCGACCGGCGCGAGCTCGTCAGCACGGTTGTCCCCGCGGACGGGCCGCGAGGGCGCCTCGCCGCTCCGGTGGTGCGAGCCGCAATCGCCCTGCGCGAACGGCGCCGCGAGCGCGCGGCTGAGTAGGCGATTGATCTAGATTCCGCGCCGCCAGAAAACGAGCAGAGGAGCAGCGTGAGAAACCCCAGAGACTTCTTCCAGCCGCAGGCGATCGGCGCCCCCGAGCCGCTGCGCGAGATCCCGGTCAAGCCCTCGCGGATGATCCACTTCCTCGACTTCTCGAACGAGAAGATGGTCGAAAAGGCGGCCGGCATCGCCGAGAAGACCGACATCCTGCTCGGCAACCTCGAGGACGCGATCCCGGTCGACCGCAAGGAGGCGGCCCGGGCCGGCCTGATCAAAGCCGCGAAGGAGTCCGACTTCGGCCAGACGGCGCTCTGGACCCGGATCAACTCGCTGGAGAGCCCCTGGGTGCTCGACGACCTGACGACGCTGGTCGGCGAGATCGGCGACCAGCTCGAGGTCGTGATGGTGCCGAAGGTCGAGGGCGCCTGGGACATCCACTACGTCGACCGGCTGCTCGCCCAGCTCGAGGCGAAGGCCGGCCTCGACCGCCCGATCCTCGTCCACGCGATCCTCGAGACGGCGCAGGGCGTCGTCAACGTCGAGGAGATCGCCGCCGCCAGCCCCCGCATGCAGGGGATGAGCTTCGGCCCCGCCGACCTCGCCGCCTCGCGGCGGATGAAGACGACCCGCGTCGGCGGCGGCCATCCCGGCTACCGCTCGATGGAGGACCCGGCCGACCCGGAGAACCCCGAGGCCGGCGAGCGCGTCACCGCCCAGCAGGACCCCTGGCACTACTCGATCGCCCGCATGGTCGACGCCTGCGCCGCGACCGGGATCCTGCCCTTCTACGGCCCCTTCGGCGACATCAAGGACACGGCCGGCTGCGAGACCCAGTTCCGCTCGGCCTTCCTGCTCGGCTGCGTCGGTGCCTGGTCGCTGCACCCGGTCCAGATCGGGATCGCCAAGCAGGTCTTCAGCCCGCCCGTCGACGAGGTCAAGTTCGCGAAGAAAGTCCTGGAGGCGATCCCCGACGGCCGCGGCGTCCACATGATCGACGGCAAGATGCAGGACGACGCCACCTGGAAGCAGTGCAAGGTGATGGTCGAGCTGGCGGAAATGCTGGCGGCGAAGGATCCGGAGCTGGCTGAGCAGTACGGGCTTTAGGGACGGGGGAGCTCCGGCGGGCGGGTCCTGT
>DATHUE010000250.1:0-1542 GCA_035462545.1 Solirubrobacterales bacterium
ATCAGCTCCAGCGCCACCACCGCCACCGCCTGCTGCAGGATCAGCCGCTCGAAGTCACCGAGGCCGCCGGAGTCGCGGACGATCACCACCCAGGCCTGCGGGGGGCCGCCGCCGGGCGAGATCACCGGGTGGGCCAGCGCCCGCCCCGCCACCGAGGGGTGCGAGGGCACGAACGGGTGGCCGTCGCCGACGTGGGAGAGCGCCTCCTTGCGGATCGCCGCGATCGCGTCGGCGGAGAGCTGGCGGCGGAAGCCGCGCCCGGCGAGGCGCTCGCCGCGGCCGTCGAGGACGGCGACGGTGCCACCCACGGCGGAGGCGATCGTGGCGGTGATTTCCTCCAGCCCACGCTCCTCCAGGACCAGGCGCTCGAGCCGCCGCTGCACCGCGATCCCCCGCTGCAGGACCTCGTACTGCTCGTTGACGAGTTTGGCGAAGGCCTTCTCGGTGATCGCGATGAACGGGGTCGAGTAGGGCACCTCGAACAGCGGGAAGTCGCGTTTCTCCGCCTCCTCGACCAGTGCTTTCGGCAGCTTGCGGTGGCTGAAGCCGGTGCCGAGCCCGAGCCCGGCGAGGTTGCGCTCGGCCAGGTGGCGGACGTAGGCGCGCTGCTTGGCGGCGGTGTCGAGGGGGATCCCGGTGGTCAGCATCAGCTCGCCGCCGGAGAGCCACGGGGTCGGGTCCTCGAGCTCGGAGATATGGACCCAGCGCACCGGCGAACCGGCCGCCTCCGCGCCCGCCGCAAGGTCGAGGTCGAGTTCGTCGAGCAGGCTCTGGACGGTGAGCACCCGGCCCTCGCTCTCAGGCGCTCCCGGTCACGCGACGACCTGCTCCCAGGCGTCGGTGAGGACCCCGCGCAGCACGTCGTGGATCTCTTCGAACTGCTCGGTGTCGGAGATCAGCGGCGGCGCCAGCTGGATCACCGGGTCGCCACGGTCGTCGGCGCGGCAGATCAGGCCGCGCTTGTAGAGCTCGGTCGAGAGGAAGCCGCGCAGCAGCCGCTCGGACTCCTCCTCGTCGAAGCCCTCCTTCGTCTCCTTGTCCTTGACCATCTCGATCGCCTGGAAGAAGCCGGCGCCGCGGACGTCGCCGACGATCGGCAGGTCGTGGAGGCTCTCCAGCATCTCCCGGAACTCGCCCTCCTTGCGCAGCACGTGACCGCAGAGGTCCTCGCGCTCGAAGACGTCGAGGTTGGCCATCGCGATCGCCGAGGCGACCGGGTGGCCGGCGAAGGTGAAGCCGTGGGCGAAGGAGGCGTTGCCCTCCATGAACGGCTCGGCGACCCGGTCGGAGGCGATCACCGCACCCATCGGCGCGTAGGCCGAGGTCAGACCCTTGGCGACCGTGATCAGGTCGGGCTGGTAGTCGAACCGTTCGCAGCCGAAGTAGTGGCCGAGCCGGCCCCAGGCGCAGATCACCTCGTCGCTGATCATCAGCACGTCGTGGCGGTCGCAGATCTCGCGCACCTGCTGGAAGTAGCCGTCGGGCGGGACGAAGCAGCCGCCGGCGTTCTGGACCGGCTCGAGGATCACCGCGGCGACCGTC
>DATHUE010000251.1:0-3600 GCA_035462545.1 Solirubrobacterales bacterium
CGATCGACTCGGTGATCGCGCAGCACTATCCCGATTGGGAGCTGTGCATCGTCGACGACGGCTCGGGGCAGCCCGAGCTGGTCGCTGCGCTCCAGCGCTACGCCGCCGCCGACCCGCGGATCGAGTTCCGGCCGGTCGCCGAGAACCGCGGCATCTCGGCCGCCTCAAACGAGGCGCTTGCCATGGGCAGCGGCGAGTTCGTCGGCTTTCTCGACCACGACGACGAGCTGACCCCGGACGCGCTGCTGCGCGTGGCCCAGGCGCTCGTCGCCGATCCATCGCTCGACGTCGTCTACTCGGACTCGGACAAGCTGACCCTGCACGGCGTGCGCGCCGACCCCTTCCTGAAGCCCGACTGGTCGCCGGTCTACGCGCTGGGCGCGATGTACATCGGTCACCTGCTGGTCGTGCGCCGCACGGTCGCCGAGGCGGCCGGGGGCTTCGACCCCGCATTCGACACGATCCAGGACTTCGAGTTCATGCTGCGGGTCTCCGAGCGCACCGACCGCATCCACCACATCCCGCAGACGCTCTACCACTGGCGGGCGATCCCGGGCAGCATCGCCGCCGGGACCGAGCAGAAGGCCGGCGTCGAGGAGCTGCAGGCCAGGGCCGTGAGCGCCCACCTCGAGCGCCGCGGCGTCGACGCCGTCGCCGTCCCCCACCCCACCATTCCGCACCGGGCGGTTCTGGCGCCTCGCAACGGCTCCGCCCGCTCCGCGAAGGTCAGCATCGTCATCGCCGCCGGTGGCGGGAGCGAAAGTCTGCAGCGGCTGCTCGGCTCGCTCTACGAGCTGACCTCCTACCCGAGCTTCGAGACCATCGTCGTCGGCCGCGGCGAGCCGGCCCCGACGGGCACCCCCGAGCGGGTCAGCTGGATCTCCGGCGAGGCGGGGCCCTTCCGGCGCGGGCACGCCAACAACCTCGGTGCCGCAGCGGCGGCGGGCGAGTACCTGCTCTTCCTCGGCGAAGACCTGGAGATCGTCGAAGCCGACTGGATCGAGCAGCTCCTCCTCCATGCCGGCCTGCCGGGAGTCGGGGTCGTCGGGCCGCTGCTGGCCCGGCCGGACGGCCTGGTCGACCAGGCGGGAGTGGCGATCGGCCTGCGCGATCCCGCCAGCCCGATGCTGAGCGGCTTCCCGGCCGACGGCGACGGCTATTACGGCGCCCTGCCCTGCGCTCGTGAGGTCTCGGCGGTCGGCTCGGAGTGCTTCCTCGTCGCCAAAGCCGATTTCGAGGCAGAGGGCGGCTTCAACGAGTTCTACAGCTCCCAGTACGAGGACTTCGACCTCTGCCAGCGGCTGGCGAGGCGCGGCCTCGCGTCGGTCTACGCGCCGCGGCCGCGCCTCGTCAACCACCGCACGCCCGCTTCGCAGCGCGCCGCGACGGACCCGGTCGACCGGGCGCTCTTCGTCGACTGCTGGTACGACGAGCTGATGCGCGGCGATCCCTACTTCAACTCCGGCTTCGCCCAGCAGCTGGCCGACTACGTGCCGGCGGGCTGGCGCGAACGGGTCTACCGCGCGACCGCACCGCTGGGCAGGCGATGAGAGTCCTCTTCGTCTACTTCGGCCCGTTCGACGTCAACAGCGGGATCCAGGCCTACCACTTCGGCAACGAGCTGACCGACCTCGGCTGGGACGTCACGGTCGCCGGCCGCGGCGACCCGGCTCGGGCCCAGGCGGTCGGCGAGCCGCGCTTCGAGTGCATCTCGCACGAGGAGATCGGGCGCAAGCTGCGCGAGATGCAGCGCGATCCCGCCGAGACGATCGTGGTCGGCTGGACCCCGCGCGAGCGGGTCCGGCGGCTGACCGTGGACGCCGCGCGCCAGCTCGGCGTTCCCTACGTCATCCACCTGGAGGACAACGAGGAGCTGCTGATCGAATCGGCCACCGGTCGCTCGCTGGCCGAACTCCAGCGGCTGCCGCTGCGCCAGCAGGACAGCCTCGTGCCGGTGGACCTGATCCACCCCACCCACCACCGTGAGTTCCTCGACGGCGCCGCCGGCATCACCGTGATCACCGAGGCGCTCAACGACTTCAACCTCGCCGGTCGTCCCCACCAGGTCGCTCGCCCCGGCATCGACCTCGACCGCTTCCGCCCCGATCTGGAGGCGCCGTCGCGGCGGGAGATCGGGCTGGGCGAGGACGACTTCGTCCTCGTCTACCACGGCACCATCCACTACGCCAACCAGCACGAGATGCTGAGCCTCTACCTGGCGGTCAAGCTGCTGCAGCGGCGCGGCCACCGGGTGCGCCTCGTCCGGCTCGGCCATAGCGAGTTCGGCGGGCCCGACCCGCGTGCGTTCCGTGCCCTCGGCGACGGCGTGATCGAGCTGGGGCCGATTCCCTGGCGCGAGATCCCCGCCTACCTGGCGCTTGCCGACGCCTACGTCCAGCCCGGCCCGCCGGACGACTTCAACCGCTACCGGCTGCCCTCCAAGCTGCCGGAGTTCCTGGCGATGGGGCGGCCGGTTATCTTGCCGCACTGCAACATCGGCAATGACCTGAAGCACGGAGAGGACGCGCTCTTGCTCGAGCAGGGCAATGCAATGGAGATCGTCGTTCGCATCGAAGAGCTGCTCGCCGACCGCGACCTCGCTGGCCGCCTCGGCGATGGCTCACGCCGCTTCGCCGCCGAGCAGCTGAGCTGGCAGGCGAACGCAGCCGGGCTGGCCGGCTTCCTGAGCGAGTGCTCCGCTGCCGGGCGGCCGGTGGGTTCCAGCGCGTGAGCGCGGCGGAGACGAAGAACCGGCTGCGCGCCGCCGCCGCGCGATCGCCGCTGCTGCGCAAGGTGGCCGGCAAGGCGGCGCTCTACGCACCGACGGGGGCGACGCCGGGAGCCAACGCGTCGGCCTGGACGATCGCCGACAACTCGCTTTGGCCGGTCGCCGAGCGCTACGCCGGCTCCTTCCCGCTGGCGGAGATCTCCTACGGCACCGTTCGCGACTTCGCCGACAGCGCCGACCACATGACCGGCCTGGCCGGGGCCAGCTTCGACATGAAGGATCTGCAGCGCTGCTGGATGGTCAAGGCGATCCTCGGCAACGTCGAGCGCGGATCGCGGATCCTCGAGATCGGCGCCGGGGAGCCGTTGGTGGCGGGGATGCTCTCCCGCCTCGGCTACGAGGTGACGGTGGTCGACGACTACCAGGGAGGCGGCAACGGCCCGCGCGAGTTCAAGCGCTTCCAGGCCGCCTACCCGGACGTGCACTTCATCCGCGAGCTCTTTCCCCCGAGCGAGCCGCTCGGCGACGACTTCGCCGCGGTCTTCTCGATCTCGGTGCTCGAGCACGTGCCCCTCGAGCACGTCGGCCACGTGGTCGAGACCGGCCACGAGCTGGTCGCCAAGCGCGGCGGCTGCTCGATCCACGCCGTCGACCACGTGCTCGCCGGCTGGGGTGCTGACGAACACCGCGAGAAACTCGACCGCATCGTCGCCGCCCTCGGCCTATCCGAGCAGGGTCTGGCGGAGAAGATCGCTGAGATGGAGGGCGATCCGGAGACCTACTTCGTCTCCGCCGAGGCACACAATCGCTGGCGCGGCGATCTCCCCTACGAGCGGTACGCGATGCGCCGCATCGGCTCGGTCAACCTCTTC
>DATHUE010000252.1:0-4601 GCA_035462545.1 Solirubrobacterales bacterium
AGGAGGGCAAAGGAGCCGACTATCAGCAGCGCGAGCACCGCCCGGCGGCGGCGTACTTGCTTTCGATACACGTTTGAGACCTAAGTTTGGTGATTGGCAAGAGCGACTCTGCCAGTTGACAGCGCGCCCGGCGCTGGTCGCACAGGCGCTGCCCCAGCCCTTGCAGGGCGACCCAATCATCGCAAAGCGGGATAGTCGCGTTCGAACAGAGCCGGCGCCAGTTCGGCCAACAGTCCGACGGGGAGGCCGACGACGTTGGAGACGCTGCCCTCGAGCCGCGCGACCCGGGTGGAGCCGAGCGTCCGGATCGCGTAGCCGCCGGAGCGTCCCTCCCACTCTCCGAAGCGCACGTAGCGCTCCTTCTCCGCCTCGGAGAGGTCTTTGAAGACGACGGTGGTCTTTTCCAGGCCGCTGCGCTCCTCCCCTTGCTCGAGCACGACCAGGCCGCTCATCACCGTGTGCGCCCGGCCGGCCATGCGATCGAGGTACCGGTGCGCCTCGGCGGCATCAGCGGGCTTCCCGAGCACCTGCCCGTCGAGGACGACGTCGGTGTCGCAGGCGATGACCAAGCGGTCCGTGCCCACCCCCTCCCTTACCGCGTAAGCCTTTCGCCTCGCGTTCTCGACCACCAGGTGCTCGGGGTCCCCCTGGCTCAACTCCTCCACCCCGGGCACGATCACCTCGAACTCGAGGCCCAGCTTCTGCAGGATCTCCCGCCGCTGCGGGGACCCGGATGCGAGAACCAGCTTCAGGGACGGCCCGTCAGGAGAGCTCGGGGAACCAGATCCCGATCTCGCGCTCGGCCGACTCGTCGGAGTCGGAGCCGTGGACCATGTTGAAGGTCACCTCGAGGGCGAAGTCGCCGCGGATCGAGCCGGGAGCGGCCTCGACCGGGTTGGTCGCGCCGATCAGTTGGCGGGCGGCCTTGACGGCTTCGGTCCCCTCCAGCACCATCGCCACCAGGGTGCCGCCGGTGATGAAGGAGACGAGCTCGCCGAAGAACGGCTTCTCGGTGTGCTCGGCGTAGTGCTCGTTGGCGATCTCCTCTGTCGCGCGCATCGACTTCAGCGCCGCGATCCGCAGCCCCTTGCGCTCGAAGCGGGCGATCACCTCGCCGGTGAGGGCGCGTTCGAAGGCGTCAGGCTTGACGAGGATCAGGGTCCGGCTCACGGCGGGGGCTCCTTTGCTGTGGTTTTTCGCTCGTCGACGCCTCTTTCGAGGGCGCCTCGGCGGCGGGCTGTTTCCTGCTCGAGCCCGCCGAGGATTTCTTGCTGTCGGAGCCCGAGGAAGCTTGCTTGCGACTGTCCGGCTGCCGTTTTTTCGGCGTCGGGGCCTGCTCGCGACGCGGCTCCCGGCGCTCCGGGCGGTGCTCGGAACGCTCCGGTCGACTCTGCCGCTCGGCCGGGCGCTCGCGGCGGCCGCCGCCGCCCAGAGCGGTCTCGCAGAAGGGACAGAGCGCCCAGTTCGGATCGACGGGCTTGGCGCAGGTCGGGCAGGGGTGCTTGAGCCGTTTCTGGCAGCTCGGGCAGCGCAGGTAGTCGCGCCCGATCGGGTGCTCGCAGTGGGGACAGGACTTCTCGGTCAGCTGCCGCACCCGCAGCTCCGCCGCCTTGATCTCCAGCTCGCGCTCGTGGGCGTCCTCGAGGAACTCCGGCGGCCGGACGATCGTGTAGACGGCGGTGCCGATGAAGGGGAAGAACGAGGCGACGGTCGCGCAGGCGACGAGGAACGGATCCTCGATGCGGCGGCGGGCGTCGGTGAAGGTGTAGACGATCAGCGCCAGCCAGAGGACGGCCAGCATCAGGATCAGGAGGCTGATGGCCAGGTTGAGACCGCTGCTGTCGATGCCGAAGATCGCTAGTGACATGGCTGGGTGGCCCGCGAAGAGGGAGCGGGCAGTCTACTTCGCCGGCCGGGTGACGAACCCTGTCGCGGCGCCGGAACCGCCGAGCGGGCTCAGAGGAAGAGCCTTCCGAACAGGTAGCCGACCCCGAAGAAGACGAGAATCACGATCGCGACGACGGCGGCTACCAGAGCCATCATCGAGAGCAGTTCCGAGCCCGCGCTGCGGTCCATCAGCCAATCCTCGCAGGTGCGAGGACGTAGTGGGAACCGGTGATCAGAAGAATTCCCTGCGGTTCCGCGAGGGCAAGCTCGCGACCCCAATCGACCGCGGCACGGAAGACCGGCTCCGCCTCGGCGGCAAGGCCGGCCTCCTCGCACAGCTGCCGCAACCGCCCGGCGGCGACGGTCGGGCGGGGGGCGCCTGGAAGCTCGGTGCAGATCGCCTGGTCGACGGCCGGGGCCAGGGCGCGGACCATCGCGGCGGCGTCCTTGTCGGCGAGGATCGCGAGGACGGCGACGACGCGCCGGCCGCCGCTCGCCTCCGGCAGCGCCTCGGCCAGGGCGGCGGCGCCGTCGGGATTGTGGGCGGCGTCGATCAGGACCGGCGGCTCGGCGCCGATCCGCTCCAGCCGACCCGGGATGCGCACGCTCGCCGCCACCTCCCGCACGCGGGCGGGGTCGAGCTCGCCGAGGAAAGCCTCGGCAGCGGTGCGGGCGAGGGCGAAGTTACGGCGCTGGAACGCCCCGGCAACGCCCAGCTCGATCTCCGGCCCGGGGTCCGCAGGGGCGTGCAGGAGGCGGGCGCCGCGCGCCGCCGCCGTCTCCTCGGCCAGCGCCTCCACCGCCGGCGAAACCCGGCCGAGGACGAGAGTCGTCTGGTCGCGCAGCACCGCCAGCTTCTCGGCGGCGATCTCGAGCTCGGTCTCGCCCAGCCACTCGGTGTGGTCGAGCCCGATCGAGGTCAGCACCGTCACTCGCGAGGGGACCGTGTTGGTCGCATCGAGCCTTCCCCCCAGCCCCGCCTCGACCGCCGCGACCTCGACGCGGGCCTTGGCAAGGGCGACGAAGGTGGCGGCGGTAGCAGCCTCGAACTGGGTCACGGAGTCGCCTTCCTCCAAGGCCCGGTCGACCCCCTCGACGGCGTGGGCGACCTGGGCGACCGCGGCGCTCCACTCCGCTGGACCGATCTCCTCACCGCCGATCAGGGTCCGCTCCGTCCAGCGCTCCGCGTGTGGGGAGAGGCAGGCGCCGGCCCTGAGCCCGTGCGCTTCCAGCAGCGCCGCGGTCATCCGCGTCACCGAGGACTTGCCGTTGGTGCCGACGACGTGAACCGACGCGAAACGGTGCTGGGGCAGCCCCAGGGCCGTCGTCAGCGTCTGCATCCGCTCCAGGCCGAGCCGCCAGCCGAACGGCTCCAGCGCGTCGAGGTAGGCGTCTGGGTCGAAGCCGCTCAACCGAGCTCGGCCAGCTCGGTCCGGTAGCGCTCGAGCTTGCCGCGCTCCTCCTCGACCACCTCGGCTGGGGCCTTGGCGACGAACCCTTGGTTGCCGAGCTTGCGCTCGGCCCGCTCGACCTCGCCGCGCAGCTCTTGGCGGCGCTTCTCGATCCGGGCGGCAACCGCCGCGGCGTCGAGCTGCTCGGAGGGCAGCACCCGCACCGGCCCGACCGCCGCCACCGGCTCGGCGCCGATCCCGTCGAACTCGAAGCGGGAGAGGCGGGCGACGAACTCCGGCGGTTCGACGCCGTCGATCGCCGCCACCAGCACCGCCGCCACCGGCACTTCGGCGAGGTCGCGCCAGGCGCGCAGCCGCTGGGTCAGCTCGATCCCTGTCTCGACGTCCGCCTCGGCCGGCTCGTCGAACAGCGACTCGTCGGCGACCGGGAACGGGTGCACGGCGAGGTGCCCCCGCGCCGCCGGGTGGAACGACCAGACCTCCTCGGTGACGAACGGCATCGTCGGGTGCAGCAGCGCCAGGGTGCGCTCCAGGGCGTAGAGCAGCGTCGCCGAGACCTCTTCCTCACCGTCGTAGAGGCGCGGCTTGGCGATCTCCAGGTACCAGTCGCAGAGGTCGCGCCAGAAGAACGAGTACGCCTCCTGGACGGCGTGGGCGAAGTCATAGGACTCGAGCTTGGCGGTGACCGAGGCGATCGTCCGCTCCAGCCGCGAGAGGATCCAGCGGTCCTCGACACAGGTCGGCCGCGGCGCCGGCTCGACCTCGGCCGCGTTGAGGAGGACCAGGCGGCTGGCGTTCCAGAGCTTGTTGGCGAGGTCGCGTCCCTGCTGGACCTTGGCGTCGGAGTAGCGGACGTCCTGGGTCGAGGACATCGCCAAAAGCCCGAAGCGCAGCGCGTCGGCGCCGTGCACGTCGATCTCCTCCAGCGGGTCGATCCCGGTGCCGAGGCTCTTCGACATCCGCCGCCCGTCGCGGGCCTGGATCACCGAGTGGACGTAGACGTCGCGGAACGGGACGTCGCCGGCGAACTCGATCCCGGTCATGATCATCCGCGCCACCCAGAGGAAGAGGATCTCGCGGGCGGTGGTGAGGAAGCTGGTCGGGTAGAAGGCGCGCAGCTCCGGGGTGTCCTGCGGCCAACCGAGCGTCGCGAAGGGCCAAATCGCCGAGCTGAACCAGGTGTCGAGCACGTCCTCCTCCTGGCGCAGCTCGCCGCCGCAGGCGCCGCAGCCCGCCGGCGCCTGCTCGGCGACGATCGTCTCCTCGCAGGGGTCGCAGTACCAGACCGGGATCCGGTGCCCC